>NZ_WQGG01000012.1:0-179600 GCF_013034565.1 Ruegeria sp. HKCCA5491
TCCGTGAAGGCGGCCGTACCGTTGGCGCCGGCGTTGTGTCGAAAATCATCGAATAATCGGTAGGACGGGCTTCAGCCCGGCGCATCGATAAAACTAAAGAAGGCCGCTCCCTCAGGGGGCGGCCTTTTTACTTGGATTGTGTCGTGGGTGCATAAACTTGGCTATGCAGGACAAAACCCTCTGATCGGCTTAGATTACGCCAGCCAATACCAACCGAACGATATCTTCGCGTTTAAGACTGCGCGCGCGCAGTTCGGCATCACTCATCAGCCAATAGGCGCGGATTCTGCGGGTTGCCGATCTGGTTTCAGACAGTCTGCGCAGGTTGGAACGGAGGCGACGACTCAGCAGTTGCCACAATGCGGCAGGGCTAAGGTCATGCGGGCGGTAAACGGTGGATTTGGGCATAAGAGCGTTTCGTTGCGTTTTGATTGAACCAGTACAATCTACGCACCCGTGTATTTGCCAGCTAGCCCCGCCCGGTCATATCCGCTGTGCGTCTGGCGCAATGGCCCAGCGTTTCCGCTGGGCCATGGTATGCAAATCAAATCGCAGCTTTTGCCGCTGCACGAACAGCCTGGATGTTGTCCCCATAAACGTCCGGTTGTGAAACCGAGCCGCCTTTGAAGACAGCAGATCCCGCAACCAGCACGTCCGCGCCCGCAGCCGCGACCAGAGGGGCTGTGTTCGGGTCCACACCGCCGTCAATCTCAATATGGATAGGGCGGTCACCGATCATCTGACGCAGGCGGCGCACCTTTTCGGTCAGGTCGATGAATTTCTGGCCGCCGAAGCCGGGGTTCACTGTCATGACGCAAACAAGATCAGTCAGGTCCAGCAGATGCTCGACCGCTTCGGCCGGGGTGCCGGGATTGAGGGCAACGCCAGCTTTCATGCCAGCGGCACGAATGGCCTGCAACGTGCGGTGCGTGTGCGGGCCAGCTTCGACATGGGCTGTGAGGATGTCTGCACCGGCATCTGCATAGGCGTCAATATACGGATCTACAGGCGTGATCATCAGGTGCACGTCCATCACCGTTTTTACATGAGGACGAAACGCTTTGACGGCGGGGGGGCCAAAGGTCAGGTTTGGCACGAAATGGCCATCCATCACGTCAACATGGACCCAATCTGCGCCCTGTGCTTCGATCGCCTGAATCTCGGCGCCGAAATTGGCAAAGTCGGCGGACAGAATCGACGGAGCGATTTTGATGCTGCGGTCAAAGGACATGTTTGGCCTCGTGTCAGGATAAAGAGTCGGCCCGCATATACCTGCGATATGCGGGGAAGGGTAGGGCCAACAACAGCGAGCGCTGCGTTACAAAACTTTCACCCAATCGACACACAGCCGTTGAACACCGCCTTTAGCTAGCCGCCAACACATTTGGGGGTGGCTCGTGCTGCGAATAGAAAAACTGACGAAACGCTTTGGCGAAAATACGGCTGTGGATGCTGCTTCGCTGGACGTCGACAAGCCGTGCATGATCGGCATCATTGGACGCTCGGGCGCAGGTAAGTCGACCCTCTTGCGCATGATCAACCGCCTGACAGACGCCAGCGACGGAGAGATCATTTTTGAAGGCCGCGATGTAACCAAACTGAAAGGTCGCGAAAAGCGCGCGTGGCAAGCCGATTGCGCGATGATTTTTCAGCAGTTCAATCTGGTGCCGCGCATGGACGTGGTGTCAAACGTTCTGCATGGCACGCTGAACCGGCATTCAACGCTGGCCACCATGTTCAATCTGTTTCCGATGGACGATATCCACCGCGCAATCGACATTCTGGATCGTTTGGGCATCGCCGAACACGCACCCAAACGGGCCGAGGCGTTGTCGGGCGGTCAGCAACAACGTGTCGCCATTGCGCGCGCCTTGATGCAGGATCCAAGCATCATTCTGGCAGATGAACCGATCGCCTCACTTGACCCGATGAACGCTCAGGTCGTCATGCAGGCGTTGCGCCGCATCCATGAAGAGGACGGCCGGACAGTCATCGCCAACCTGCACACGCTGGACACCGCACGCCGCTATTGCGACCGCGTCGTTGGAATGCGCGACGGGCGTATCGTTTTCGACGGCCTGCCCGAACAACTGACAACCGGTGTCGCGCGTGAGATTTACGGAGCCGATGCCAGCTTCTCGGAAGAGGCGACATCGACCGAGATCGAGACGCTGGATGCGACTCAAAAGGCCCTGATGGAAGCGGAAGCAACCGTCTGAGCCGATCCCCCCTTTCATCGACCGGCCGATGAAAGGCCGGCATATCAAACCGGAGAGAGACAGATGAAAAAACTGATTGCTGCCCTTGTTGCGACAACTGCGATCGCCGCCCCAGCCATGGCTGCGGATATCAACGAATTTCGCATCGGCATTCTGGGCGGTGAAAACGCTCAGGACCGTTTGAACAACAACGAATGCCTGCGCGAATACACCGAAGAAGCGCTGGGTGTGGAAACCAAGCTGTTTGCGCCTGCCGATTATGACGGCGTGATCCAGGGTCTGCTGGGCGGCACCATCGACATGGCGTGGCTGGGTGCCTCGGGCTATGCGAAAACCTATCTGTCCGACCCCGAAGCGGTTGAGCCGGTTCTGGTCAAGGTCAACACCGACGGCGGCCATGGCTACTACTCGATCGGATTTGCCCGTAAGGACAGCGGCATCACCTCGTTGGACGACATGAAGGGCAAGACCTTCGGCTTTGGCGATCCGAACTCGACCTCGGGCTACCTGATCCCGTCCATCGAAATCCCTGCCGCCACTGGCGCGACCATGGACTCGGGCGACTATTTTGGTGAGGTGAAATTCACCGGCGGCCATGAGCAGACCATCGTTGCCGTAAACAACGGCGATGTTGATGGCGGCGTGACCTGGGCTGACGGGCTGGGCGATTGGGAAGACGGCTATAAGTCGGGCGCGCTGCGCCGTGCTGTTGATGCCGGTCTGGTTGACATGAACGACATGGTCCAGATTTGGAAATCCAAGCCGATCCCCGAAGGCCCGGTTGTGCTGCGCACCGCCCTGCCTGCGGATGTGAAAGAGAAAATGACTGCTCTGATGGCGGGTCTGGCCGAGAAAGACCGCGAGTGTTTCTATGGCGTTGCCGCGGGTGAAGCAAAGGCGTTCGAGCCGATCACCCACGAGGCGTATGAGATCATCATCGAAGCACGCAAGCTGAAGTCCAACTAAGCCTGCATACCCCAAAGACCGGGGTCCGGTGTCGAAACCGGGCCCCGTTTCCCACTCAGGAGCATTCCATGACAGACCTGACCGCAGGGCCCCCAACCGTCGACCAGATCCGGGCCGACTATTCCGAGATGACGCGACGCAAGCGGGTCTATGGTGGTATCCTTCTGATCGTATTCGTGGCGTTGATGGCTGCAGGGTTTCGCACCGCCGATGACCGCAACGCAGGCAGCTTTGTGGACGGCTGGCACCGCATCTTTGACTACCCCGCCGAAGTTCTGTCCGAGGCCTGGGACAAGATCGACGCGCTGCCCGCCAACTTGATCAAGTTCTTCCCGGCGCTGGTCGAGACGATCAACATTGCTGCTGCGTCCACGTTGATCGGCACTATTGCGGGTACGTTCCTGGCGCTGATGTCCACACGGGGTATGGCGCTCTGGCCTGCGCTGATCCCGCTGTTCCGGCGTATTGCCGATATTTGCCGCGCAATTCCTGAGATTGTGATCGCGCTGGTCCTGATCTTTATTCTGGGCGGCGGTCCGGTGCCAGCGATGATCGCCATAGCAATCCATACGGCAGGAGCGCTGGGTAAGCTGTTTTCCGAGGTGAACGAGAACGCATCGTTGAAGCCGGTCGAGGGGCTGCATTCGGTCGGGGCCAACTGGTCACAGCGGATGTATCTGGGTGTGATCCCTCAGGTGGGACCGAACTATGTCAGCTATGCCTTGCTGCGGTTCGAGATCAACATCCGCGCCTCGGCCATTCTGGGCTTCGTCGGCGCGGGTGGTCTGGGGTACGAGCTGCGCAATTCGATGTCATGGGGGCAGGGGCGCTATGATGAGGCTGCCGCGATCTTCCTGTTGCTGTTTGTCACCATCGTTGTCGTCGACCAAATCTCGGGTCATCTGCGTGATCGCCTGACTCACGGATCCGAGAAAGGAGCGCGGGCATGAGCACCTTCGCCACAAATCTGACCATTGATGAGCTGAAGGCCGAAGCTGACCATCTGTTCAGCCGCAAACGTCTTGTGAATTTCGGTCTGCCGTCGCTGGTGCTGGCTTATCTGATCTATGTGTTCTTCGCTTTCGACGTGCCCGGTCTGGCCGAGCGTGCGAATTGGGAAAACGGCAAGACGTTGGTGGCCGACAGCTATAGCTACAAAACCCATATCGAGCGCGATAACCGCACCGGAGAAATCTCAGCCGCTATCGAAGGCGAGCGCAAGGGTGCCTATCCCGTGGGCGAAGCGCCAGATTGGGTCACGCTGGGCGAAACCACGGTGATTGATCTGGAGGACGGTCACGTCGTGCGGTTCGGCCCCGAGACCGTCGAATACGATATCCCCGGATACGGCACTGTCCGTGCCACACCCACGCGTGCAGCAGGTGTACAGGCCGAACTGCCTGCTGGCGATGTGCCGGACTGGATCAACATCTCGAAAAACAGGATGGCGATCACGACGGATGCGGGGCGGCTGACGGCGACGCGGAACCGGTCCGAAGTCTTCCGCTACTTCACCGGATGGGAGCTGTTCTTCTTTACTCTCGACAGCCCCTACTACGGTAAATCCTTCCCGCAACTGGTTGGGCTGGCCGCGAATGGTGAGGCGAGGGCGATCCTGAACGATTTCTGGACCAACAAGATGTGGCGGCATCAGGACGTGGCATGGGCCATTTTCGAGACGATTCTGATGGCCTTCCTTGGTACGCTGGGTGCAGGCATGGTCGCGCTGCCGCTGGCCTTCCTTGCAACGCGCAACTTCAACCCGCTGAGGTCGGTTCGGTTTATGACCCGCCGCGTGTTCGACTTTGTCCGTGGCGTAGATGCCTTGATCTGGACCGTTGTGCTGGCACGGGCGTTTGGTCCCGGTCCGCTGACGGGCGCGCTGGCCATTCTGGTGACCGATACCGGAACCTTCGGCAAAATCTTCTCGGAAGCGTTGGAAAATGTCGATCAGAAACAGATTGAAGGCGTCCAGTCCACGGGGGCCAACGCGCCGCAACGGTATCGTTTTGGGGTGATCCCGCAGGTGACACCCGTGCTGCTCAGCCAGTTGCTGTATTTCCTTGAATCCAACACGCGCAGCGCGACCGTGATCGGTGCCATCACGGGTGGTGGGATCGGATTGCTGCTGACCCAAGCGATCATCACGCAGAAAGACTGGGAAGAGGTCGCTTATTACATCGTCCTGATCATCCTGATGGTTATGCTGATGGATTGGTTCTCGGGTTGGTTGCGCAGGCGTCTGATCCAGGGGGAAACTTCGCCCAAACGTAAGAAGGCAAAGCCCGTCAAAGCAGGCTGAACTGGCACAGGCAGAGGGATCAAAAGATGGCGCGTCTTCGTTCGGATCAACCTTTCATTCACCCCGGTTGCACGATCTCGAACAGTGCATTTGGCGCGTATGTTGAGATCGGAGCAGGGACGCGGGTCGCGAATTCCGTGGTCGGGGATTACTCGTATTGTGATCGAACTTGTGACATTGCCAATGCCGAGATCGGGAAATTTGCCAATATAGCCAGCTTTACCCGGATTGGGGCAACGGATCACCCGATGGAGAAAGCATCGCTGCACCATTTTCTCTATCGGTCGGCTGATTATTGGAATGATGCCGAGGACGACGCCCAATGGTTTGCCCGTCGCGCAAGCCGGGTCACGACGATCGGGCATGATACCTGGATTGGACACGCGGCAATCATCAAACCCGAAGTTACCATTGGTCACGGCGCAGTCGTCGCATCGGGTGCGATCGTTACCAAAGACGTCGCGCCCTATACAATCGTCGGCGGCGTCACGGCACAACCGATCCGACGCCGGTACCCCGAGGCCGTGGCCGAGCGGATGATGAACCTTGCTTGGTGGGACTGGGACAATGCGCGTCTTCGCGCAGCGCTGCCGGATTTTCGCGCGCTGGGGGCCGAGGCGTTTTTAGATAAATATGAAAGCGTTCCCGCCTGCTGATACTGCCGATCTTGGCCGCTACGGTCATTGAAGGCAGGTACAGATTTCAACTCAGTCTTCGTTCAATGTCAGCGTCACGCGGTCGCCCGCGAACACCGTCCGGCCATATTCCACGGGCACGCCGTTTGTGTCGGCGTTAATGCCTGTGGAATACAGAACCGGTGCGCCCTCGGTCAGGCGGAGGTGCAGGGCTTGCGTGGCCGTCGCAGCCCGCGCCGTCAGGCGGGTTGAGACGCGGGTGTAATCCTGAACGCCGCACACTTGCAGGGCTTTTGTCACCGATTGCGTCTCGGACAGGGCCACAAGGATATTGGGCAGGCGGTCGGCTGGAAATACACTTTGAAACAGACCAATGGGCTGACCATCAGCCAATGACAGACCATCGTAGACATGAACTGTCGCGCCCGGCTCAAGGTGCAACGCCTCGGCTTCGGAGTTGTCTGCTGTTCGGGTGGTGAGTGTCAGTATCTTCTTTCCGGGGATCTTGCCGCTGGCCGATATGCTCTGGTGATACCGCACGCGTTTTCCGATTGGGTAATCCGTTGGACGCGCGGTCACGAACACGCCTGCGCCGCGTCTGGAATGCACCAATCCCTGATCGGACAGGTCCGACAATGCGCGCCGAACGGTATGCCTGTTAACGCCATGCTGCGAGGCCATCTGCGCCTCGGTCGGAAGTTGGTCACCGGTTTTGTACCGCCCTTCGGCGATGTCCGATGTCAGGCTTAATGCGATGCTTTTCCAGACCGGAGTTTTTCTCATGTCACCAAATCTTCACAGTTCCCCGGATTGCGAGTCGCCCCGGCTGGGTGTATTATTTGTCTAGTTGTATAGTGCGCATAGACAACCCGGCCAAGAGGGTTTGATGGTGGTTCAGATGAAAACAGAAGATATCGCGCGCAAGGAATGGATGGGCCTGCTGGCCCGTGTGCCGTCCGAGGCGCTGATTGCGAAATGGGGCGAGTTCGACCTGCGTCCTGATTTTGAGTGGCTTCGTCGACCCGAAGTGGGCGGGGTCATGGTGCGGGCGCGCACTGGCGGAACCGGCGCGGCGTTTAACCTTGGGGAAATGACCGTCACGCGCTGTTCATTGGCGCTGGATGACGGGACAGTCGGGCACGGATATGTGCAGGGTCGCTCTAAATCAAAGGCTGAGGTGGCAGCGCTAATTGATGCGCTGATGCAGACCGACATTGCAGAAAAAGTCCGGTCACAGGTGATCGAGCCTCTGGCCGAAATGATGCAAGCCGCAAAAACCAGCCGCGCGGCAAAGGCTGCCGCCACAAAGGTAGAGTTCTTTACTCTGGTTCGGGGAGAGGATTGATGACCACGCAATCCCAGTTCTCAGGCGGTTTCAGTGAGGCGCCGATTCAGGCCGCACACGCGTTTCGGGCCGCGATGACGGCGATGGCACGACCGGGCGAGATACGATCACTGACCGGTGGGCTGCCGCCCAAGCCGCTGTCTGTCGCCGCAGGTACGTTATTGCTGACGCTTTGCGATCCTGAGACAAACGTTTATCTGGCCGGGTCAGCCGATACACCCGCCGTGCGCCAGTGGCTGACATTTCACACGGGCGCACCGGCCACGGGCGCTGCCGATGCGGATTTTGCCGTGGGAACCTGGCAGGATCTAGGGCAGCTGACAGCCTATCGGACTGGAACGGCCGAATATCCGGACCGGTCCGCGACCCTGATCGTTGAATGCGCCGAATTGGTCAACGCAGGCGCAACACTCAGTGGCCCGGGGATCAGGGATGTAGCGCGTTTGTCCCTGCCGGATATCCCGGCTTTGCAGGCCAATTCGTCTTTGTTTCCTCTGGGCTGCGATTTCTTTTTCACCTGCGGTAGCAAAGTTGCTGCCTTGCCGCGCAGCACGACAATTCGGTCGGAGGGTTAGGCGATGTATGTTGCAGTCAAAGGTGGTGAAAAGGCCATCGAAAATGCTCATTCCTGGCTGGCCGAGGAACGCCGGGGGTCAACGGATGTGGCCGAGTTGAGCATCGCGCAAATTCGCGAGCAGCTTTCCTTGGCCGTGAACCGGGTCATGGCCGAGGGGTCTCTGTTCGACCCCGATCTGGCGGCCTTGGCGATCAAGCAGGCGCGGGGCGATCTGATCGAGGCGATATTCCTGATCCGCGCGTACCGAACAACTCTGCCGCGGTTTGGGTATTCAATTCCGGTGGCCACGGGTGCGATGGCGTGCGACAGACGAGTCTCTGCCACCTTCAAGGATGCGCCGGGCGGACAGGTTCTTGGGCCGACCTTCGATTACACACACCGTTTGCTGGATTTCAAACTGGCGGCCGAGGGGGAAGTTCCCGACGCGCCGAAGGGCGCTCCGCGCGATGAACTGACGCCGCATCTTACGGAATTTCTGCAAGGTGAGGGGATCATTCAGGATGAGCCCGAAAACGATGAAACCCCTGACGATCTGACCCGGCAACCGATGGAATTTCCGTCCAACCGTCCGCTGCGGCTTCAATCCCTGACGCGTGGTGATGAAGGCTTCGTTTTGGGCATGGCATACTCGACCCAGCGCGGATACGCCCGCAACCATGCGTTTGTCGGGGAATTGCGCATCGGCAAGGTCACGGTTGAGATGGACATCCCGGAACTGGGATTCGCCATCGACATTGGTGAGGTTGAACTGACCGAATGCGAAACGGTCAACCAGTTCAAAGGATCAAAAATTGAACCGCCCCAGTTCACCCGGGGCTATGGCCTGGTCTTTGGTCAGTCCGAGCGCAAGTCCATCGCGATGGCTTTGGTCGACCGCGCCCTGCGCTGGGAAGAGTTGGGCGAAGACAACCTCGGCGCCCCGGCGCAGGATGAGGAGTTTGTCCTGAGCCACGCCGACAACATTCAGGCCACAGGGTTCCTCGAACATATCAAGCTGCCGCATTACGTGGATTTCCAGTCCGAGTTGGAACTGGTTCGAAAGCTGCGTCGCGAAGCCGAAGATCGCATCACGCCGAAGGAGGCAGCGGAATGAGCGAATACAATTTTGCCTATCTGGACGAACAGACCAAGCGTATGATCCGCCGCGCCATCCTCAAAGGTCTGGCGGTGCCCGGCTATCAGGTGCCTTTTGCCAGTCGTGAAATGCCGATGCCCTATGGCTGGGGTACGGGTGGGGTGCAGGTGTCGGCCGCGACTCTGACCCCGGATGACACGTTCAAGGTGATCGACCAAGGCGCGGATGACACCACGAATGCCGTTTCGATCCGCAAGTTCTTTGAGAACACGGCAGGCGTCGAAACCACCGAGGAAACCGAAAAGGCGAGTGTCATCCAAACTCGCCACCGCATCCCCGAGGCCAAGCTGCGCGAGGATCAGATCCTTGTCTATCAGGTGCCGATCCCCGAACCACTGCGTTTTTTGGAGCCGCGCGAGACCGAGACCCGCAAGATGCACAGCCTTGAAGAATATGGGCTGATGCATGTGAAACTGTACGAGGACATCAGCCAGCATGGGGCGATTTCAACCTCATACGCCTATCCGGTGAAGGTGTCGGGGCGGTATGTGATGGATCCATCTCCGATCCCGAAATTCGACAACCCCAAGCTTGAGATGGACGCGATCCAACTGTTCGGGGCCGGGCGCGAACAGCGTATCTATGCCGTACCGCCACACACCAAGGTCGTGTCCCTGGATTTTGAGGATTACCCCTTTGAGGCCACGAAAGCCGACCACCCCTGCGATCTGTGCGGGGCCGAAGACAGTTATCTGGACGAGGTTATCACCGATGATGCGGGCAGCCGAATGTTTGTCTGCTCTGACACCGATTACTGCCGCTCCCGACGTGAAGCGGGCCACACAGGTCGCATGACCAAGGAGGTTGCAGCATGACCCCTCTGCTACAAGTCAAAGACGTCGAGAGACGATACGGAACCCGGATCGGATGTTCGGGCGTCAGCTTCGATCTTTACCCGGGCGAGGTCATGGGGATCGTCGGTGAAAGCGGTTCGGGCAAATCGACGTTGCTGAATTGTTTGGCCGGTCATCTGGAGCCTGACGCAGGACAGGTTGTTTTTGACACACGCGCGGACGGGCCTGTGGATACGGTGACCATGTCGGAACCTGAACGACGGATGCTGGGCCGGACGGACTGGGCCTTTGTTCATCAGCATGCACGCGACGGGCTGCGCATGTCCGTCAGCGCTGGCGGCAATATTGGCGAGCGCCTGATGGCCGTCGGCGACCGTCACTATGGTCAGATCCGCGACCGGGCGATTGATTGGCTGGGCCGTGTCGAGATTGACGGAAGTCGGGTGGATGACCGCCCGACGGCATTTTCAGGCGGGATGCAACAGCGGTTGCAAATCGCGCGCAATCTGGTGACCGGCCCCCGGCTGGTGTTCATGGACGAACCGACGGGCGGGCTGGATGTGTCGGTGCAGGCCCGGCTGCTGGACTTGTTGCGTGGTCTGGTCCGCGAGATGGGGCTGAGTGCCATCATCGTCACTCATGATCTGGCCGTGGTGCGGTTGCTGGCGGACCGGCTGATGGTGATGAAGGACGGCCACGTGGTCGAGGCAGGATTGACCGATCAGGTTCTGGACGATCCGCAACATGCCTACACGCAGTTGCTTGTTTCAAGCGTGCTGCAGGTTTGAAGGGATAGGGCAATGATTGAACTGATTGGTGTGAACAAAAGTTTTACCCTGCACAATCAGGGCAGCGCAGTCATTCCGGTGATGGAGGGCGCGACGCTTAGTGTCTCGCCCGGAGAATGCGTCGCGCTGACGGGGGCTTCCGGCGCGGGCAAGTCGACCCTGATGCGGGTGATCTACGGTAACTATTTGGCTGCATCCGGGCAGGTTCTGGTCGGCGGGCTGGATGTGGCGCGGGCCGAGCCGCGCCAGATCTTGGCGCTTCGGCGCGAAACGCTAGGATATGTCAGCCAGTTCCTCAGGGTTGTTCCGCGCGTCCCAACGCTTGACGTGGTGGCGGAACCGTTGCTTGCAATCGGAACCGAAAAGCAAGCGGCGCTGGATCGGGCGGCCGCATTGCTGGCCCGGTTGAACATACCCGAACGGCTCTGGCAGCTTAGTCCAACGACGTTTTCAGGCGGTGAACAGCAGCGCGTGAACATTGCGCGCGGCTTTGCGCATACCTATCCCGCGATGTTGCTGGACGAGCCGACCGCCTCGCTGGACGCGCAGAACCGTGAGACAGTATTGTCCCTGATCGAAGAGGCCAAAGAGCGCGGCGCTGCCATCGTCGGTATTTTCCACGATGTCGAAGCTCGGAGTCGTGTGTGTGATCGGGAAATCGACGTGTCAGGGTTCACACCGGGAAAGGCCGCATGACCCGCGCCCCGGTCATAGCGATTGTCGGCCCGTCCGGGGTGGGCAAGGACAGCGTGATGGAGGCACTGGTTGCGCGTACGCCTGGAATTCTAAGAGTGCGGCGCGTGATTACCCGGCCAAAGGGCGAAGAGGGCGAAGATTTTGACCGGGTCGCTGAAGATGCCTTTCAACACATGGTGGCCGACGATGCGTTTATTTTGCACTGGTCGGCACATGGGCTGAATTATGGCGTCCCGCGTTCGATCGAGACCTTCAGACAAACCGTTGATGCGGTACTTGTGAACCTGTCGCGCGCTGTCTTGCTTCGGGCGCAGGAGGTGTTCGGCGATCTGATCGTAATCTCGCTGACCGCCGACCCCGAGGTTCTTGCCCAACGACTAGCAAGCCGTGGGCGTGAAAGCGCAGCCGAACAAGAACGACGTTTGGCGCGTGCGGAAACCAATTTGCCCGAAGGCCTTGTGCAGGTCTTTGAGGTCGATAATTCCGGCCCGTTGGATCACACGATTGATACTATTCTGAACCGGCTTCAGCCGGAAAGGACGTAACGATGGATCATGTGAAAGCACCCATCCTCAGCCTCGCCCACAAGGGCCAGATCCTTGATCTGAAACGGGTTTGGCAGCAAAGGCATAAGCCGGTCTTCCAGCGTATTCTGCACCTTGGACAGCGTAGGTTTGTCCAGACGCCCGCTGAGTGTGATGTGAAAGCGGAATGCCTCCATCACGTAGGGATAGCCCCATTGCACGAGATTGGCCTCTTGTTCCGGGATCAGACCTGCGCCGCGCCGGCGGTCAAGTTCGGATTGGGGCGCTGGTGCGCGAAATGCGTCCAGTTCCCGAACACAGCCAGCGGCCAGAGCATTCAGGTCGGTGGTGTCTCCGACAGGGCGAAGAGCCAGAAACCGGCCAAGACGTGCGATCTCAAGCCCGTCCAGAACCACAGGCGCGCGTGTGGTCGCAAATTCAGCACAGGCCGCGTTCAGACCGTCAAACGACTGCCCGACCGCCAGTCGGAATGGAGGCTTCATCGTCGCATGCAGCCCGTATTTTCGCGGAACCTCAGTCACCGAGGAAACGTCAACCCCGGCGATGTCCGGATGGGCCACGGCCTGTCCGGTCTCCATGTCCCAACCCAGCCATTGGGTCGCAAATTTTGTCCAACCGGCCTCGGCCGGGGGCGCAAAATAGATTGCGTATCGCGTGAATGTCACATTGGCCTCCTATGCGTGGCCTTCCCAATAGCTCAAACCGTGTGAAGTTCAGATGACAGAAGAAATGATCCTTGCCAATGCCACACTCGTTCTTCCCAACGAGACGCTAACTGGCAGCGTTCGGATTGCGGGTGAGACAATTATCGAGGTCGCGTCGGGTGCTGCGATTCCTGTAGATGCGATTGACTGCGAAGGAGATTATGTTTGCCCCGGACTAGTCGAATTGCACACCGACAATCTGGAACGTCACATTCAGCCGCGCCCCAAGGTCGACTGGCCCCACGCAGCGGCCATCCTCGCGCATGATGCTGAACTGGCCAGCACAGGGATCACCACCGTGTTTGACGCCATGCGCATCGGCTCGATCCCCAGCGGCCAGCGCTATAAGAAATATGCGCGCGACCTGTCCCGCGAGCTTTGGCAACTGCGCGAGCAGGACGCGCTGAAGATCAGCCATTTCCTGCACCTTCGGGCAGAGGTCTGTTCCGAGACACTGGTCGAGGAGCTTGACGAGTTTGACGCAGGCGACCGTGTGGGCCTTGTTTCGCTGATGGATCATACCCCCGGCCAGCGGCAGTTTCGGGACATGACCCAGCTTGAGGCTTATATGAAGGGCAAGCATGGCATGAATGATGACGACTTTCTTCAGCATGTCGCCCAACTCAAGGCGTTGCGCGAACGCTTTGGCGACAGGCACGAAGTCGAAACGGTCAAGGCCGCCCGGCGCTTTGGCGCGATGTTGGCGAGCCACGATGATACCACGGCTGCGCAAGTGCGCACATCCGCAGGGCATGGAATTACGTTGGCCGAATTCCCCACAACGGTTGAGGCCGCCCGTGCCTGCCACGATCACGGAATCAAGGTGATGATGGGCGCTCCGAATGTCATCCGGGGCGGGTCCCATTCCGGCAATGTCGCGGCGCATGAACTGGCCGAGCTTGGGCATCTCGACATTCTGTCGTCAGACTATGTGCCTGCCGCTCTTTTGCTGTCGGCGGCGCAATTGGGCGAGATGTGGGGGGACATGGCACGTGGATTGCGGACCGTGACGCAGACGCCTGCACAGGTCGTCGGATTGAATGATCGCGGCGAATTGCGCGTCGGGGCCCGCGCGGACGTCATTCGGTTCCGAATGCGCGAGGGCGCGCCTGCGCTAAATGGTGTCTGGTCGCGTGGACGCCGTGTGGCCTGATCAGGCTCTGTAGAACAGGTACCGGTCCGGGGCGATGGTGTCCGGGCCGCTAATCTGGTCGAACCCCACCAAGGGCTGACCCGAGATCAATAGCCCGCCCGGACGCATTACGCGCGCTATAAGGGGGCTGAGACGAGCCGCTTCGGCCACATCCTCGTCCTTGATGCCGCGCCCAAAATCATAGTGTGCCATCGCCATTTTTTGCCCACCAGCGGCCAGCTTTTCGAGCATGGGTTCCGCTTCGCCCTGCAAAAAATCCTCGGGCGGCGGAGTGCTGGATGGATGGCATTGCAGAACCCGGTCCATCACCCAGATGCGGCGGTCCGGCAAGATTTCTCTGAGGTGATCATAGGTTCGACCGTTTCCCAGACCCATATCCAGAACGTCCCCGATGATGTCGGATATCTGTTCGGCTGCCCAGTCCAGCCCATCTCTTTGGGCCGTCAGGCGGCGCAGCATGGAATCCAGTCGGCTCATTCGGGTCTCCGTTTTGTGTCGTTTTGCAGCGCGGTCCAGATAACGGCAGGCCCATCCAGAAGCCGGTGCAACAGGTCTCGTGTGAATGTCCAGATGTCTTCGTCATGAACAAGGTGATGGGTCAGAACACCAAAGGGTTCAGCGTTGTCGGTACGCCCCTCACGGCGATCCCGCAGCAGGTCCACGGCTTGGTTGATCAGGACGTCCGGGGCGATCAATCCCCGTGTTCTGCGCCAGTCAATCGGATCAAGATGCGTATTGACCTGCTGAAGTCCTGACACCGGGTAAGCGGCGTTTCGCGGTGTGGCAGTAGACAAAAACTGGTAACCCAAATCGGGCAGTTCTTTTACCACGTCTGGGGCAATTCGGTTCCATGGCGGTACGAACATCGGGCACAACCTTTCGCCGAACGATACTTTCAATCGGTCCAGCCCGTTTTGTGCATCCTTCAGTATCTCTGACATAGGTCGGTGCAGGCGGAATTCTGATTTCTTCTCGCCCTGCGGTGCGTGGTTTTGATGGGCCCATCCATGAACGACCGGGATCAGGCAGGGGTTGTCAGTGACATGGTCCGTCAGCGCGTCGCCCGCGTCATGTGGGATTACCGCCAGATGCACTGGCAAACCAAGCCTATCTGACAGGGCCGTCAGACGATCAAGCTGTTGTGTCGTGGTTGTTGCATCGTCGTCGCGCCACCAAAGAGGCAGCGACAGGCCCTTGTTGTGCCAGATCTCAAGTTCAACCATCAAAGGACGCCAATCGACGATCATGTGCGCCGCTCCCAAAGGGTCTTGGCGATGTCCACAGACTTTGCTGCACCGTTAAACCCAAATTCTGCGGCTGGTCTGGTTGGGGCATCAATAACCCGGCCTACCGCCGTCGCCAACGTGTCGCCGTTCAGGTCCTGACTTGGCAGAACGTCAATTGCGGGCAGGTTTGAAAGACTTCGCCCGCGTAAGGTTTGCTCAACCTCTTTGCCATCATCGAATGGCACGAATACTGCGGCTGTTCCGGTCTGAAGGATGTCGAGCGCGGTGTTATATCCGCACATGCTAACCGATGCGGCCGCGTGGGGCAGCATTTGACGGAAATCTGGTCGTACTCTTTCAAGTGTTACCGGAGCGTCGCCAACGTATTGGGACAGGTGATCAATGCGTTCGCTTGCGTCCTGTCCACCGACCAGCAGGCGCCAGCGCCTGCTGGACGTCTTTCTGGCGGCTTCGATGGCCGCGCGAAAGATCGGTTGCCCCACCGATCCCCCTCCGGCGCTGACAAGCACTTCGCCCCGACCCATGGCGTCGGGGTGCGGATCAGGTGCATTGGGCGCAACGAAGCCTGTGTAGAATAGCCGTTTCTCAAGCTGTTCCGAGACAGGCCAGCTTAGATCTAACGATACGGCTTTCCGATCGGAATGGACCAAAATGCCGTCATAGATTCCCAGCACGATCTGTTCGGTGCGTTCAGCCTTTGCAGGCTTGGACGGCGGAGCAAGAATATCCCGCACAGATCCCAGGATGACGGGTTTGGCAGGCAGTTCCTGTGCCGCTTCAACTGCTGCGCTGAATTCACCCGTCAACGACCTGCGCCCAAAGGGATAAAGCTCGGTGATTAGAATATCCGGCGCAAAGGATCGCACCGCCTCTACCAGCGCCCGTTTACGTGCCTGCACATAGGCGTCATCGGCAACGTCGCCTGTTTGGGTCAGCAGTCGTGTGAAATCCGTGCCGTCCGATCGCAAAGGTGGTAACCCGAACACCGTCATTCCGGCGCTGTCCAGTTGCGGCGCGGGCATCCCGCCGGAAACCAGCAGGACTTGATGGCCGTCATGCGCAAAGGCCCGCCCCAACGTGAGAGCGCGGCTCAGGTGCCCTGTCCCCAGCAGATGGGTGACGACGATCATCACTTTCATTCGGGAACCTCTGCCCGGATCAGGCGGACGGGCTCGGGGTCGGGGCGCATTGTATCCATATCAATGATATACAGGCGGTTGCGCTTGATTTTGAAGGGGGGAACCCCGCTAAAATCCCAACCCCAAGCCAGGGCCATAATGACCCGCATTATACCGATATGGCAGACCGCTACGGTATCTGCGCGCATTGAGTCCAGCCACGGGCGCAATCGCATCTTCACATCCGCAGGGCTTTCCCCGTTCGGAGGTCGAAAATCCCATCCCCAATCCTCGATATGACGATAGCCGCTGCCCGTATCAGCGATCAGGTCGACACCGCGCAGACCTTCCCAGTCGCCCCAGTTCATTTCGGTCAGTGCAGCGGACATCATGGGGTCCTGTCCTGATACCAACTGGGCTGTTTCGCGGGCCCGCGCAAGCGGGCTGGACCAAATGTCCGCCGTGTCCCACGGTTGCGGCAGGCTGTAGGTCGACAAGTCCTGGCGCGCTTCTTCGTCGAGTTGGATGTCGCTGCGCCCCTGTATGCGACCGGCGCGGTTCCACTCCGTATGTCCGTGGCGCAGCAGTGCAAGGCGGGTCATTGGCGTCCCTCAATCAATGGCCGTGCGGCCTGCCAGAACCTGTCAGTGGCCGCAGGCATGAGGTGTCGTGACGCAATCCGTTCGCGCGACATACGTCCGATTGATTGGCGCAGCGGCTTGTCATTCAGCAGGTCTTGAAGGCGCGTAGCCAACGCAGAAGGACCGGATTCCACCGACGGATAGTCACCCGGAGCCAAAACATCACGAACGCCCGGCCTGTCCTGAGCCACAACCGGAACACCATTGGCTTGTGCTTCTAGATAGATCATTCCATAGGCCTCATTCACGCCGGGCCAAACCAGCAGGGACGCGGTGTGGTAATGGGCCTGCAACGCGTCCCGATCCAGTTGACCCAGAAACTGCACCTTTGAACCGAAGGGGGACATCAACGCTTCGACCTCTGCGCGGGCCGGACCATCCCCCGCTAATTTCAAGGACCAATCGCCCTGTAAATGATCCAGCGATTGCGCCAAAATCTCGTATGAAGCCAGCTTGTCGCCGTGCCGCATCATTCCAACCGTCAGCATCGGTCCTGTGCATGTTGATAGGGCCGGCAGTTCTGAAAGTGGTAGGAACGGGGGCAGTTCCACCAAACGTTGGTTTCCAAACCTTTCCCGTTCCAGCGTAATCAGGTCGTTGGCGGTGTGGTAATAGATCACCTGGGCAGCGTCGCATGCATCGTGTGCAGCTTGCGCGAACCCGGCCCATGGGCCTTTCAATCTGCTTGTGGCGCGCGTGCTTTCCAATTGCACATAAGGGATGTTGCGGGCATTGCACACGCGGGGGCCCAGTAGGTCCGGCGCTTTGTAATAGTTGTGATAGGTCACCCAAAGCGCCGTTTCCGTAGGCAATTCTGTAATCAGTCTCTGCGACTCTGTCTCGGCTTGCTTGCGCAATGCCTCTTGGACGTCGGTGTCGCCGTTCTTGTCGTAGATACGCAGGCGCGACACCAGATCAACCGTGTCACCTTGCGCGCCAATGGCCTGCATCAGGTTGCGCGCCATTTCACGGTCACCCGAAGGAACCGGGCTGTCCGGTGATTTCATTGGCGTGTAAAAGGCGACGCGCGCCATTAGTCCGGACCCGCGCCAAGGGCGTTGAGCCGCTGGGAAAGACGCGCGATGCCTGGATCCATCCGAAAATCGGCGATGAGCCGGTCATAGGCAGCGTCTGCCATTGCTGCGGTTTCGCCGGGATCGGTGGCCATCTGGATCATAGCGGAAGCCAAGGCCGCAGGATCATCGTCGGACAAAACGCCATGCCGCCCGGTTTCGATGAACTCCGGGATCGCGGAGATGGGTGTGGACAGGATCGGCAGGCGCTGGGACGCGGCCTCCATCAGCACGTTGGGCAAGCCGTCCCGATCCCCATCTGACGCGATGCGGCTGGGCAGCACAAACAAGTTGGCTTCGCGCATGGCAGCGATGACTTCCGGCTGGTCGCAGGCACCTTTCCACGTGATCCGATGCGCGACCCCGGCGGCCAGCGCGCGTTCCTGCAGGGCCTTTCCCAAGGTGCCGCCACCAATATGCGTCCAGTGCCAGTTCAGCTCGCCCGGTAGCATGGCAAGTGCGTCGATCAGACGGTCGAACCCCTTCTTTTCGACCAGCCGCCCAACGGACAGCATATGAAACGGGTCATTCGGGGCGCGGGGCGTTCGATCTGGTGGGGGCGGGAACCGCGCCAGGTCCAACCCGTGATAGATCAGATCAACCCGCCTTGGATCGTCGGCCAGACTGCGTAGGTGTTCCGCCCCGACTGCGGTACAGGTCGCGCCAAACGCAGCGCCATGCGTGCTGGCCCGCAGTTTTTCGGATTTTTCCCAATCGGGCGAAGTCCAAATGTCCTTGGCGTGGGCGGAAAAGCTCCAGGGCAGGCCGCGCATGATGGCTGCATAGCGGGCGACGGATGATGGCGTATGCATGAAATGGGCATACAACGCCCGCGTCGCCTGCGGCAGTTCGGCGGCCAGAACGCACGCCTGCCCAAAGCGTCGAATGCGGTTATGCGTCGGGTCACGACGCAGGTCAGCACGCCAGACCCGATAGGCCTGAGCATAGCCGGGTAAGCCTTGGGCCAGGTGCCTGGCAGCCCGGACGCGATCAGGCTCTTGGTAAAGGTATTCGGGCAGATAGTGCACCCGACCCTCGAACCGATCATGCAGCGGGTGGCGTTTCACATCAGTCGGATGCCGCAGGGACCAGATATCAAAGCGATGGCCTGCGTCCTGCAAGGCAACCAGTTCTTGCGCGATGAATGTCTCGGACAGGCGCGGCCACCCTTTGACCAGCACCGCCAGTTTCGGAGGGGTGGACGTCATCCGGTGGCCCGTTCCCGTTCACCACCCAGCAGGGCGTCAACACGGCTGGTGACATAATCCAACCCATCCAGCAGCCCGTCTTGAATGGCCTGAGAGGGCAGCGGCTGATGGGGTAGCGCGCGGATCGCCTGTACCATCGCGTCGGTTGTCAGCCCGTCCCGGTTTTCGTCCAGCATCCGAACCAGTCCCAGACCTTCCGCGCGCGAGGCCCGGATCCACTGTTCCAATCTTGGCGTTGTGCGCGGAACAATGACCGCGCGTTTGTCGAAAGACAGCACCTCGCAGAAGGTGTTGTAGCCCCCCATACAAACCACGCCAGCGGCACCCGCAAATAGTGTTTCGATCTGGGATTCAAAGCCCACGGCTGTCACGCGGCCATTCAGGGCGGCGACGCGTGTTTCAAAATCCTCGCGCAACTCACCGGACAGGAAAGGGCCATAGACCAGCACGGCCCGTGGGGAAAGGTCCGGGTCCTGTTCGTAGGCGGACAAAACCAGATTGACCATCGCCTTGCCGTCGCCACCGCCGCCCGGAGTGATCAGGATGTAGGGTTGCTCGGGCGGTTCACCTATTGGCCCCAGATCACGCCGCAGGTAGCCGGTCCAATGGATGCGGGATTGCGTAGCCGGGCTAAGGGGCAAGCCACTGGTGGGATCATAGATCGACCGCAAGCCATATACCCAGATTTCGTCATAGTATTTTTCGGTCGCGGTAACGGCTTCTTTCCGGCCCCACTCGGCTGCAAGAACTTCGGGTTCATCCAGAACATCGCGCAACCCCAAGACCAAACGTGTGTCCTTGGTTTGGTACAGCGTTTCAAGCGTTGGCAGCAGCTCACCGCGGAATCCGGTGGGTTCCTTGTCGACAATCAGGACGTCGGGTTCGAACTGCTGGACCGCAGTTTGTATCAAGCCTGCCCGCAGTTCCGTCACCTCTTCAATGCCCATGCCCATCGTTTGCGAGGCATAGGACCCATCAGCCCGTTTCGTCACCCCGGGCAGGCGGACGTGGTCCACGCGGCGCGGAAATGTGAATCGGCCCGCGACCGGTGATCCTGTCAGGATTAACGCAGATGCGCTCGGGTCAGCCTGCGTAATCGCCGAGGCCAATGCACGAGACCTGCGCAAATGGCCCAGTCCAAACGTATCATGGCTGTAAAACAGGATGCGGGGCGCACGGCCGATTGTATCTTTTTGTCTTCCTAGGCT
The DNA here is from genome assembly GCF_013034565.1 of Ruegeria sp. HKCCA5491. Taxonomy (NCBI): domain Bacteria; kingdom Pseudomonadati; phylum Pseudomonadota; class Alphaproteobacteria; order Rhodobacterales; family Roseobacteraceae; genus Ruegeria; species Ruegeria sp. HKCCA5491. Next base: position 20,355 of record NZ_WQGG01000012.1, read on the forward strand.
CATGCTTTCGCCTGTCTTAGTGTTCCGGTGCAGCTCCGCGCGTTTGCACCTGTATCGTATATGTTTTCCCTGCGCTTGCAAAAACTCGGTTGAGATAACCCGAAACCGGTAAGCATTGCGATTTAGCTACATCTTAGTTGTGATTTGCCAGATATTCCCTGTCCTACATCAAACACAGAGCGCAGGCATCAGTTTGCAGTCCGTCTAACGGGTCATATGCAGTTTTTTCTGGGTTGAAAACACTTCAATTGGCGTCGGTGCACCCGAGACACGAATAGACACGATCACGAGAAGCGCGAGGCTGAATATTTGAACACCGCGTCACGCTTCTGTAGTGTTTTGTGCAAATGCCGAACTGAATCGAACACCTGATGAAACTTAGATTTTTTGCCGTTCTCGCCCTGTTGGTCTGGATAATGCCAGTGGTTTTGGTAAATGGGGCTGCAGCGCAGACCTCGCTTATTCCCGGATACGGCGCCGCCACAAGCACCACCAAAGACACGACTGACGAAGGCGATCTGGCCGCCGCAATTCGGTCAGCCACTGAAAGTGGCGCCAGTGTCATCGTGATCGACAGCGCAGGTCAGATCGTTTCAACGGGTGCGCAACAGGACACCTCGGCCGAATCCGAGCCGCATGACCCGATGGCCGAAGGTTCGCAACTTATGAAGGCGCAGGAGCGGCTTTCGAAGTTCCGCGAGTCGATGGTCTCGCGGCTCGAGGCGTTGCCATATTCGATATTCGAAGTTCAGTACATTTTGCGGCAGACCAGCCCGGACGGACGCATTCAAACATATGTCGAGGTTCTGTTCTGGAATGTCCTTTTCCTGCTGCTGGGGCGTTGGCTGTCCACCGAGATTTACGGCAAACGTATTGCCAAGAAGATCGTCGTTGCGCGGTCCAAGGAAAACCCGCAGGGGTATCGCGAAAAGATGCCGTTTTTGGTGTTCCGCTTCTTGATGGGGATCGGAGCCACGGTCTTTGCAATGTTGATGGCGCTGATCGTCGGGTATTTGTTCTTCGGTGAGGCCGAAGATATCTCGATTCAGTTCACGGTCACGGCGATATTCACAGCATTCTTCCTGTCTCGAACGGTGTCGGACCTTTGGCGTATGGTGCTGTCGCCGTATCTAAGCCAGTACCGACTGCCGCCGTTTTCGGATCGGGATGCCAAGCGGCTGTATATCTGGGCATCCGCATTGGCGACCTATGACATCACCGTGGTGCTGTTTTCGACATGGGTTGCGGATTTCGGCCTGAATTACAACGTCTATGCCATGGTCTATGGCGGCCTGACGATGGTTGGCGCGCTAGGCAATGTGCTGATGATCCTGTTCAACGCGCGCTCCATATCCAATGCCATCCGCGGGGGCAGGGCACCGGATCAAGTGTCATGGATTTTGCGGTTTATCTCGTTCGCCTGGGCCCCGGTTCTGATCGTTTACATGGTGTTTAGCTGGTTCAAACTGGCGGTCGATCTGGTGCTGGAGAACGACAATTCGATTCCCATTGTCGCAAGCAGCTACGCCATCTTCATGTCGGTCGTCATTGCGTATGGCGCGATGAACTACCTTCTGGAACGGTATTTCGACCGCAATCGCAAGATTGAAGAAATGAATGCCGAGGCCGAAAGGGATGAGGAACCCGAAATCATTGACACACCGCTGGCGGAGCGGCGCAAGCACTCGATCGTGACGTATGAGGACCTGGCTCGGCGCGTCGCTGGTATTCTGGCCTTTGTCGTTGGTCTGTATGCACTGGTGGTGATCTGGAACCCGGATGCAAGCTGGAGCGAGGACCTGCCCATCGAGCGTGCCCTCGACGTGATGGTCATCCTGTTCATCGGGTATATCCTGTTCCATTTCTTCCGCGTCTGGATCGACAGCAAAATTGCCGAAGAGATAGATGACGGTGGGGGTGAGGCCGAGTTGGGCGATGAAGGGGGCGAAGGCGGGCAAAGCCGATTGGCCACGTTGCTGCCGCTGTTCCGTGGCGCGATCCTTGCCGTAGTTGTCGTGACCATCGCACTGATTGCCCTGATGGAACTGGGCATCAATGTCAGTCCCCTGTTTGCAGGTGCGGGCGTCGTGGGTCTGGCTGTGGGCTTTGGTTCGCAAACGCTGGTGCGGGATATCTTCTCGGGCGCGTTCTTCCTGATGGATGATGCGTTCCGTAAGGGAGAATACATCGACATTGGTGATGTGAAAGGAACGGTTGAGAAGATCTCGGTCCGGTCGTTCCAACTGCGTCATCATCTGGGCGCGCTGAACACCATTCCCTTTGGCGAGATCAAAGTTTTGACTAACTATTCCCGCGACTGGGTGATCATGAAACTGCCGCTGCGGGTGACGTATGACACGGACGTTGAAAAGGTGCGCAAGCTCATCAAGAAACTGGGTCAGGAATTGCTGAGTGACCCGGTGATTGGTGACAATTTCATCCAACCGCTCAAGTCGCAGGGCGTGATCGAAATGCAGGATTCCGCGATGATCATTCGGGTCAAGTTCATGACCAAGCCGGGTGATCAGTGGCTTGTGCGTAAGAAGGTCTATCAGGACATCCGCGAGCTGTTCGCCCGTGAAGGCATTCGCTTTGCCCACCGCGAGGTTACGGTTCGTCTGGCCGACGAAAAAGGAGCCGAGGACCTGACACCAAAACAGCGTGAGGCCGTAACTGGTGCGGTGCAGGCTGCGATTGACGAGGATTACCTCGACGATATCGGCCCGGGTGGTGGTGATGATCGCTAGGGGCGTCTCCCGCCCCTTTGGATTGAGCCTCTGACGAGGCACTGCCCAAAGCGTTGGGCCGGGCCGCGCGTGCCGCGCGGCGGGCGCGCTACGACTTAGATGTCAGCCAGTTGGGTTGGGACGAGCCTAGTTTCGACGCAGGCAGGGGCCAGTCCATGTTTGCCTTTCCCACACTGAGGGCAGGTTTCAGGCGGTGGCCTTTGCCCCAGCCCGAGTTCTCGGGCGTGTCAGAAAAATCGGCGGGCATGGCCTGCGTTATGTCTTCTGAAGTTTCGGATTTGGCGAGGCTTGCCAGTAACTCGGCTGTGCGAGCCAGCGACAGCCGGGCCTGCATGACAGACCCACCCGATGCGGCCTCGGCCAGCGCGGAAAGAATGGCAGCTGCCATCAGATAGCCGGCTGCGTGATCCAGTGCCTGCACAGGCAGCGGCGTCGGCTTGTCGGATTTTGCCCAGACGCGCCCTGCGTCTGCGATTCCGCTGCTCATCTGTACGAGGCTGTCAAAGCCACGCCGACTGGCCCACGGTCCCTGCCAACCATATGCGTTCAGGGTGACTTCGACGCGGTTTGGGGCAAGTTCGTCCCGCTTTGCCTGTGTCAGGCCAAGCGCGTCCAAAGCGCCGGGTCGGTAACCGTGTACAAACACATCCGCTTGCGCCAGAAGAGACTGCAATTGCTCAATGCCTGCGGGTGATTTAAAATCCAGATAGGTACAGCGCTTACCCAAAGAGATATCTGGGATCACGCCGGGCTCGTCCCAGCCCGGAGGATCAACGCGAAGTACCTCGGCCCCGAACCCGGCCAGGGTGCGTGTGGATACTGGCCCGGCCAGCACGCGGGTCAGATCGAGAACACGGAGGCCCGACAGCGGGCGATCTGCCGTCGCTTGCGGCCTGTCGCGCAAGGTAATCTGGCGGGGATTGGTCCACCCGATCAAGGGATCGCGGGACGCGGCGCGCCCCTGCGGATGATCCAACCAGTCCGAACGGCTGCGCATGGCGGCGGCAACGCCACCCTCTGCGACGATCGCGGTTTCGAGGTCAGAAATCGCCCAGGTTTTCACTGCCTCCGATACGGCCTCACGCTCCGGTTTGGCACCCAATACTTTCAAGGCCGCCGCCCGGTGACGGGGTAGATTGGTATGCAGTCTAATCCACCCATCCGCGGCCTGATAATCCCCGGCGATGGCGTCCCAAAGGCTTGGCATGTCCCATCCGTCCGGCTTGAAGGAAAACCCATACCAGAGCGAGGCCAGCCGATGATCAACCGAAACCTCTGGCGCGCTGGGGGCAAGGTTCAGCGCAGCAATCAAGCGGGCCAGTTCCTGACCCACAGCGGCGAAACTGGCGGTTGCCAGTTCGGAGACTGCATAAAGACTGGGCCGGGAACCCGATCCCGTTGTCAAATAACCATCTGATGCGGGAAGGGCAGAGATCAGGGTCATTGCTGATAAGGGTCCAGACTGTCCCGCAGCCCGTCGCCAAGGAAGTTGAAGGCCAAAACCACAACAATGATCGGAAGCATCGGGATCGCCGTCCATGGGTAGATCTCGATCGAAGCGAGGTTCTGGGCATCGTTCAACATCACACCCCAACTGACGGCAGGGGCCCTCAGGCCAAGGCCAAGGAAGCTGAGCGCCGTTTCCCCAAGTATCATGGCTGGGATCGACAGAGTGGCGGAAGCGATCAGGTGAGACATAAAGTTTGGTAACAGGTGCTTGCGGATCACCCGGCCCGAGCTTGCGCCCATCATCTCGGCGGCGCGGACATATTCCTCTTCCCGCAAGGACAGGAATTTGGCGCGCACGGATCGCGCCAGACCGGGCCAATCGAGTATCCCGAGAATGATCGAGATGATGAAGAAGACCGCAACCGGACTCCAATTTGATGGCACCGCAGCCGACAGCGCCAACCACAGCGGAAGTTCTGGGAGAGAGCGTAGAATTTCGATCACACGGTTGATAACCCAGTCGATCTTTCCGCCAAAGTACCCGGCCATGGACCCGAATAAGATGCCAAGGAAGAAGGAAACAGAGATACCAATCAGGCCCACCGTAAGCGACAGTTGCGCGCCGTATAAAATTCGGCTGAACACATCGCGGCCCAAACGGTCAGAGCCCCACAGAAACAGGGTTGCGCCCTCGGGCGGACAGAACAGGTGCGTATCCGTTCGGATCAGCCCCGCCAGCTTGTATTCGGTTCCTTCGCAAAAGAACCGGATTGGTCGCGGGTCTTCCTCATCTGGAATGAACTTCCACTGGAATGTCTCAAGGTCAGCCTCGGCGACGATTGGATAAACAAAAGGTCCGACGAACTTTCCCTCGTGGAAAAAGTTGATGCTTTGCGGTGGGGCGTAAAGGTGTTCGTCGTTGCGCTCATTCGGGCCATAGGGGGCGATGAACCCCGCAAACGGCAGCATCAGATAGCACAGCAACAGGAAGATGCCAGAGATCAGACCCAGCTTGTGCGTTCTGAATTTTCGCCAGACCAAAACCCAGTTGGGCGCGTCCAAATCCGCGCGCTCAAGTTGTTGGAGGGCGGCATCCGGATCGAACGGAGCGTCGTCAACAAAGCGGCCGTCGGAACGTTTGGTCATGCCTCGCGCCCCTCATAGCGAATGCGCGGGTCCAGCATGACCAGCAGAATGTCAGAGATCATGGTTCCGATCAGGGTTAGCAGGGCCACGAACATCAGGATAAAGGCAGATAGGAACTGGTCCTGCGTTTTCAGCGCGGTCAGCAAGGTCGGGCCGATGGTCTGCAAACCCAGAACGACCGACACCAGTACCGAGCCGGATACCATTGACGGCAGCAGGTTACCGATATCCGCCACAAAGGGATTGAAGGCCACGCGCAGCGGGTATTTCGTTAGCATCCTCGACGGAGACATCCCCTTGGCGATTGCCGTTTCCACGTAAGGTTTACCCAATTCATCCAGCATATTGGCACGTAGGCGTTGCATCATGGCAGACGCGCCGGACGTGCCGATCACGAATGTTGGGACAATCAGGTGAACCAGAATTGACTTCATCTTGTCCCAGCTCATTGGCTGGCCCTCGAAGGACGGGTCCATCAGGCCGCCGATCGGCAAGTTGAAGTAGCGGTGGCCGTAATAGAACAGGATCAGAGCCAGCAGGAAGTTCGGCGTGGCCAGTCCAAGATACCCAACAAACGCCGAGGTATAGTCGATCCACGTCCGGGACCGGGCCGCGGCGATGACGCCAAGCGGCAAGGCGACCGCGTAAACGAATAGAATGGCGGCAAGGTTAACCACGACGGTCAGCCACAAAGTGTCGCCAACGATTTCGGCTACGGGACGGTCAAATTCAAAGGACCAGCCGTAATTGCCCTGTATCAGGCCCTCGAACCCGTGGGGACCGGGCCAGAAACCCATCCAGATCAGATACTGCTCCCACATCGGGCGGTCCAATGCGTATTCCGTACGCAGAAACTCGGCCTTGGCTACGCCTGCAGACTGGCCCGATGCCTGAAGCTCGGCGATCTGGTTACTGAGATAGTCGCCGGGCGGCAGGTTGATAATCACAAAGATCAGTACCGACACCAACAAAAGCGTCAGCAGCATCGTGAAAAAGCGATACACCGCATAGCGCAGCATTACCATTTAGCTGCTCCTGTCAGTCGGCGAAGAAAAACTCGTCGGGACGATGAATACCAAAATGAGCACCCGGTTCCCATGCCCACATTGCCTGCTCGGGCACATTGCGCAGCCGGTTCGAGACAACGATGGGCTGAGGCGCACCGTTCAGGATACCGATCGCGTACAACTGGTCCGCGTGTATCTTCAGCATTTCGTTCCACGCGGTCTGCCGCTCATCGTCCGTCTTGGCGATCTGCCAATCATGGGCCAGCTCCATCAGGCGCTGTGCTTCGGGCATGTCGGGCGGCTCACCAGCTTCGCCTCCGGTCTGATAGTATTGCCCCCATTTGGGCCAGGCCAGAAACACCTGATCGGTCGGCGCCAGATACGCGGGTGAGGTATGGAGCTGCGGAATTCCGTCATCCCAACCAAACCAGACCGAGGCCATCGTGTTCCCCGCAAATACCCGGTTGCGAAGAATATCCCTGTCCAATGGGCGCATCACAAGGTCAACGCCAATCTCACGCCACGTGTCGGTAACGATCTGCAGTGCGTTCTCAACTTCTTGCCGTTCGCCTGCCGTTTCAATGATCAGTTCCATCGGGCGTCCATCGGGCAACAGGCGGATACCGTTCTTGTCACGCTCGGTCAGGCCAGCCTCATCCAGCAGGGCGTTGGCTTGTTCAATATCGTACTGGGCCCAAGCCTTTGCGTTTTCTTCGTCATAAAACGGCGAGGCTGGCAGAACAGACATGGCCCCTGGCTGCGCCAGCTTGAAATAGAGCGCCTGATTGATCGTCTTTCGGTCGATGGCCAACGACAGGGCACGTCGCACGCGCACGTCACGCAAAACCTCGCGCCACGCATCATCGGCAAAATTCAGGTTGGGATAAATCGCGATCTGCGACGCGACCCCGGTTTTCCATAGCAAGGTTTTGTAGTCGCCGCCCGTCTCACCTTTCTTCAGGATCGAGGCGTCGCGGAACGCCAGCCCACGCCCTTGCAGATCGGTTTCGCCAGCGTTTGTTTTTGCGGCCACCAGTCCGGGGGCGACGATCTCCATCTCGACGACGTCGATATAGGGCAATTGCATGCCTTTGCTGTCGATGCGGTGATAATAAGGGTTGCGGACAAAATTGTGCCGGATCTTCTTGCCGGAACTTGCGTTCAGCCACGGCTGCAATGTGGGCAGTTGGTGGTTGTCGAATTTATAAAGGTTATCCAGTTTGTTGTGCAGCGCGGCCCAGCTTTTGACGCGGGCATCCTCGACCTGAAAGGCCAGCTCATCGGCATCAGCGAATTTCTCGTGATATTGCTTGAGGAATTCTGAAGGCCGGTAAATGAAGGGCGGGCGGGCCTGCGCCAGCGATTGCAGAAAATCGGGGTTCGGGTCTTCCCATTCGTACACGATAGTCGTTTCGTCCGGGAAGCTGACGGTTGGCGGCTTGCCCTCGACAATCAGGAAGTCGGGCGGCCCGGACGGGCTGAGTAGTTCGTTGTTCGCAACGTCCTCCCACCAGTACCGAAAATCCTCGGACGTGAAAGGCGAGCCGTCCGACCATTTATGACCTTCGCGCAATCGCAGCGTGAATTTGCGGTTCCCTTCGTTTTCAAAAGACGCGAGCAGGTCTGGGACAATCTCGTAGTTTTGGTCAAATCCAACCAAACGGGCATAGCCGTAAACGACCATCTGGCGAATATCCTTGGAACGCGTCACCATCGTACGCAGGGTGCCGCCGGGGGTGCCAAATTCGCGCCCCTTCGCGGCAAGGTCCACGACCAAGGGTTCAGCCGGAAGCCTCTCCTCGATGGGGGGTAGGTTGCCCGCGCTGACCTCAGACTGCCAGAAGGGGCCTTCGACTGGGGTGGGTGTCGCGGCCAGTGTCGGCAGGGAACACAGGGCCGAAAAAGCGGCTGCCAGTAACAGGGGGCGAGTGGTCTTAAACATGGCATCGTACCTTATGGCCGGGCTCCATCTCTACCAGCGAAGGTATCACGGAGTCGGTAAATCGGAAGGCGTCATCCCAACTGTCTGGTGAACCAGCGCCCAAAGCAACCAAATTCAGGTCAATGGGCCGGTTGATGTCGGGTTCCGGCTGAGCGGCAATCAGCGCCTTGGTGTAGGGGTGGCGGGGGTTGTAGAACAGGGTCTCGGGCGGGGCTTGTTCCACCACCAGACCCCGGCGCATCACCGCGACTTCGTCGGCAATCCGCGCCACGACCGCCAGGTCGTGGGAGATGAAGAAATACGACAGGTTCAGACTTTCCTGCAGGTTTTCCAACAGTGTCAGGATTTGTTCCTGAACCGACACGTCCAGCGCCGAAGTCGGCTCGTCGCAGACGATGAGTTGAGGGTCCAGCATCATGGCGCGTGCGATGGACAGGCGCTGACGCTGCCCACCCGAAAACGCGTGCGGATAGCGTTTCAACATATCGGCGTTCAAGCCGACCCGTTGCAGCATTTCGGCGGCCTTGTCCCTTTGTTCCGCAACCGAGCCGATGTTGTGTATTTCCAGCGGTTCGGTCATGGCGTCCTGAATGCGCATACGCGGACTGAGCGAGCTGTAGGGGTCCTGAAACACCATCTGCGCCTTGCGCTGAAAGGCGGTGCGTTGCGCGCGAGACATCCGGTGAACGGTTATCGGGTCCTCGTTCGGGGACGTGCGGAAAAGAACCTCTCCACCCGGATCGGGTGGCTCCGCGCCCAAGGCTATGCGGGCGGCGGTGGTTTTGCCAGAGCCGCTTTCGCCCACGATGGCCAGTGTCTTGCCGCGTGCAAGATTCAGGTCAACACCACGGCAGGCATGTATCAGCCGTTCCCCTTGCCACCCTTTGCTTGAACGCATTGTATATGTCTTGGATACGCCCTTCAGTTGCAGGATCAGGTCCTCGTCAGGCATCGGGATGCCTACCGAATCTTCGTCGGGAATTTCCGGGGCCGCGTTGAATAACTGCTGTGTGTATGGATGCGCCGGGTCGGTCAGGATAGGTGCGGCCGCGCCGGATTCCATGACGCGGCCCTTGTGCATGACAACGACCTGCTCTGCCATATTCGCAACCACGCCCAGATCGTGTGTTACGAGGATCAGCGCCATTCCGGTTTCACGCTGAAGCTCTTTGATCAGCCCCAGCACCTGCGCCTGAGTTGTCACGTCTAACGCGGTCGTGGGCTCGTCGGCAATCAGCAGCTCTGGCTTGGAAACCATGGCCATCGCGATCATCGCGCGCTGCCGCATACCGCCCGACAGTTCGAACGGATAAGAATCATACGCACGCTGAGGATCGGGAAACCCGACTCGTTCAAACTGTGTCAGAACTTCTTTGCGCGCCTGGGCTTCGGACGCGCCGCGATGCAGCCAGAGGACTTCGCTTACCTGATTTCCGATCTTGTGCAGGGGCGACAGGGAACGCATCGGCTCCTGAAAGATCATCGAAACACGGTTGCCTCGGATATCCCTCATCTGGCGTTCGCTGATCCGGGTCAGGTCTTCTATTCCCTTGGAATCATTCAGAGTAATGGTGCCGCTGCGAATTTGTGCAGTGCGCGGCAGGATGCGTAGCGCCGCCCTGCACGAGATCGTTTTCCCCGAGCCCGACTCCCCAACCAGCGCAAGTGTCTGCCCGGCTTCGACGTCGAAGTTGACGTCTTTGACAACAGAATCGCCCGCACCGAAACCGATGCTGAGGTCTCGGACAGACAACAACGCAGTCATGCGGGTTTTCCACCCGTCTGGCCGTGGGTTTTCATCGGCTTGTTCAACTCCCCGTGTTTTTTGAAGCAGTTTCGCGCGGTTGGACCCAACTAGTCAAACCCGTTCTTGTGCTGAAATGTCGCGAAAATTTGAATCCGAGGCCTATTTGCCTACACAAAGCCTTGAGGATTTGCCATCAAATGCGATGTCGGCCCCACCTTTCATACCGACAGATATCAAGGAGAGATTTCCCAGTGCCTGACGACCAAAGCCGCCTCGATTTGTTCATCGACCGTATGGTTTCGCAGCGAGCCTGTCTGGACCACGCCATTGCACAGACAAAAGGCATGACGGGGCCTGTGTTCGAACTGGGGTTGGGCAATGGTCGCACCTATCACCATATGGCCCAGTATATCAAAGATCGGCCCGTCTATGTTTTTGAGCGTGCTGTTGCTTCGCACCCTGATTCAACCCCGCCAGAGGATCTGGTGATTTTGGGGGATGTACGGGAAACGCTTCCTGCGGCGCTGGATCGCTTTGGCGCAACGGCCAGCGTGATCCACGCTGATCTTGGCGGTCACAACCGGGAAAAGAACGATGCGTTTGCGCGTCTTGTGTCGCCTTTGATCGAGCCGCTTTTGGCGGAAGGGGGGCTGATGGTATCGAGCGACCGGATGTATTTCGAAACCCTGACAGAATTGCCATTGCCGACGGGGGCCGTCGAAGGCCGCTGCTTCGTTTATCGCCGCTAACTGGCTTATAAGGATTTTTCTGATGCTGTTTTATGATTGCTCTACTGCTCCGAACCCCCGCCGTGCACGGATGTTCATCGCTGAAAAAGGGCTTGAGATTGAGACCCGCGACATCTCCATTGCCAAGGGCGAGCAACTCAGCGAGGAATTTCGTGCCGTCAATCCGAACGCGACCATTCCGGTTCTTGTAACCGACGAAGGGACTACGTTGGCCGAGAATCTGGGAATCGCGGCTTATCTGGAAGCACGCTTTCCCGAGCCGCCCTTGATGGGGCGGACACCGGACGAAAAGGGTGCGGTTCTGATGTGGAACAGTATCGTCGAGCAACAAGGCGGGGCGCCGATTGCCGAGGCGCTGCGCAATACCCATCCTGCGTTTGAAGGTCGGGCGATACCCGGACCTGTGAACCACGCCCAGATCCCCGAGTTGGCGCAGCGCGCGACAGTGCGGGTCGCGCGGTTTTTCGATGTTCTGGAAGCCAGGCTTGCCGAAAGTGATTTTGTCGCGGGCGAAGTGTTTACGTTGGCGGATATTTCGACATTCGTATTCGTTGATTTCGCACGCGTGATCAAAATGAAGGTTCCTCAGGAAAACGCGGCAACTCTGGCCTGGTTTGACAAGATAGCGTCGCGACCCAGCGCCCAGCTTTAAAGTCCCGATCAGGTTTTGCAAGATTTTGACCACCAGAACTGTACAGAAATGTCTAGACAGAGGTGAACAGTGCGTCTAGCGTCCCCTGCGAGTCATGCAGGGGAGTGCAGGATGAAATCTCAGTATCGTGTTGTGGTCATCGGGGGCGGCGTCGTGGGTGCCTCGGTTCTGTATCATCTGGCCAAGTTTGGCTGGTCGGATGTGGTGATGCTGGAACGGCGGCGTCTTGCGTCGGGGTCCTCGTGGCATGCGGCGGGCGGTATTCACGCCTTGAACGCCGATCCGAACATGGCAGCATTGCAGGCTTATACGATTGACCTGCTGAGTGAGATCGAAAAAGAATCCGGCCAGAATATCGGCCTGCACATGACAGGTGGCCTGACCTTGGCGGGCACCTCGGAACGGTGGGAATGGCTGCAAGCGAACTATCGCATCTTCCAATCCATTGGGATCGACGATTGCGAGTTGCTGTCCCCGGAAGAGGCGCAGCGACGTTGCCCGATCATGTCCACTGATGGTGTGCTGGGCGCGATGTGGGCGGATCGCGAAGGGTATATCGACACGACCGGCACCGTGCAGGCTTATGCGACCGCAGCCAAGAAACGCGGTGCTGAATATTATGAAGAAACCAAGGTTGAAAGCCTGACGCAGACCGCCGACGGTTGGGAAGTCGTGACCGATAAGGGCACAATCACCTGTGAGCACGTGGTCAACGCAGCCGGCCTCTGGGCCAAGCAGGTGGGCCGCATGGCAGGGGTCGAACTGCCGGTCTCACCACTCAAGCACCATTATCTGATCACCGACACGGTCCCCGAGGTCGCGCAGGCGGATTTCGAGATGCCGATGACCGTGGATCTGGAAGGCTTCACCTATATGCGGCAGGACCAGAAGGGCGTTCTGGTTGGTATTTATGAGGTGGAACACGAACACTGGGCCATGGACGGCGCGCCGTGGAATTACGGTGAAGAACTGTTTCAGGAGCAGCTTGACCGGATCGAGAATGAGCTGACACTGGGCTTTGAACGCTATCCGTCGATCCAGAATGTGGGCATCAAGACGTGGGTCAACGGTGCGTTTACTTTTGCGCCCGACGGGAACCCTCTGGTCGGGCCGGTGCCGGGCAAGCGTGGCTATTGGTCAGCCTGCGCGGTGATGGCAGGCTTCTTGCAAGGCGGTGGCGTCGGTAAGACGCTGGCTGAGTGGATGATCCATGGTGAGCCCGAGGCTGATGCGTGGCCTATGGATGTGGCCCGCTTTGGCGATTTCGCGCAGAACAAGCGGTATATCCGCGAAACGACCGGACAGTTCTATTCCCGCCGGTTCGTGATGACCTATCCGAACGAACAACTGCCTGCGGGGCGTCCTTTGAAGATGGCTCCGGCGCATGACGCGATGACCGAGGCGGGTTGCAAGTGGGGCGTAAGTTGGGATCTTGAAGTGCCGCTTTATTTCGCGCCCAAAGGGTTCGAGGAAACACCAACCCTGAAGCGATCGAACGCGCATGACATCGTAGCCGAGGAATGCAAGGTGATCCGCGAGGGCGTGGGCCTGATGGATATCAGTGGTTTCTCGCGGTTCGAGGTCAGCGGCCCCAACGCGCAGGTCTGGTTGGATAAAGTGATGGCCTCGAAACTGCCAGCGCCCGGACGGGCAAAGCTGGCCCCGATGCTGGGCGAGAACGGGCGGCTCAAGGGTGACCTGACTGTGCTGAACTGGGGCGATGGGACATGGTGGATCATGGGCAGCTATTACCTGCGCGCCTGGCATATGCGGTGGTTTGAAGACCACATGATCGACGGTGTGGCCGTTCGCGATCTGGGTGAGGAATATTGTGGGTTTGCCGTAGTCGGCCCAAAATCGCAGGCCGTGGTCGAGAAATTGGCTGAGCAGGATATCTCGGGCCTAAAATTCATGGGCTGCGGGGATTTCGATATCGGCCTCGTCCGCGCCCGTGTTGCGCGCATGTCGGTCACCGGTGAAAAAGGGTATGAGATCAACTGCCGTTATGGTGATCACATCAAGCTGCGCCGGATGCTGCTTGAAGCCGGGGCAGACGAAGGCATTCGCGAATGCGGCTTTAACGCCATGCTGTCGACCCGCCTTGAAAAGAGCTTTGGCATCTGGTCGGCAGAGTTCACACAGCTTTACACGCCCGGCATGACGGGGATGGATCGCTGGATCGACTGGGACAAGGAGTTTGTCGGCAAACATGCTGCACTGGCCGAACGCGACGGCAACGGCCCCGCGCAGTTGCAGGTCACGTTGGAGGTTGATGCGCTGGATGCGGACGCAAGCGGGTATGAACCCGTCTGGGCCAATGGTGAGCGGGTCGGGTTCGTGACCTCGGGCGGATATGGCCATTACACCGGCAAGTCGCTGGCGATGGCACTGGTCGACCGCGACAAAGCAACTCCGGGGACTGATCTGTCGGTTCATGTGGTCGGTGTTGAGCGCCCGGCAAGGGTGATTGCACCGTCGCCTTATGATCCGCAAGGCCAGGCGATGCGGGGTTGACGATGATCTCACAAACCTCGGAACGCGGCAGGCGACGGCGTGGGCGTGGCGCAGAAGCCCCATCTGCCGCAGTGCGTGATGTGAACTACCGCCAACTCAGGAACCCGTTCCCGCAGATGGAGGTTTTCCCGGCAGAGCAGATCGCCGACATGCATGAAACCGCCCTGCGCTTGTTGCAGGAGTTGGGCATCAAGGTCCTGCTGCCCGAGGCAAGAAGGATTTTCGCCGCAGCCGGTGCCAAGGTTGATGAGCAAGCCGAGATGGTCTTTATCGGGCGCGACATTGTCGAGGCCGCTGTAGCCTCGGCCCCAAAATCCATTGCCTGTCGCACAGGGGCTCGCCGCCGGGATTTTACGCTGGAACTGGGCAGTCTGGTCTTTCAACCCGGGGCAGGTGCCCCCAATGCGACCGATCTTGAAAGGGGGCGCCGTCCGGCAACAGGGCAGGACTATCTGGAGTTCCTGAAGCTTACCCATCATTTTGATGTGTTCCAGATGATCTCGCCCCAGGTTGAACCGCAGGACGTGCCAACCCACTTGCGGCACTATTTCACCACGCAGGCGCAGATGGAGTTGACGGACAAGTTTCCGTTCTTTTTCTCGCGCGGGACACCGCAGGTGATGGATTGCTTTGAAATGCTCTCGACCGCTCGCGGGTTGTCGGATGACGCATTCCGCGCAAACCCGCACTGCTATACGATCATCAACACCAACAGCCCCCGGACGTTGGATGTTCCAATGGCGCAGGGGCTGATAGATTTTGCCCGCCACGGACAGATGTCGATTGTCACGCCCTTTACGCTGATGGGGGCAATGGCACCTATTACTGTGGCAGGGGCAATTACATTGTCCCATGCCGAAGCCCTGTCCGCCATTGCGCTGACCCAATTGGTAAATCCCGGTGCGCCAGTCTGCTATGGGACATTCACAAGCAATGTTGATATGAAATCCGGCGCGCCTGCGTTCGGGACGCCCTCGCATTTTCAGGCGTCGCTGGCGGCGGGGCAGTTGGCGCGGCATCTGGGCCTGCCGTGGCGGTCTGCTGCGGGGTCGGCCTCCAACAGCAATGACGTTCAGGCAGCGAACGAAAACCAGTTCGGTTTGTGGGGGTGTTTGATGGCCGGGGCAACGGTGATCATTCATTCGGCCGGGTGGCTGGAAGGCGGGTTGACCGTTTCCTTCGAAAAGCTGGTCTGTGATGCCGAAGTGTTGAACATGGTGGCCGAACTTTGCGCAGGGGCGCAGGCGGGTCTGGCTGAGATCGGTTTTGACACCGCACTGAGCGAAGTTGAACCCAGCGGCCACTTCTTTGCAACCAGTCAGACGATGGAGCGTTACAACACCGCGTTTTATGAGCCGCACGTTCACGACTATGCCAATTTTGGCACCTGGACTGAGCGCGGGTCAGTCGACGCCAATCACCGGGCTACGGGTGTGTGGAAGGACATCCTAGCCAATTTCCAGCCACCCAAACAGGACGGTGACCGGATTGAGGCTGTGAGGAATTTCGTTGCACGTCGCACGGAAGAGGGCGGCGCACCGCCGGAGAGTTGAATGAGCAATAAACCGATCCTCCACCGAGATGACCCTAAAGCCGAACCTCTGGTCGGCAATATCAAGGTTACGCGCGACGACTGGCTGAACGTGGCGATGGACGTTCTGATTTCCGATGGTGTGGATCAGATAAAAGTACTGAATCTGGCCGAACGGATGGCTGTGTCCCGCTCGTCCTTCTACTGGTACTTCAAGTCGCGTCAGGAGTTGATGGATGCATTGCTCGAACGGTGGCAAGCCACAAACACGGCAGCCCTGATCGCGCAGGCCGAAGCCTCGGCAGCAACTGTTACGGCTGCGGTGTGCAACGTGCATCGCTGTGTGGTGAACACCGACTTGTTCGATACTGCGCTGGATTTCGCAGTACGCGATTGGGCACGCAAGTCGGGCAAGGTACGGCGTGCGCTGGATCAGTCTGACGCGCGGCGGCTCAAGGCGTTGCACGCCATGTTCGCCCGCTATGGCTATTCCGAGGTCGAGGCCGAAACCCGCGCCCGCGTGCTGTATTACATGCAGATCGGCTACGATCTGGCGCAACTGAACGAACCCATGTCTGTGCGGATATCGATGGTTCCGCATTATCTGTACGTCTTTACAGGGGTCGAACCACGACCCGAAGAAATCGAAGAATTCAGCGCCTATTCCATGCGCTACTGGAAAGGAGACCCAGCATGAGCCAACCAGACGCAATCATAATCGGAACAGGTGTGATCGGTTCCGCCATCGCGTTCGAGATGGCAAAAGCGGGCTGGAAAACCCTGTCCTTGGATCGAAACAGTCAGGTTGGCCACGGCTCGACCGCAGGGTCCTGTGCGATCATTCGGATGCACTATTCGACTTTTGACGGCACGGCCTTTGCGTGGGAAGGGTATCACTATTGGCGGGATTGGGCCGCGTACCTGGGCTTGCCCACGGATGCAAACCTTGCGCAGTTTCGCGAGACCGGGTGTCTTGTGATGAAAACCGATGCCAACGGGATGTTGGAAAAGCACATGGCGAATAGCGCCGATCTGGATTGCCCGTTCGAGGAATGGTCGCCTGAAAAAATCACGGAACGCCTGCCTGTGTATTCGCTGGAAAGCTACGCGCCGGCCCGTCGAAAAGACGATCCTGAGTTCGGGCAGCCTAACGGGCGCAAGATGCAGGGCGGGGTTTTCTGGCCTCAGGCTGGCTATGTTACCGACCCGGCGCTGTCGGCCCAGAATCTGATGGACGCGGCAAAGCAACACGGGGCCGAGCTGCGCACCGGGGCCGAGGTTGTCGAGATACTAAAAGACGGCGGACGTGTTGCGGGCGTCAAACTGGCCTCGGGCGAAGAGATCCGCGCCAAGGTCGTCGTGAATGTTGCAGGGCCGGGCTCCGCGATCGTGAACAAGATGGCCGGGGTTCTGGACGACATGACGATTGAAACCCGCCCCTTACGGCAGGAGGTAGTACACGTCCAGTCCCCCGAGGGTTTCGATTTTGAACATGACGGTACAATCGTGTCCGACAGTGACATTGCCCTGTATTGCCGGCCCGAGCATGGCAACCATATCCTGATCGGCTCGGAAGATCCCGAATGCGATCCGCATCAATGGTGCGAGGACGACGTTCACTATAACCACGACTTTACGGATCAATGGACGACGCAGGCCATGCGTTACGCGCAGCGGGTGCCCAGCCTTGGGATACCTTCGAAGACACGTGGTGTTGTGGACCTGTATGACGCGTCTACCGACTGGATTCCGATCTACGACAAGTCCAGCCTGCCGGGGTTCTACATGGCCTGCGGCACCAGCGGGAACCAATACAAGAACGCGCCGATTGCAGGTAAGATGATGGCGGCCCTGATCGGCTATTGCGAGGGTGGCGCGGATCACGATGCCCAGCCGTTACAGTTTGAACTGCCGTATATCAAACGCTCGATTGATGTGGGGTTTTACTCGCGCAAGCGACCCATAAACGAAGAAAGCAGTTTTTCGGTTCTGGGCTAGCCCGGTCAAGTCAAGATTGTGCTCAGAATACAAGGTCGTCAACTTGTGCAAAGTTGGCGGCCATTCATGTGGCTGAATGCGTCTTCTAAGCCGCGAATTTTACCCAGGCCCAAACCATAGCCACATAGGTCAGGTTGTGCAGACACTGATCCAACCCGGCGGCGCGCCAGAACGCGGCCTGTGTCGGCATCAGTTGTTTTTTGTCAGAGTAGCTTGCTTTCGCAAAGTCGATGTTGAAATGGACGATCCATTCCAAGGCGGCGATAATCAGGATGAAGGACCACGGCGCACCGAAGATCAAGAACACCAAGACAGAGCCCACAACATGCACCGCGGCATGCTGAGCGCGTCCCAGATGAAAATACTCGCCACGCCCCGCCAGCATCTTGGGCGTTTGGAGATAATAGTCCGCAAACATGTGTTTGATCTGCAACAAGCAGAGCATCAAAAACACAGCGCCTAAGTTGGCAGGCAAATTAGACCTCCCGATATCGTCCTGCGGACAACAGTATGTGCTTAATTGTTGTTGCGCAAATGAACTTGTTCACAGTCGGCAATTATCTGATCAAATTGGAAACTATTTGCGTATTCTGATGTGATTGCGGTAAAATCACCAAGTTGGATTTGCGACGCATATGTCAGGATCGGATCAGTGATCCGCAACAGGGGCAGGTTCCATAGAACGTACTATTTTCCGGTTTATTTGGAAGTATTCGAAACGCGACCAGCTTATCCTTCTGGCCGTCACCTCGACGCTGTTTCCACTGCTTTACCTGACGTTGGAATTGCCGAAGC
Source organism: Ruegeria sp. HKCCA5491 (assembly GCF_013034565.1). Classification (NCBI taxonomy): domain Bacteria; kingdom Pseudomonadati; phylum Pseudomonadota; class Alphaproteobacteria; order Rhodobacterales; family Roseobacteraceae; genus Ruegeria; species Ruegeria sp. HKCCA5491. The sequence continues at coordinate 38,632 of NZ_WQGG01000012.1, forward strand.
GGATCATCAACGACGCTATCGGTGCGGCAAGCCCTGTTGTTGACGTCCTTGGCTACAGCCTGCCGCAGACGACCTTTCTGATCATCTTGTGTTTCGCCTTTCTGGCTGCCGTGCTTGCGCATGGCTTGATGAAGATGCGCATAAATACGATGAAGGGCGTGCTTAGCGAACGCATGTTGCGGCGGTTCCGGTATCAGTTGATCAGCCGCGCCCTGCGCTTTCCCCAGCCATATTTCGAGCGGGTCAGTCAAGGCGAGATGGTGTCGATGGTCACCGCCGAAAGCGAGCCGATGGGCGGCTTGATGGGCGATGCGATCAGTCAGCCGGTATTGCAGGCCGGGCAGATGATAACAATCTTGTCCTTCTTGTTCCTGCAAAGCGTCTGGTTCGGGTTGGCGGCTGTTGCCCTGATCCCGGTACAGGCGTGGCTGATCCCCAAACTTCAGCGCCAGATTAACCTGCTCAACAAACGCCGTATTCAGGAAGTGCGCGTTCTTGCCGCCCAGATTGGCGAGAATGCGGCCGGGGCATCGACGCTGCGGGCCAATGGCGGCTGGCGGTATCGCCGCGCCATGATCTCGGATCAACTGGGGCGTCTGTTCGGGATTCGGTTCGAGATTTACCAGAAGAAGTTCTTTATGAAGTTCATAAACAACTTCATCTCTCAGCTCACGCCGTTCATGTTCTATCTGGTCGGCGGCTTGCTGGTGCTGCAAGGATCGGTTTCACTGGGTGCCCTTGTCGCGGCGCTTGCTGCGTACAAGGATCTCAGCTCACCCTGGAAAGAGCTGCTGACGTATTACAACCAGACGCAGGATATGTCTCTGCGCTGGGACGTCGTGATAGATCGTTTTGCGCCGCCCGGCATGCTGGACGAAAAGCTGTTCGAGGACGACCCAAAAGAGCGCCCGCATTTGAACGCGGATGTTGTTCTGGATCATGTCTCGGTGCGGGATATGGATGGAAATCAGGTTCTGGATGATCTGAACCTCACATTCCCGGGGGGTAAAACCATCGGCATTGCCGCCCCGAGTGAAGAAGATCGCCGTGCGATTGCTGAGTTGCTGACGCGTGAAATCCTTCCCAGTGCGGGCCGCGTCGAAATCGGGGGTCACAACCTGTCTGGCCTGCATCAGAGCGTTGTGGCAACCCGGATCGGGTACGCCTCGTCCCGGCCGGTCATGTTTCAGGGAACTCTGGGTGACAATGTCATGATGCCCATGCGGTTCAAACCGCTGTCGGCCACGACGGATGACCCCGGTTTTGCCGAAACGCAAAGGGCTGGCAACAGTCGTGACCCGTTTAAGGCAGAATGGCTGGATCCGTCGCTGGCCGGGGTCGAGACCGCGGACGCGCTGCGTGACTGGTGGCTGCAACTGATTGACGGGATGGGATCCGGCGCGGCCCTGTTCCAACGCGGATCAGAACAGGCATTTGACGTTGATGAACATCGCGAACTGGCCCAAAAGCTAGTCGAGCTGCGCCCGATCGTCCAACAAGCCGTGCGCGATGCTGGGCTGGAACAGCAGGCGCTGGTTTTTGACCGCGATGCCTATAATGCCGCTTTGCCAGTTGCCGAGAACCTTTTGTTCGCTACGCCTCGTGTGCCCGTTACGCAGGCCCTCTTGGCGCGTCAGCCCGTCTTTTTGGGGCAACTGCGCGAATTGGGGCTGGATGAAACGCTGGTCAACCTGACGCGCGACGTGGTCGATATGCTACGCCAGATCTTTGGTCTGGACGGGACCGACCACCCCTTGTTCCGCAAGCTGGGTCTTGAGGTTCAGACCTACGAAAGCGCGGTGGAATTGCTGGAGCGAACCCGCGATGAAGGTGTGTCCGGGCTGGACGACGAACAGCTTGCCAATCTGCTCGCTGTTCCCGTTGTCATATCCGCCGAACAGATCGGGCCTGCGTTTACGGATGAGCTTAAGAACCGCATCCTCGAACTGCGGCACAGCCACTCACACAAGTTGCTGGAAACGCTGCACGACGTATTTGCCCCTCTGGATGCCGAGGCGTTTGCGCCGGGTCTGACGGTGATGGAGAATGCGCTGTTCGGCAAAGTCAGCCAGATCGGTGGGGCCAGATCGGACGAAGTGCGCAAATTGATCGTCGATGTGCTGGATCAAAACGGTGCGCGCCCCTTGGTGGTCGAGCTGATTTATGACGTCCCGGTTGCTTTGGGTGGCCAGAACTTGCCCGCAGTATTTGCCGAACCGCTGGCCTTTACGCGCGCGACAATCAAGAAGCCGGACATTCTTATTCTGGAAAACGCGTTGGCAAGCTATGACATGGCAACGCAGGTCGCGGTTTATAAAAACCTGCGTTCGTTGCTGCCTGATACAACTGTCATCTATCTGAATGATCAGTTCGACAGTCCCGACGTATTCGACATGTTTGTCGAAATCAGGCAAGGTCGGGTTGTTTCGGATGAGGGACCGGCGGACGTGGAGGAAGACAGTGCAGCCTCGGCAGACCTTGCGCGTAAACTGCGGGCGCTAGAGCAAACGCCGTTGTTCTCGGGTCTGGACCGACGTCAGTTGCGCCTTTTGGCCTTTGGTGCGCGCTGGTTTGATGCGAAGCCGGGCGAAGTTGTGTTCCTGAAAGACGATCAACCAACAGACGGCGCGTACGTTGTGCTGGAAGGAGAGGCGGGCCTGTATCTGCCTCAGGCGGGCGGGCCGGATCAGCTGATCGCAACGGTTGGCGCGGGCGCGTTGGTCGGTGAACTGGGCTTGATCCGAAAAGAACCCCGCGCCCTAAGCATGATCGCCGAAACAGAGTTGTCCTGTCTGCGAATCGGTGAAGAAGAGTTTCTGGCCGTTGTCGAAAATGACGCGGCGACCGCGTTCAAGCTGTTGCAGGTCATCGCGGGATACGTATCGAACTAAGTGGATCAGCTTTTGGGTTTGCAGAACAAATCGTATAGCAGGCCGATCACTTGCGCCGTGTTGCCGTCCTGAAGCGAGTAGTAAATCGTTTTCCCTTCGCGGCGGGTCGAAACCAGACCTTCACCGCGTAACCTCGCAAGCATCTGGCTGACGGCCGCCTGCCGCGTATCCAGCAGCCGTTCAAGCTCACTTACCGATTTTTCGCCCTCGCCCAAATGACATAGGATCATCAGGCGCCCCTCATGCGCCAAAGCCTTCAGGAACGCCGCAGCATTTGCGGCGCTGTCCTTCATGTCCGACAGGGCGTCGTCGGTGTTCTGAATGTTGTCTTCTTTGAGCGTCACGCGCAGCCTGTTCGCAACTGGGGGCTGGTCCAATATGCCTCAGATCGCGGGGGCTTGTCACCCCTCGGTTGCTGGCGCCCCGCCCTGAAAGGCGTTTCCGTTGACATAGTCGCAAGGTTCCTCCTGCATCTGCAGGTGCAGCCCGTCGCCAGTGAACGGATGCGCGCGGGCCAGATCTTCGTCCACGTCGATCCCCAGACCGGGTGCGGTTGGGGCCGTTACAAACCCGTCTTCGACGCGAAGCGTGCCCTTGATCAGGCTATCGTGAAATGGCGTTTCGATGGTTTCCAACAGCAACAGGTTCGGGATAGACGCCGCCAGTTGGATGTTGGCGGCCCATTCAATCGGACCGGCATAAAGGTGCGGGGCCATCTGCGCGTTGAACACTTCGGCAATTGCCGCAACTTTCTTCATCTCCCAAATACCCCCTGCGCGACCGAGTGCGGGCTGCAAGATTTCAGCCGCACCAGCCCGCAAAACCGCGCCGAATTCGGCCTTGGTTGTCATGCGTTCCCCAGTCGCAACTGGGATACGGACATTACGGGCAACGCGGGCCATATCCTCGATCATGTCGGGCGGGGTGGGTTCTTCGAACCAAAGCGGGGAATAGGGTTCCAACGCCTGCCCCAAGCGGATCGCGCCTGCGGTGTTGAATTGGCCATGGGTGCCAAATAGCAAGTCTGCCTTGTCTCCGACGGCGTCGCGGATCGCTTTGCAAAATGCAACCGACATTGAAATGTCGGTCATCGCAGGCATGTGTCCGCCGCGAATTGTATAGGGGCCGGCGGGGTCGAATTTTACAGCCGTGAAGCCGCGCCGGACCATTTCGGCCGCGCAGTCCGCGGCCTGATCTGGCGCTGTCCAGAAATCGGTGAGGTTATGTTGGGGCAGGGGGTAAAGATACGTGTAGGCCCGGATGCGCGGGTTCATCAGCCCGCCCAGTAAGGCATAGACAGGGCGGTCGCGGTCCTTGCCAAGGATATCCCAGCACGCGATCTCAAGACCCGAAAACGCGCCCATCACGGTCAGGTCCGGGCGCTGGGTAAATCCGCTGGAATAGGCGCGGCGGAACATCAGTTCGATATTCTCGGGGTTTTCGCCCATCATGTGCCGTTCGAACACATCGCGGATGACGTGCCGCATCGCTTCGGGGCCAACCGATGAGGCATAACATTCCCCCCAACCGGTGATCCCGGTGTCGGTCGTGAGCTTAACGAGGATCCAGTACCGCCCACCCCAGCCCGGAGCAGGCGGTGCGGTGATGATGATATCGAGATCCTGCAGTTTCATCCCGGTTCTCCCCGCGTTGTGTCAGGCCCTGTCGAACACAATGACATTGCGTTTGGCCGATCCGGTTTTGGTGTCTGCGATTGCTTCGTTGATCTGCGCCAGAGACCAGCGGCCCGAAATCAGTTCGTCCAGTTTCAATCTGCCCTGTTCATACAGGTCGATCATCCAAGGAATATCGCGCTGAATGACCACGTCGCCCATCTTGGATCCTATCAAGCCTTGGCCCAAAGCGGCCAGAATGACGGGTTCGTAGCTGGCGGTGTCACCGGAATGGGGCATTCCGATCATGACGGCCTTGCCTCCGCGCCCCAGATACCGCACGGCCTGATCATATGCCGGTATCGCGCCAACCGTAATCAGAACGGCATCGGCACCGCGCCCACCCAACGCGTTGTAGGCGTCCTTCCACGGAGCCTTGGATGTCGCCAAAACGCCGTGGGTCGCGCCGAACTCTTTCGCGATCGAAAGTTTTTCTTCGGTCATGTCGACGGCCACGATGCGTCGGGCCCCGGCGATGCGGGCCCCCTGAATGGCGTTCAGGCCGACCCCGCCCGCACCGATAACCACGACATCTTGCCCGGCGCGCAGACCGGCGGCATTCACTGCGGCACCGACCCCAGTGATCACCCCGCAAGATAGCAGGCTGGCCACGTCCTTTGGCATATTTTCAGGGATTTTGACAATCTGCCGGTGACTGACCACCACCTTTTCCGCAAACGCGCCACAGGCCATTGCTTGTTCCAGCGGCTCGCCCTTCGATGTCTTCAGCGGCCCTTTGACCGTGTCGTATGGCGTTTCGCAAATTGTTGGCTGACCTCCTGAGCAGGACGGGCACGATCCGCAGGCCCGGATCAGCGTGACGACAACAGCGTCACCTACCTTGAACCCATCGGTGGAACTGCCGACTGCGGTGACGATTCCGGCGGCCTCATGCCCGTAAACGGCCGGCAGGAATCCACCCCACGCACCACTTGCGTATGAGATGTCGGAATGGCAGATCGCCACCGCATCCAAGGTCACTTCAACTTCGCCCGCAGCCGGTGGCGCAAGCTGAACATCTTCGATCACCAAAGGTTCGTTGAACGCGTGGCATACGGCGGCCTTGATCGTCTGCATGGATTCCCCTCGTTTCGTTTGGATCACGGTGGCGCGGTCAAGGACGCTCTGCAAGACGGAAACCGTCATTTTGGGGTCGTTGTTACGACTTGTTGGGGCGTGAAAGCAAAAACATGGTAAATCCAACGATCATCAAGACCATAGCCAGTAGGAACGGTGCCCCGGGCAGGTAAAGCGCGGTTCCGGGTTTGACGAACTGCGCAAAAATACTGGTCATCAACAACGGGGAAATCACCATGGACAGGGCGTGCAGCGATGTAAGAACGCCCTGAAGTTCACCCTGCTGAGAATCCGGTGTTGCGCGCGACATCAGCGCCTGCAGGGCAGGCGTAACAACCGCCCCAAGCGCCGTAATGGGGATTAGGAGCAACGCAATCAATCCGTTTGTGAGAAAACTCAACAACAGAAAGCTGACGATCTCGAAAGCCATACCGTAGACAATGGTGACACGTTCACCCAGATATCGGGTCGCCGGGCGGATCAGCCCGCCTTGTACTGCGGCCATTCCAATTCCGTAGACACCCAGCGACAGGCCGATCATTTGCGCAGACCAGCCGAAACGCTCGGTCGTGAAATAGGCCCAGATCGCCGGATAGACATAGATCGAAACCGAATAAAGGAAATACACCCACAGCAACGGTCGAATGCCCGGCAGTTCAGCAATTGCGCGCAGCGAATAGACAGGGTTGGCGCGGCGCAAGCTGAAGGGTCTGCGGGTTTTGTCAGTGACCGTTTCCGGCATGACAAACACTCCGATGATGAACGATAGCGAAGACAATATTGCTGCCGCCCAAAAGGGCGCGCGCGTTCCGTATTCACTTAGCAATCCACCAATCACGGGACCGAGGACAAAGCCAACGCCGAAAGCAGCCCCTAGCAGACCAAAGTTCGCGGCTTTTTCATGCGGCTTCGATACGTCGGCCATAAATGCCGCAGCGGTTGAGTGGGTGGCAGCCGTGATGCCCCCGACAATCCGGCCGGCCAGTAACAGCCAGATGCTGCCGGCGATGGCCATAACGACATAGTCCAGCGCCATGACAAAAAGGGAGACTAACAAAACAATGCGTCTGCCATAGGCGTCTGACAGGTTCCCCAGAATAGGGCCGAAAATAAACTGCATCGCAGCGAATGAGGTGCTGAGGACACCGCCCCAAATTGCCGCGCTTGCCAGCGTTCCCCCCTGAACCTCGACGATCAGGTCGGGCATGATGGGCAGCACCAGCCCGATGCCTATGGCGTCGATCATGACTGTCAGCAGGACAAAAAAGAAAGGCAGGCGCATAGGAACCGGGAGAAGGACATGTCGACCGGACCTTAACCACAGTCGTTTGACAAGGAAAATACCGGTTTCGGAAATTCTTATGGGTCGGACGGCAACAAATTGGCGATCTCGTCAAGGATTTCAGCCAACTGGTCCGGATGAGAAAAGAACGGAGAGTGCGAGCTGTCGATCACGTGTCGCATGTGTTGGGGCGCGGCTTGGCTCATGTGTTCCTGATATTCGTTTGGTATTGTCCGGTCGTCGGATGCGCGGATATATGCCTTTGGAACTTGCTTAAATTGGTCGCCAAGAGGCAGCGGCGTATCCTGAGGCGCAATGGCCTGCGGACACAATCGCGCCAGGGCATAGGGCACCGTTGCAGGGGGACAGTCATGGTAGAATAGCGCCTGAACGCGATCCGGTTTAACGGAATAGGACAACCCATCCGAGGATTTCTCGACAGCGTCGCCGATCGTTTGTAGCGGCGATTTACGGCGCATCTCGATCATTGATTGACCTTCTTCGGGCACATAGGCGCAAAGGTATACCAGTGCTTTCATACCTTTCGGGTCCGCATCGGCTGCTGCGCTGATCGGATAGCCTCCCCAGGAATGCCCTACGATTATCGTTTGGGGCGAACTGGCGGACAGAACGGTATCGCGGCAACTGCGCAATGTCACATCTGCGATCGGTGTCGGGTCTGAACCGTGGCTGGGCATGTCGAGCGCGTGCGCCGAGTGGCCCAGATGCTCTAGCGCTGGGACTACGTCGCGCCAGCACCACGCCCCGTGGCACGACCCATGGACCAATAGGAAATCCGCCAAAATACCGCTCCTTCAAAATACGTCTAAATATGTCCTATGTCGGCCATGAACTGCTGAAGCAGGGCCGCGTATTCAACTGGTTGTTCAACACATGGAAGATGGCCCGCCCTCCGCACTAGCTCGAACCGTGAGCCGGGGATCAGGTCGATGGTTTCGCGCACCAGATCGGGCGGGGTCGAGCCGTCTTCGCTGCCGGCAATTCCAAGCGTTGGCAATCTCAGGCCGCTGGTCGGCGTGTAAAAATCGGTGCCTGAAATGGCGGCGCAGCAACCCAGATATCCATCTACCGACTGGCGCACCATCATGTTTCGCCACAGCAAGTGGTCCGGCGACGCGCGAAACGGCTTTGAGAACCACCGCTCCATCGTGGCGTCCGCCAGCGCTTCGATCCCGCCCTGACGCACCGCGTTCATCCTGTCCTGCCAGATTGACGGGGTTCCGATCTTCGCGGCCGTGTTCGACAGGACCAAGGCGCGAACCTGATCCATGCGCTTCACGGCAAGCCCCTGCGCAATCAACCCTCCGATGGACAGGCCGACGAAGACACAATCCCGAACCTCAAGAAAGTCCAACAAAGCTTCGGCGTCGCGGATCAGTGACCCCATCGAATAAGGCGCAGAAGGGCAGGACGACAGACCGTGCCCACGCTTGTCATACCTGATTATCCGAAGACCTTGTGGCAAATGCGGTAGCATGGCGTCCCACAAACGTAGTTCGGTACCTAGAGAATTGGCGAACACCACGGGTGCGCCATTTGGGTCGCCGTCGACCCGGTAATGGATGCCAATATCTCCTATCTCGGCGAACTGCATGACTTAATCCCCAATCGTCACACGTGGAATTCACAACCTGACTTATCCTGCGTGCGCTGTCAGGTCAGGAATTCCAGTGCTTTCCCAAAGACTTCGGGGTCCGTATTGCCCCCCGATGCAACAACTATCACCGCGTCGCCCTTGATTTCATCGCTGCGGAAAAGGGCCGAGGCCAATGATACAGCACCGCCCGGTTCCAGAACAATCTTGAGGCGCAGAAAGGCAAGCGCCATAGCCCGCAGCGCTTCTTCTTCGGTGACGGAAAACCCCGGACCGCAAAGCCGTTTCAAGATCGGAAAGGTGATTTGGCCCGGTTGCGGTGTCAGGATCGCATCGCAGATATTCCCAGACGACGCGGCGTTGTTCTGTATGTGCCCGGTCGCCAGAGAGCGTTTCACATCGTCGAACCCCTCGGGCTCGCAAGGTCGGGCGCGCAGACCCGGGGCATGCCTTTCAAGCGCCAGCGCGATACCTGACGTCAGCCCGCCACCGCCACAGCACACAAGTACGTCGGCTGTCTCAACCCCCAAGGACGCGGCTTGACGGGCGATCTCAAGGCCGGTTGTGCCTTGCCCTGCGATTACCTGCGGCTCATCATAGGGCCGGATCAGGGTCAGGCCGCGTTCCGAGGCAAGCCTTTCTCCGATATCCTCCCGGCTTTCATTTGCGCGATCATAAAGGACCACCTCACCGCCCAACGCGCGCGTATTGTTGATCTTCAACTGCGGCGCATCCGATGGCATGACAATGACTGACGCCGTGCCGTGTAAAGAAGCGGCGTGCGCAATCCCCTGCGCGTGGTTCCCCGAGGAATAGGCAATTACACCGCGCTTGCGATCCGCTTCGCTGAGGGCCGAGATCGCCGACCATGCCCCCCGAAATTTGAAGCTGCCAGTATGTTGCAGACATTCCGGCTTTACCAATACACGGCGTCCCGCGATCTCATCCAGAAACGGAGAGGTCAGGATCGGGGTTTCCCGAACGTGGCCTTTTAACCGCCCTGCCGCGGCTTCAATCAGGTCAAGCGAGCTCATGCAGCGTCCAGTACTTTGTGAATGAGGTCAAGCGATTGGGGTTCGTCCAGAAATGGGGCGTGCCCCCGATCCGGTATCTCTGCCGAGATAAGGCCGGGGTGACGCTTGTGCATTTCCGTCAGCGTTTCTTTGCCAAGTATATCAGAATTCTCGCCCCGTATGACGCCGGTTGGCGTGTCACGAAGCGCCTCGAAGAACATCCACATATCCGGAACGGCCCCCGTTGCGGCTTGTTCAAGCAATGCGGTTCGCAGCGCCGGGTCATAACGCATCGCAAGCCCGTCACCCGTCTGTTCATACTGGATTTCAGCCTGTTGCCGCCAACGCTCCAATGGGACGCCTGGGAAGGTCGGCTCCATAAACTGTTGCAGGACATTTGCGGCTTCATCATAGTTTTTGGACACAGGCTGTTTGCCAACGTAATCCATGATCTTAGCAATACCCGACAGTTCCAGAACCGGGCCGACATCGTTTAGAACCACAGCCGACAGGCGCTCGGGGTGGCTGGCGGCCAACGCCATTGCGATCAGACCGCCCCGGGATGTTCCGATCACCGTCGCCTTTTCGAGACCGAGGTGATCCAGCAATTCGATCGCGTCATGGGATTCGCGAAAGATATTGTAGTTCATATAGTCCGGGTCGCGGTCCGAATTGCCGCGCCCGCGGTAGTCCATGGTGATCATCCGCATACCCGTCAGGTGCGGTGCCAGAAACGAAAAATCCCGACTGCAGCGGGTCAGTCCCGCCAAGCATAACACCGGCTGGCCCGAGCCTGTGTCATTGAAATAAATGTTCCTGCCGTCTGTCGTGGTGAAGAAAGTCATTCAAGCCCAGCCAGTTGCGGTATCGTCGTCAGGTCGGTCAGAACATGTGCGGGTTTCCATGGCAAACGGTCCACCGGTTCACCCGCCCTGTTGACCCATGCGGTCGTAAAGCCGTAACCGGACGCACCGGCTGCGTCCCAGCCGTTAGAGCTGACGAACAGAACTTCGTCGCGTTCGCCGCCGAACCTACCCTGCACAAGATCATAAACGCTTGCGTGGGGCTTAAAGACTCCAACGCTTTCGACCGACAGGACGTCATCCAGAACGTCACCGATGCCTGCGGATTTTACGGCGCCGTCAAGCATTGGGGGGGAACCGTTGGACAGGATGGCGGTTTGCAACCCTCCGGCCTTCAGCGCGCGCAACATCTCGGGGACTTCGGGATATGCCTGCAACTGCCAGTACAAGTCCAAGAGCCGCTGTCGCAACGTGCTGTCTCCGTCTAGGCCGGTTGCCTCAAGCGCCCAATCCAACCCGTCTTGCGTGACATCCCAGAAATCTGCATGGGCATCCGCAACTGCGCGCAACCACGTGTATTGCAACTGTTTCAAGCGCCAGTAATTCGCCAGTTCCGGCCATTTCTGCTGCAATGCTTCAAAGCCGGGTTCGGCAGCAGCCTGACGTGCGGCCGCCGCGACGTCGAACAGCGTTCCATACGCGTCGAAAACGCAAGTTTTGATTGGCATTTGATCCCCTCCATTCTTTGGGCGCAGGTTGGCAAAAGAGCGAAGGGTTTACAATGCCGTGTCACACCCTAGGGTTGGCCGCTCAATCCTTTTTCAGGCCGGAGGCCAATATGACCGAAATCAAGCAAGGCGATACGGTTCGCATTCACTACACCGGGACGCTGTTGGACGGCAAAGTCTTTGACAGCTCGGATGGGCGTGACCCGTTGGAATTCGTTGTCGGCTCCGGTCAGATTATTCCCGGTCTGGATAGCGCTATGCCCGGGTTGTCCGTGGGTGAAAAGAAGCGGGTCGAGATCGCTTGTGCGGACGCTTATGGCCCGATCAATCCCGCAATGCGGCAGAGCATTCCGCGCGAAGGAATTCCTGATGACATCCCGCTGGATCCCGGTTCGCAATTGCAGATGCAGGCCCCCGACGGACAGGTTATGCCAGTGACTGTCGTTGAGGCGGACGAGGCGACCGTTACGCTCGACGCAAACCATCCGCTGGCAGGGCAGGACCTGATTTTCGATATTGAGGTTGTTTCGATAAACTAAGCCCACACAAGGCCCGGATCGGATCAGCCTGTAATCAGGCTGGTCCAGGATTCAAAAGTGGCGCGAACATGCGGTTGCGTGAAGAATACAAACAGCATCAACAGCATTGTCAGGGTCAGCAATGCTGCGCGACCACGAACCCCCAAAAAACCCTGCTTTAGGCGGTAGCGGGAAACGCGCGGGCTACTTGCGATAATATGTTCGGCTTTGCTCATGCCGCTATCACTGCCGGGGAAAGATGTTCAAATCTTGGCACCGACAGGGAAAGATCGGGTCACATGTGATCCGGTTGCGGCATACCCAGAACATGGAACCCGCCATCGACGCGGATGATTTCGCCGGAAGTACACGCGCCGGCATCTGATGCCAGGTAGACAGCAGTGCCGCCCACAGCTTCAAGCGTCGCGTTCGAGCGCATCGGCGCGTTCTGGTCGCAGAACTTGTAGGTCTTGCGCGCGCCGCCAATGGCCGCCCCTGCCAGTGTCTTCATCGGACCGGGGGAGATGGCGTTCACGCGGATACCTTCAGGGCCAAGATCGTTGGCCAGATAGCGTGTGGCCGATTCCAGCGCGGCCTTGGCCACGCCCATGACATTGTAATTCGGAACCACGCGGTTCGAGCCCTGATAGGTCAGCGTCAGCAACGTGCCGCCATTGTCTTTCATCAGCGGATAGGCGCGGCGTGCGACCTCGATGAAAGAATAGGCCGACACATCCATCGAGTGTTTGAAATTCGCCCGAGTTGTGTTCAGAAACCGGCCCGTCAATTCGGATTTGTCCGAATAGGCAATGGCGTGGATCACGAAATCAATCGTCGGCCAGCGTTCGCCCAATTCGCCAAATGCACGGTCCAGCGAGGCGTCGTCGGTGACGTCCGCATCCACCATGAAATCGCTGCCGAGGCTTTGTGCCAATGGCTCCAGCCGCTTGCCGAATGCTTCGCCCTGATAGGTGAATGCGAGTTCCGCGCCAGCCTCGTGCATGGCTTTGGCAATGCCCCACGCGATCGAGCGGTCATTCGCCACGCCCATGATCAGGCCGCGTTTGCCCTTAAGAAGATCCGACATCATATTCACCCGTTATACTTGGACAGAACCATGGACCCGTTCGTGCCGCCAAAGCCGAAGCTGTTGGTCATCACACTGTCCAAACCTGCATTTTCAATCACTTGTGTTGCAATTTCACCGGGCAGGATGCCTTCGGCAAGTGTGTCGACATTGATCGACGGCGTAATGAAGTCATGGTGCAACATCAGCAGGCAGAAAATTGCCTCGAGTGCGCCAGCCGCCCCCTGAGCGTGGCCGGTCATCGACTTGGTCGATGAAATCGGAGGCACATTGCCTTCGCCAAAGATTCTTCGCACGGCTTCAACCTCGCCCACGTCACCGACCGGGGTCGAGGTTCCATGTGCGTTGATATAGCCGACCTTCCGACCCTCGGGGAGGGTGCCCAAGGCCAGACGCATGGCGCGTTCGCCGCCTTCGCCGGACGGGGCAACCATGTCGTGACCGTCAGAGGTTGCAGCATAACCTGTGACCTCGGCATAGATTTTTGCGCCGCGGGCCAGAGCGTGATCCAGATCTTCCAACACGACGATACCGCCGCCGCCCGAGATCACGAATCCGTCGCGATCCTGATCGAACGCGCGCGAGGCTTTGGTCGGCGTGTCATTGTATTTCGACGACATCGCGCCCATCGCGTCGAACAAGCAGGACAGGGTCCAGTCCAGCTCTTCACCGCCGCCGGCAAACATGACGTCTTGCTTGCCCAGCATGATCTGTTCTGCCGCGTTGCCGATGCAGTGCAAAGAGGTCGAGCAGGCCGATGTGATCGAGTAGTTGATGCCCTTGATCTTGAACGCCGTCGCAAGGTTGGCCGAGATGGTCGAGCACATGCATTTGGGTACAGCGAACGGCCCGATCCGCTTGGTTGCGCCGTTTTTCAGAACAGTCTGATGCGCCGTCAGCATTGCACTGGTCGACGGACCGCCCGAGCCTGCGACAAGACCTGTGCGCGGGTTCACGACCTGATCTTCGGTCAGACCGGCGTCAGCAATGGCCTGCGACATGGCGATATGCGCATAGGCCGCGCCGGGCCCCATAAACCGCAGCGTGCGCTTGTCGACATGCTCGGTCACGTCGATCTTGAGCGACCCGGCGATCTGGCTGCGAAAGCCGTGTTCAACCATCTGGTCATTAGCCTCGATGCCGGACTTACCAGCTTTGAGTGAGGCCAGAACCTCTTCGGCATTGTTCCCGATGGAGGACACGACCCCCAAGCCGGTGACAACTACTCGACGCATTTGCGTGCTCCTTATTTCGGCCCTGTCAGGCTTAGGCTTCAGATAATACGACTTTCATATCTTTGACGTCGTAGATCATTTCACCGTCCGCTTCGACGATTCCATCCGCAACACCCATGGTCAGGCGCCGTGTCTGGATCGCTTTTTTGAAGTCTATTTTGTAGGTCAGCATCTTGCGGTCAGGACGTACCATGCCGGTCAGCTTGACCTCGCCCACGCCCACGGCCATGCCGCGCCCCTGCCAGCCGCGCCAGCCCAGGTTGAAGCCTGTCAATTGCCACAGCCCGTCCAGCCCCAGACAGCCGGGCATGATCGGATTGCCGGGGAAGTGGCAGTCAAAGAACCACAGATCAGGCGTGATATCGAATTCGGCCAGAACGTGGCCCTTGCCATGCGCGCCGCCATCGGCCGAGATATCGGTGATCCGGTCCATCATCAGCATAGGTGGGGCAGGCAACTGCGCGTTACCGGGGCCGAATAATTCGCCACGGGCGCATTTCAGCAGATCGTCCTTGTCAAAGCTGCTCGGGAATTGGGCCATTCTTGCCGCCTCTCCTGCCAGGGGTCCGTTTATCTAATCTGGCCTCGTCTAGCACCCGTATGCAAGGTCCTGCAAGAGCGGTGGTCCACATCATGTTGTGTTCAGACTATTCTTTGCGAATGAATTTCATTTGAAATTACCTGACCACAGCACTTATATATACCTAAGTACAACGAAGGTATCGGATTGATGACACCTGAAAGCCAGAACATCGCCACGAATTGGTTGGTTCACGCCGGATTGCGTCCGACGCGTCAGCGGGTGGCGCTGGCCGAGTTGTTGGTGGGCGATGGCCGTCATCGCCATGTGACCGCAGAGAGCCTTTTTGAATCAGCCAAAAAGAACGGTGATGCCGTATCCTTGGCAACCGTTTACAACACATTGCGCGCCTTCTGCGATGCGGGCGTTTTGCAGGAAATTACAGTGGACGGGTCGAAAAGCTATTTCGACACCAACACCCATGACCATCCCCACTTTTTCTGGGAGGATGAGGGCCGCCTGAGCGATGCACCATCAGAAGAACTGGTTATTCAACGTCTTCCCGAAGCGCCCGAAGGCGTGGAAATAGCTTCGGTGGACGTCGTGATCCGCCTGCGGAAGAAGTAACCTTTTTCCATTAATTGTCAGTAATCGCAATGCCTTACCCGTAAACGGGTCCAGCGGCTGTGTGACGTGTCGCGTTGAATCTCCAACGAGGCAGATCCTTGCGCGACCATCGTGTTTTGCCCGATTTTCAGATTTACCCCAAGAATTGCCGGGCCGCTGATGGCAAGCTGCCATGTCTGCCAATCGCGCAAAGATATACGCTCTGAAGCCGGGGGAAACAAAAAGGAAATCAAGTCCAAATTCGAAAGATATGATTTGAACCGGGGTTTGATCCATGCGCAGATCGACGAACCACCGGAACGGAGACAGAAAAGATGCACCCTTTGGTTACGCAAGAAATGATTGACGCCTATCAGCGCGACGGTGTGATTCTGATCAAAGGTTTGTTTGCGGACTACGTCGACACCCTGCGCGATGGGATTGAGGTCAACATCGCTGATCCCGGCCCATATGCGTCGGATAACAAAAAGCAGGGTGAAACGGGGCTGTTTTTTGACGATTACTGCAACTGGTCGCGGATCGAACAATTCCAGAAAGTCGTCCACAACTCGCCCGTGGCCGAAGTCGCGGCGGATCTGATGCAGTCTCAGACTGTTCAGATGTTTCACGATCACGTTCTGGTAAAAGAGCCGGGTACGTCGATGGCAACTCCATGGCATCAAGACGGGCCGTATTATTTTGTCGAAGGTCAGCAAACCATCAGTTTCTGGTCGCCGCTGGACCCCGTGTCACAAGCAACGCTGAGGTGCGTCGCCGGATCGCACCGGTGGAAGAAAGAGGTTCTGCCGACTCGCTGGGTTTCCGAAGAAGGGTTCTTTCCCGATGAGGGGCAGTACATCCAAGTCCCTGACCCCGACGCAGAGGGCATGAAGGTCGTCGAGTATGAGATGGCGCCGGGTGACGCCGTTGCCTTCAATTACCGAACCTTGCACGGTGCACGTGGCAATCATTCAGACAGTCGCCGCCGCGCCTTTTCATTGCGCCTTGTTGGTGACGATGCGCGCTATGTCGAACGCCCGGGTCGCACATCTCCTCCGTTTCCGGGGCATTATATGCAGCCCGGACAGCGGCTGCGAGAGGATTGGTTCCCGATTCTTCTCAGACGTTAGGCGTTCGAATCAAAACCACTGACCGGTTTCGATCAACCCCAAGTCCAGCAATTGTCGCGACGACCACTGAAACGGGGTCGAGTTGCTCCAACGAAAGCACTGGATATTGCTGTTTGAACCAGCGTTGATTTTCAACGCCTTTGCCGCGCGAAACGAGCAGATGGCAGCGGTCAGGTTGTGATGCCACGGGCAGGAATAGGTATTATATTCAGGCTCGTTGAACGTGTGATCTGGCCTGAGTTCCAATCCCGGCTGCGTTTTGAATATGGCGATCCGGTCGATGCGACGGCGTTCATAAGGGATCTGGTCTTCGAACCGCCACCGCAGGCCACCGGACATGTCCAACTGACGCTCCAGCGGATGCCCGTCGGTGTCGTGGCGGGTGCGGGCATAATAACCGGTCTTGTCCAACAGGGCGCGATCAGGGGCTACCCCATTCGGCGCAGCCGTCAGATCATCCGCGTAAAGATCAACGACATGGCATAGCATGGAATTACGGCGCTCTTCCGAATGGAAGGCTAGCAATTCGCCGATCGTCCGTGTCTCACAAAACGGAAAAAACAGGTACTCGGTGTTATAGCAATAATACATCCAAACATCCGGCGCGGCTTTCATGACCTTGTTAATCGTCTCAAAGACCGCTGTGCGTGGCGCGCATGTCAAGGTGACACGGTGGATACGGTCGGCAAGGGCAGGTTCCAGAGAAAACTCCTGCGGCATGAACACGACAAGAGATTTGAAGCCCAGGTTCAGGTGGTGCTGAATTGTGCCATCGACCTCAACATCGTCTTCGGCAAAAATGAGTGCGACGGGGCCCTGCGCGAGGGCCTTCGCGCCGGTTCGCAGGAAAGAGTTGAGGGAGTCGTACTGCATCGCCCGTCTGATTTCATCCAACTGGAGTTTTTGGCCAAAATCGGGTAATCGCGCGGGCATTGCAAGCGGCGTTCGTAAAGTATAGACGACGTCGATCCCGCGAACGCAAAGGCTACACCCATGTCGGAACCCAAAAAGCTGTACATCAAGACCTATGGTTGTCAGATGAACGTCTATGACAGCGAGCGTATGGCCGAGACAATGGGCGGTCAGGGCTATGTCGAAACAAAGACGCCTGACGATGCAGATATGATTCTGCTGAACACCTGCCACATCCGTGAAAAGGCGGCTGAAAAGGTCTATTCCGAACTGGGCCGTTTCAAGGGGCTGAAGGCGGAAAAGCCTGATCTGAAGATCGGTGTCGCCGGTTGTGTTGCGCAGGCTGAGGGCGAAGAGATCATGCGCCGGCAACCTCTGGTCGATTTGGTGGTGGGACCGCAGAGCTATCACCGTCTTCCAGAGATGGAAGCCAAGACCCGCGAAGGTGCCAAGGCGCTGGACACGGATTTCCCCGAGGAAGACAAGTTCGAGAAATTGAAAAACCGCCCCAAGGCCAAGCGCGGCCCGACGGCGTTTCTGACTGTACAGGAAGGTTGCGACAAGTTCTGCGCCTTCTGTGTGGTGCCATATACCCGCGGGGCCGAAGTCAGCCGTCCAGCCGACCGCATCATTCGCGAAGCGCAGGATCTGGTTGAACGTGGCGTGCGCGAAATCACTCTGCTGGGTCAGAACGTTAACGCCTATCACGGTGCGGGGCCCAATGGGGACATGACGCTGGCGGGTCTGATCTGGGAATTGAACAAGGTTGATGGGCTGGAGCGCATCCGGTTCACCACCTCGCACCCCAACGACATGGCCGATGACCTGATCGAGGCGCATGGAACTTGCGACAAGCTGATGCCCTACCTGCATCTGCCGGTGCAGTCAGGCTCGGATCGGATTTTGAAGCGGATGAACCGCAGTCATACCGCCGAAAGCTATCTGCGCCTGATCGAACGCATCCGCGCAGCGCGGCCTGATATCATGATGTCAGGCGATTTCATCGTGGGCTTCCCCGAGGAGACAGACGAGGACTTTCAGGCCACGTTGGATTTGGTCGAGCAGGTCAGATACGGATATGCGTATTCGTTCAAGTATTCCACGCGCCCCGGAACCCCTGCCGCCGAACGGTCTCAGGTTGATCCTGAGGTGGCGGATGACCGCCTACAGCGTTTGCAGGCCATGATCACGCGGCACCAGCGCGAAATTCAGGATGCGATGGTCGGGCGAAATGTCCGCGTGCTGTTTGAGAAACCCGGCCGTCTGCCCGGGCAGATGGTCGGAAAATCCGAGTATCTTCATTCGGTTCACGTCTCGGATGCCGATGTCGAGGTGGGTGAGTTGAGAGACGTGCGCATCACCAGCTCAGGCTCGAATTCGCTGGCTGGCAGGTTGCTTTGACGCGACATTTTTCGTGTCGTTGCGTCATGGTTGAATCTTATGGAAAAATTTACCCTTGATTTATGACTTGGAACTATGTTCCGAGAAAAGTGATATTTTTTAGGGGTATACGGCTCTAGCCGTCCCTGAGGTCGTTTTTGCGTCGCCCAGTATCAAGGGCGTGGCCATGGAGAGTGCGAGTGAAGGTTTTGAATCTTATCAATATACTCAAATTCAAACTGCCACTTTCTGCTTTGGTTGCATTTGTGTTTCTTTCCGGCGCGGTAACGGCTGGCAACCTTGAAGAAGGTGTTTCAGATCCTCCCATCGTCAGCCCCAAGCGTTTCGACAGCGACGTCAGTGCGTTTTATCTTGGCTTGACCGGCGGATACGCGACCAGTGGAACGGATCGCTTTGGCCTGACAACGCCCACCGATACATTTGCGATCGGTGAATTGGATCTAAGCGGTTCCTATGGTGGTGTACGGGCAGGATGGCGGGGTATTCTACCGGCCAAGCAAGGCCGCGACTATGTCTACGGGTTTGAAATCGGATATGACTTCGGTTCGCTGGATGATGATGTCACAACGCAAATCGGGGGCATCACTGTGGACGGTGGATCCGAAGTCTCGGACGTTGTGTCGATTCGCTTCCGAAATGGCCTTACCAACAAAAGCGGCACGGTGTTGTATTTCCTCTCGGTGGGTTATGTGAACGGTGACGTTGAAACCACGAACAGCTTGTCTCTTGGGCCTACGGTTCAAAGCTTTGCAGAAAGCGACTCGCGCAACGGGTTTTCCGCCAGCATTGGTGCGGAACACAATTTGAACGCCAATTGGTCGATTACAGGCGAATATGAATACGTTCAGTTTGATTCCAAGGACATCGTCTTTGAAAATGGATTTTCCACCAAGTCGACACCGCGGTATCAGGGTTTGCGATTTGGCTTGAATTACCGGTTCTGAACAACCGGCTTTTTGCCAGTTTTTTATGCCTGCGCGGGTTTTCAAACCGGACTGTGATCGGCGGTTTCGACATCAGTTACGGAAAATTTGAAACTGTGACTTGCACCCACCAAGAGTTGTTGTCTACGCTCAAGGTGAAACGCCAAGACAGGAGAACGTATTGGCCATCGGTGCCCTGAACCCACCGCAAAATGAAATGCCCCAGCGTGAGGCGTTTGTTGAATTCCCAGACAACCGGTTGTTGATTGATCTGTGCGGCGAATATGACCGCAATCTGACTGATATTGAGCATAAATTATCCGTTCAGATCGTGCGACGCGGAAACCAGTTGGTTGTGATGGGCGAGGAAGATGCCCAGAAACAGGCAATTGAGGTCCTTCAGGCCCTGTACACCCGACTTGAGGGTGGGCGCGAGGTCGAAGCAGCAGATGTGGATCGCGAACTTCGTATGGGGGGATCTGAAAAAGGCACCGGAAGCCGCGACGGTGACCAGCTTGAAATGTTCAAAGGTGGCACGGTTGAGATCAAGACCCGCAAAAAGCTGGTTGAACCGCGTACCGATGCGCAAAAGGCTTATGTGCAATCCCTGTTCAATAACGAACTGGCCTTTGGGATCGGTCCGGCAGGGACAGGTAAAACCTATCTGGCCGTCGCGGTGGGCGTGTCGATGTTCATTGGCGGCCATGTAGACCGTATCATCCTCAGCCGTCCTGCGGTCGAAGCGGGTGAGAAGCTGGGTTATTTGCCCGGTGACATGAAGGACAAGGTCGATCCGTATATGCAGCCGCTTTATGATGCGCTGAACGACTTTCTTCCCGGCAAGCAATTGGCCAAGCTGATCGAAGAAAAACGAATCGAAATTGCTCCGCTTGCCTTTATGCGCGGTCGAACGCTGGCGAATGCCTTTGTTGTTCTGGACGAGGCGCAGAACGCCACGACCATGCAGATGAAAATGTTCCTGACCCGGTTGGGCGAAGGCAGCCGGATGGTAATTACGGGCGACCGATCGCAGGTCGATCTGCCGCGCGGGGTCCAATCGGGGCTTGCCGATGCCGAGCGTTTGCTGAAGACGATCCCGAACATCAGCTTCAACTATTTCACCTCGAAGGATGTGGTGCGGCACCCGCTTGTCGCTGCGATTATCGAAGCGTATGAGGCTGACTCGGGTCGTGAAACCGGATAGTTTCAAAGGCCCTGCGGGGACTTTGAAAGAGACAGAATGAATCTTGAACTAACGGTTGAGGACACGCGCTGGCAGGGGTTGGAGCCCTTGGCCACGCGCGCTGTGACCGCTGTGCTGGCCCATCAGGGCGTGGATTCCGAATTGTGTGAGATAAGCCTTCTTGCCTGCGGCGACACTCGCATCGCCGAGTTGAACGCGGAATTTCGCGAAAAACCCATTCCGACCAATGTTCTGAGCTGGCCAGCCGATGATCTGGCGGCTGAGATCGCGGGTCAGGAACCCGCTTGTCCAAGCCCGGATTTCACCGGAGAAATCGCACTGGGCGACATCGCAATTTCCTATGATACCTGCGCACGCGAAGCCAATGAGGCGGGGAAACCTTTCGAAGATCACGTGACACATCTGCTTGTTCACGGAACATTGCATTTGCTGGGATACGATCACGTTCGTGACCCCGACGCCACTTTGATGGAGGGTGTCGAGGTCGAGATACTTGGCAAACTGGGTATTGATAACCCATATATAGTTTAATACGGGCCCATTCGGGCCGATCATTTGGAATGGGAAAATGGGCGATACAGACGGCAGTTCTACGGCGGCGCAGGGCGCGCAACCAAAGGACGGCGACAATGACATAAGAGAGAAAACGGGTTTCTTTTCTCGAATAGTGGACGCGTTCTCGACCCAGAACGTCGAAGAGGTTGCTGCGGCCAACGGACACGAGGCCGACAAGAGCCAGCCACGGGGCATGATCAACCTGCGGCGTATGCGCGTCGAAGATGTGGCCATCCCAACGGCAGAGATCGTGTCTGTATCCTCGACCATCACCAAAGACGAATTGGCGCAGGTTTTTCGTGACAGCGGGCTGTCGCGGATACCGGTATACGAGGGGACGCTTGATACACCGCTTGGGTTTGTGCACCTCAAGGATTTTGCCCTGACGCATGGGTTCAACGGAACGTCCTCTGAATTTGATCTGGTGTCGATGCTGCGGACCCTGTTGTTTGTGCCGCCGTCAATGCCGATTGGGGTCTTGTTGACCAAAATGCAGACGGAACGCCGGCACATGGCGCTTGTGATAGACGAGTATGGCGGCGTTGACGGATTGCTGACGATCGAGGACCTGATTGAACAGGTGGTCGGTGAGATTGCCGATGAACATGACGCCGACGAAAGCCAGCTCTGGGTTGAAGAGAAGCCAGGTTGCTATGTGGTTCAGGCCCGTGTCCCGCTTGAAGAATTCGAAGCCGAGATCGGGCGCTCGCTGACCAGCCACGAGGATGTCGACGAAGAAGAGATCGACACGCTGGGCGGTTTGGTCTTTATGCTATCGGGGCGTGTCCCTGCACGTGGCGAAGTTGTTCTGCACCCCGAGGGGCCAGAGTTCGAAGTCTTGGATGCCGATCCGCGCAGGATCAAACGCTTGCGTGTCATGTTGCCGGATATCGTTGCATGAACCCTGCACAGGGCTTGCCTATTTGGTTAAGGCTGGTGTTGGCGTTCATATTGGGCGCGGTAACTGCGTTTGGTCTGGCGCCATTCGGGTTTTGGGCTGCATCCATTGCAGCGTTACTTGCTTTGGCGCCCCTGTACTTGGCAACGGAAACGCGGGCACAGGCGGCTTGGCTGGGGTGGGCCTTTGCGACGGGCTATTTCGCTCATGCGTTAAGTTGGATCATTGAACCGTTCCTTGTGGACGCGGAACGTCATGCCTGGATGGCACCCTTTGCGCTTGTGTTCATGGCCGGAGGGCTGGCGCTGTTCTGGGCGCTGGCCTTTTGGGTGGCGCGCCGCCCGGGGCAAGGCGCAATTGGTCAGGCTTTGTTTCTGACCATCGCGATATCCTTGGCAGAGTGCGCGCGCGGCTACGTACTGACCGGATTTCCATGGGCTGGGTTGGCGCAGATTTGGGTCGCCACGCCCTTCGCTCAGGTTTTGGCGCTGGTTGGTCCATATGGGGTAGGCGCTCTGACGCTGTTGGCAACATTGCCTATGGGAGCCGCTCTGACGCAACGATCCTCGTTTGCGTTGCCTGCGTGCTTGTCTGTGGGAGTGGTGTGCTTGGCCGTTGGTTATGCTGCTTTTCGGCCTGATGTTACCGAAACGGGGCATATCGTACGCCTAATTCAGCCCAACGCGCCGCAACACCAGAAATGGGACCCGGACTATGCGCCGCTGTTTTTTGCGCGTCAGATTGAGTTCACGGCCGCGCAGCCAAAACCCGATTTGATTGTCTGGCCGGAAACCTCGGTGCCGGCTTGGTTGGGCAGCGCGCAACCTTACCTGGATGTTGTCGTGGATGCGGCACAGGGGACGCCGGTCTTTTTGGGTATTCAACGCGGGGACGGGCCTCGGATCTACAACTCGATGATCTACCTGAACGAGGACGGTCAACAACAAGGGCTGTACGATAAACATCACCTTGCCCCGTTCGGAGAGTACGTGCCGCTTGGCGACCTCATGGCGCGAATTGGTATCTATGGCATGGCTGCAACCACGGGCAGCGGGTTCAGCGCTGGGCCGGGCGCTGCCTTGATGGATGCGGGTGCGCTGGGTAAGGCACTGCCTTTGATTTGCTACGAAGCGGTCTTTACCCAGGATGTTCTGTCCGCTCCGGGACGTGCCGATTTCTTGTTGCAGATTACCAACGATGCGTGGTTTGGAACGCGATCAGGCCCTTATCAACATCTTGCACAAGCCCAGATGCGGGCCATTGAGCAGGGATTGCCCATGATGCGGTCAGCCAATACCGGGGTGTCGGCAATGATTGACCCGCTGGGCCGCATCACTCGGTCGCTTGCTTTGGGTGAGGCCGGGTATGTCGATGCAAACCTGCCAAAGCCTTTTGCGGTCACACTTTATTCAAGGATTGGTGACATACCCATCTTTTTGCTGCTGGTCGGAGCGTTTGCGCTGCTTTGGCGCAACGCTCGGAGAGAGGGCGCGTAATTTCGGATTGACCCGATGATTTTGCGGGCGTATCCCATCGAATGCCTGTCACAACGGCTTCCTGGCGTGATGGGGAAATCTTAATGGAGCACTTTCATGTCCCGACAGAACTACACTTTCACTTCGGAATCCGTATCCGAAGGGCACCCGGATAAGGTTTGTGACCGGATTTCCGATGCCGTCCTAGACGCTTTTCTGAATGAAGAACCCGAAGCGCGCGTCGCGTGCGAAACCTTCGCAACGACTGACCGCGTTGTCATCGGCGGAGAAGTAGGTCTGTCTGATCAGGAAAAACTGCACGATTACATGGGCCGTATCGACGAGATCGCGCGCGCTTGTATCAAGGATATCGGCTATGAGCAGGACAAGTTTCACCACGAAACCGTCGAGGTGACGAACCTGCTACACGAGCAGTCCGCGCATATCGCGCAGGGTGTTGATGCCTCGGGCGACAAGGACGAGGGCGCGGGCGATCAGGGGATCATGTTTGGTTATGCCACGACTGAAACCCCTGCGCTGATGCCAGCCCCGATCCAGTACTCCCACGCGATCCTGCGCCGTCTGGCCGAGGTTCGCAAAAACGGCACCGAGCCCGCGCTGGGTCCGGACGCGAAATCGCAACTGTCCGTCGTGTACCGTGACGGCAAGCCTGTGGGCGTCAGCTCGGTCGTGCTGTCGACACAGCATCTGGATGAGGCGCTGTCCTCGGACGATATCCGCGCGATTGTTGAGCCCTACATAACCGAAACTCTACCCGATGGCTGGCTGTCGGCCGACACAGAATGGCATGTGAATCCCACCGGCAAATTTGTGATCGGCGGCCCCGATGGCGATGCGGGCCTGACCGGGCGCAAAATCATCGTGGACACCTATGGCGGTGCCGCGCCTCATGGCGGCGGTGCGTTCTCGGGCAAAGACCCAACCAAGGTGGACCGTTCGGCTGCTTACGCTGCACGCTATCTGGCCAAGAACGTGGTGGCCGCGGGCATGGCGGAACGCTGCACGATTCAGCTTAGCTATGCGATTGGCGTATCCAAGCCTTTGTCGATCTATGCGGATACGCATGGTACTGGGCAGATTTCGGATGCCGCGATCGAAAAAGCCGTCGGTCAGGTGATGGACCTGACGCCGCGCGGCATTCGCCAGCACCTGCAGATGAACAAGCCGATCTACCAGCGCACGGCGGCTTATGGCCACTTTGGCCGTGAACCCGACGCGGATGGCGGTTTCAGTTGGGAACGCACCGATCTAGTGGACGCCCTGAAATCGGCTGTCTGATTGTTATCCAAAGGTGCGCCCTAACGGGCGCGCTCTATTCTGGTGCTTTTTGAGGGTGGCAGGTCTGTTGAGTGGACCGGGCCGCCCTCTTGTGTCCGTGGTGTCTGCACAGTATGGGCTTCGCCCATGAGCAACCAGACACCCCAACGCCCCCGCAGAAACTTTTATGGCCGCTTCAAGGGCAAGACCCTGAAGCCCAGTCAAAAGACGTATCTAAGTGAAGACCTCGATGCGTTGTGCCCCGGCGCGGTCGATTGGGAGAGTAACCCCGAACGCGCGCCGCTGGATCTGCAGGCGCTGTTTGGCGGACGGGATGTTTGGCTTGAGGTCGGTTTTGGTGGCGGTGAGCATCTGGTGCATCAGGCTGCCTGCAACCCCGGTATCGGTATTATAGGTGCCGAGCCCTACATCAACGGCGTCGCGATGTTGCTGGGCAAAATCCGGCAGGCGGGGGTTGAGAACCTTGCCGTTCATCCCGGCGATGCGCGCGACCTGTTCGACGTGCTGCCCGAGGCCAGTATCTCGCGCGCCTTCCTTCTCTATCCTGACCCATGGCCCAAAACGCGGCACCACCGCCGCCGCTTTGTGACGCAAGAACATCTGGAGCCACTTGCCCGCGCCTTGAAGCCGGGTTCAATCTTTCGCGTGGCAACGGACATTCCCGACTATGTTCGCCAAACGCTGGAAGAAGTGCCGCGCGCTGGTTTCGAATGGCTGGCCGAGCGTCCCGCCGATTGGCGTGAGCCGTGGGACGATTGGATTTCCACCCGCTATGAACAGAAGGCCCTGCGCGAGGGGCGCGTGCCCCATTACCTGACCTTCCGCCGCAAGGGCTGATTGTCGCTGGACCATCTGGCCCCAATTCGCTAAGCGGCTAAGGCACTGATAGCGAAAACAGGAGCCCCCATGTCCGGACACGGTACGCCCATCCCGATGACCTCGCATCCCTGCGGCCCGTTGACCGGTACGGCAGAGGTGCCCGGCGACAAGTCGATCTCGCACCGTTCGCTGATTTTGGGTGCGATGGCGGTGGGTGAGACGAAGATCTCCGGTCTGCTGGAAGGTGAGGACGTTCTGGATACTGCCAAGGCCATGCGCGCCTTTGGGGCCGAGGTGACAGATCACGGTGGCGGTGAATGGACGGTGCATGGCGTGGGTGTCGGCGGCTTTGCTGAACCTGATCAGGTGATCGATTGCGGCAACTCGGGCACGGGTGTGCGACTGATCATGGGTGCGATGGCGACTTGTCCGATTAGCGCGACGTTTACTGGCGACGCAAGCCTGAACAAACGCCCCATGGCGCGAGTGACGGATCCGTTGGCTCTGTTCGGGGCGCAGGCCGTTGGACGCTCGGGCGGACGTTTGCCGATGACCATCGTCGGCGCGGCTGAACCTGTTCCGGTGCGCTATGAGGTTCCCGTTCCGTCGGCGCAGGTGAAATCCGCCGTGCTGCTAGCAGGTCTGAATGCGCCGGGCAAAACCGTGGTGATCGAGAAAGAGGCCACCCGTGATCATTCCGAACGGATGCTGGCCGGGTTCGGTGCAGAGATTACCGTTGAAGATACGGATGAAGGCCGGGTGATCACCCTGACCGGTCGTCCTGAGTTGAAACCGCAAGTGATTGCCGTGCCGCGTGATCCGTCCAGCGCTGCCTTTCCGGTTTGCGCGGCGCTGATCACGCCGGGCTCGGATGTGTTGGTGCCGGGCATCGGCCTGAACCCGACCCGGGCGGGCCTCTTTACCACGCTGCGGGAGATGGGCGCAGACCTGACCTATGAGAACGAGCGTGAAGAGGGTGGAGAACCCGTCGCTGATCTGCGCGCGAAGTACTCGCCGAATATGAAGGGCATCAATGTGCCGCCGGAACGTGCGGCCTCGATGATCGACGAATATCCGGTGCTGTCCGTGGTCGCGGCCAATGCCACTGGCACCACGATGATGGGCGGCGTGAAAGAGCTGCGGGTCAAGGAAAGCGACCGGATCGACGCGATGGCTCGCGGCCTGCGCGCCAATGGCGTGAGCGTGGATGAGGGCGAGGAATGGTGGTCGGTCGAGGGGCTGGGCATCGGCAACGTCCCCGGCGGCGGCACCTGCGAGAGCTTTCTGGATCACCGTATCGCCATGTCCTTCATGGTGATGGGCATGGGCGCAAAAACGCCGGTCTCGGTCGATGATGGCGGCCCGATCGCGACCTCGTTCCCGATCTTTGAACCGCTGATGGCGGCGCTGGGTGCCAAGGTGGACCGCACGTGAGCTTCACGGTTGCCATAGACGGGCCTGCAGCGGCGGGGAAGGGGACGATTTCGAAAGGGGTTTCGGCTCATTTCGGGTTCGCGCATCTGGACACCGGCCTGCTGTACCGTGCGGTTGGCCGCCGGACACTTGACGGGATGGAACCGGTCGCAGCCGCTCAGGCTTTAGCTGCTGAAGAGTTAGGGCAGGGCGATCTACGCACCGCCGAAATCGCGCAGGCCGCGTCAAAGGTGGCTGTGATCCCTAAGGTTAGGTCAGCACTTGTGGACTTTCAGCGCAGTTTCGCAACCCGCCCCGGAGGCGCCGTTCTGGACGGGCGCGATATCGGGACGGTGATCTGCCCCGAGGCTGAGGTTAAGCTGTTTGTCACCGCCAGCGCCGAAGTTCGGGCAGAGCGGCGGTATCTGGAACTCAGCGCTAATGGGTCCGACACAACCCGCGCACAGGTTCTGCAAGATGTCCGTGAACGCGACGCCCGCGATGCCGAGCGCAGCACGGCCCCGATGAAACCTGCGGAGGATGCTGTGCTGCTGGATACATCGAATCTGAGTATCGAAGCGGCGTTGGCCGAGGCGATTGCCATAGTTGAAGACGCCAAACGCAAGGCGTTTTAGAACCTTGGTGGCTCTCACGATTTTGGGAACGCTCCTCACCAAGCTTTGTTTGGTCAGTCGCCTCAGGGCTGCGTAGGGTGAATTGGTAATCCGCAGGAGCGATACCATGATCCGATTGACCTTAGCTCTGATTTTTCTGGCTGGAAGTCTGGCTGCGCAAGAAGCCGAACCACCCATGACCTATGAGCGTCTTGGGAAGATAATTTTTGCGCTGGATCCTGACGCGCAACCCCAAGGGCCGGGTTTCCAAATGACCGTTTCGGATGTTTCGGTTTTGGTGATCACGGATATCAACGCGGATCGGATGCGGGCGATGGTTTCCATCAGCAGCGCCGCTGATTTGTCGGCTGCGGACCTTCAACGCATGATGCAGGCGAATTTCGACAGCACTCTGGACGCGCGCTATGCCATTGCCAACGGCACGTTGTGGGCCGCATTCATTCACCCCCTGTCCAAACTAGATAAGGACCAACTGATTTCGGGGCTGGCCCAAACCGTGAATATCGCCAAGACGTATGGCACCCTGTATTCAGGCGGCGCTGCCGAATTCGGAGGGGGCGACAGCCAGGATCTTCAGCGTGAGCTGATTGATGAGCTGCTTAAGAAGGGCGAGGAAATCTAATCCATCTAGGGATTTGCACTATTCGTAACGCTGGGATTGCCAATAGTTGCCAGCCCGCAAAAACGGTTGAAACCGGGGCAACTTTGATGAGTTTAGCCGGTGTCATAGCGGTGATGGGATGGGGGAATCTTCACGGATTGTCACAGCTTTGAACATGCTGACAACCAAGGAGGCCTAGGCCCTAGCGAGGTATCGGAAAGCTGGTATAGTCCCCTGAAATATTGAGGGGGAGAGCTAAATGAACAACCGTTTGCGTAAAATCACTATTGTGGGCGGCGGCACCGCAGGTTGGATGACCGCGCTGATCCTTGAGATGGTGTTTTCTCGCACGTCAGCGCCAAAGGACCGACCGCGCATCTGCCTGATCGAAAGCCCGAATATTTCGACAGTGGGGGTGGGCGAGGCCACCGTGCCCCGCATGCCGGTTACGCTCCGGCAGGCGGGGATTGCCGAGCGGGATTTTTTCCGCGAGACAAACGCGTCGTTTAAACTGGGTGTGAAGTTCTGTAACTGGAACAACGACGCCAAGGGCAACCGCATCGAGTATATGAACCCTTTTGCTCATGGCCAGATGCTGGAAGGGCTGGAGGCGGCCGAATATTTCCTGCGCTTTGGCAACGGGGATCGGGACTTTACGCAATCAATCTCGCCGCACGATGATCTGGCTCGTATGTGCAAAGGCGCGCGGCCTTTGGGACAGCCTGAATTCGAGCAGAGATTTGGCTATGCCTATCACCTGGACGCTGTGAAATTCGCGGGGATGTTGACGAAGGTCTGCACCAAGCGCGGGGTCGAGCATATTCAGGATGAGGTCCAATCGGTCGAACTGGACGAGCAGGGCAATGTCAGCCATCTGATGCTGGAGCGCAAAGGCCGCCATGATATCGAGATGGTCGTGGATTGCACCGGGTTCCGGGGATTGATTATCAATCAGGCTCTGGGTGAGCCGTTCATGGATTACTCGGACTATCTACCCAATGACCGGGCCATGGCCTTGCAGGTCGAACATCCTGACCCCGAAAAGATCGAAAGCGCAACGCGGTCTACGGCGCTGGGAGCTGGTTGGACGTGGCGGGTTCCATTGTTCAATCGTGTAGGCACGGGCTATGTGTATTCCTCGGCGCACCGCACGGATGATCAAGCGGCGGATGAATACCTTGAATGGCTGGGCGACAGCGGCAAAGGTTTGGCGCCGCGTGTGATCCCAATGCGGGTTGGACGGGTGCGCAATGCATGGGTCAAGAACTGCGTGGCCATCGGTTTGTCCGGCGGGTTTATCGAGCCGTTGGAAAGCACCGCGATTCATATGATCGACCACGCGGTGCGCTGGTTCGCCGAACATCTGCCGACGCAGGCGATCGAACCGTCCTTGCGGGCGCGGTACAACCGACAGATGGACAAGCTTTATGACGAGGTGCTCGAATTCATCTGTCTGCACTATCGCTTGGGTAACCGCACGGATGATCAATATTGGATCGATGCCCGGACCGAGATGAAAATACCCGACCGGTTGGCCGAGAACCTCGAGCTGTGGCAGCACCGCTTGCCGATGCAGCACGATGTTGAGTTCGCGACGCTGTTTGATCACCGCGTTTACCAGACGGTGCTGTTGGGCAAGCAAGTCTACGATACAGGCTATGGCACAGGCATTCGTGATCGGGTGCGGCCTTTGAAAAAGCCGATCTGGTTCCAGTGGTGGAAGGGCGCGAAAGTGGATCTTGCGCAAATTCTCAAGTCTATGCCGGATCACAAGACCCTGTTGCGTGATATCCGAGGAGAGTTGGAAAAGCCCGCCTTTGGCAAAGCGGTGGCTGCGAAGCCGACGGTTGCGATGCCGGGTGCGAAACCTGCACCGGTGGCCGTCCAGAACATGCCCAACTTCGCTGAAATCCAGAGCGGCGCAAAGGATTTGCAGTTGTTCTAGAAATTGCCTGTGAGCCGGGCGGTGAAATTCGCCCGGCCGCTGGGCCGTTTGTCGGCAGGTATTGCAGGTTATAGCGCGTATCGCCCGTTATAACTTGCAGCGCCTTGGCGAACCCGCTATAGAGCGCGCGTCGACAAGGCGATTTGAGCCATAAAACAATGAGACGAGCAGGGTCGGAAACAACCGGCCCTCTTTGTTTTGCGGCATATGTCAGGTCGTCTGACCAATCCACTAAGACCGGCGGAGACAACCGCTCGGCCAGCAAAAACGTACTGTAAAGGAAAACAACGCCACATGGCTAACGCATCCATGGAGGAATTCGAAGCCCTCCTTAATGAAAGCTTCGAAATGGACACACCTGAAGAGGGTTCTGTTGTCAAAGGCAAGGTTCTGGCTATCGAAGCCGGCCAAGCCATCATCGACGTAGGCTACAAAATGGAAGGCCGCGTTGATCTGAAAGAATTCGCAAATCCCGGCGAAGCCCCTGAAATCGCTGTAGGTGACGAGGTAGAAGTCTACCTGCGCGCCGCAGAAAACGCCCGTGGCGAAGCCGTCATCTCGCGCGAGATGGCCCGCCGTGAAGAGGCATGGGACCGTCTGGAAAAAGCATATGCCGACGACCAGCGCGTCGAAGGTGCTATCTTTGGTCGCGTCAAAGGTGGCTTCACCGTCGATCTGGGTGGCGCAGTTGCGTTCCTGCCCGGCTCGCAGGTTGATGTTCGCCCCGTGCGTGACGCTGGCCCGCTGATGGGTCTGAAGCAGCCATTCCAGATTCTGAAAATGGACCGTCGTCGTGGCAACATCGTTGTTTCGCGCCGCGCAATCCTGGAAGAATCGCGTGCCGAACAGCGTGCCGAAGTTATCGGCAACCTGTCCGAAGGTCAGACCGTCGAGGGTGTTGTCAAGAACATCACCGAATACGGTGCATTCGTTGACTTGGGCGGCGTCGACGGCCTGCTGCACGTCACCGACATGGCATGGCGTCGTGTGAACCACCCGTCCGAGATCCTGACGATCGGCGAAACCATCAAGGTTCAGGTCATCAAGATCAACAAAGAGACCCACCGCATCAGCCTGGGCATGAAGCAGCTGCAAGAAGATCCGTGGGATCTGGTTGCTGCGAAATACCCGCTGGGCTCGGTTCATCAGGGTCGCGTCACCAACATCACCGACTACGGCGCGTTCGTCGAGCTGGAAGCCGGTGTCGAAGGTCTGGTGCACGTGTCCGAGATGTCCTGGACCAAGAAAAACGTCCACCCCGGCAAGATCGTTTCGACCAGCCAGGAAGTCGACGTCATGGTTCTGGAAATCGACGGTGCCAAGCGTCGCGTGTCTCTGGGCCTGAAGCAGACCATGCGCAACCCGTGGGAAGTGTTTGCAGAAACACACCCCGAGGGCACCGAGGTCGAAGGCGAAGTCAAGAACATCACCGAATTCGGTCTGTTCATTGGTCTCGAAGGCGACATCGACGGCATGGTACACCTGTCCGACCTGTCTTGGGACGAGCGCGGTGAAGACGCGATCCAGAACTACCGCAAAGGCGACATGGTTTCGGCCGTCGTTTCGGAAGTTGACGTCGAAAAAGAGCGTATCTCTCTGTCGATCAAAGCCCTGGGCGGTGACAAGTTCGCCGAAGCCGTGGGCGGCGTGAAGCGTGGCTCGGTCATCACCGTTGAAGTTACCGCAATCGAAGATGGCGGTATCGAGGTCGAGTATGAAGGCATGAAATCCTTCATCCGCCGTTCGGACCTGTCGCGTGACCGTGCCGAGCAGCGCCCCGAGCGTTTCAACACTGGCGACAAGGTCGACGTCCGCGTCACCAACGTCGACAGCAAGACCCGCCGTCTGGGCCTGTCGATCAAAGCACGCGAGATCGCAGAAGAGAAAGAGGCCGTGGAACAGTACGGTTCTTCCGACTCGGGCGCATCGCTGGGCGACATTCTGGGTGCAGCGCTGAAGTCCGGCGACTAAGCCCCGGTCATCAGCCAAAACCTAATTCACGGCCTCGCGCATATGCGCGGGGCCGTTTTTGTTGCGAATCAATATGTTCCAAAATTTGCGATCAGTTTGCGCATCACGCTCTCAATTCGAGCCCATTTCCTGTAAACCAGCAAAAAATCGTGTGAGTTTTAAGCAAAATTAAGGCTTTGCGCCCAGAGTCAACATTCCCCCAATCCGGGTTTCTTTCTATACTGCCCAGATTAGTAGACATGGTTAACCGGTCGCCTGGGAGGGTAGCGCACATGATCCGTTCAGAACTGATTCAGAAAATTGCCGACGAAAATCCGCATCTCTTTCAGCGTGATGTTGAGCGTATCGTGAATACCGTGTTCGAAGAAGTTACGGATGCCATGGCGCGTGGCGATCGTGTTGAACTGCGCGGATTTGGCGCTTTTTCGGTCAAGCAGCGCGATGCCCGCGTGGGCCGCAATCCCAGAACGGGTGAAACTGTTCAGGTTGAAGAAAAATGTGTTCCATTTTTCAAGACGGGCAAGTTGCTAAGGGATCGTTTGAACGGTAAAGCCTAGGCCATGATGCGCTACCTTCGATATGCTTTTCTGGCGATCCTCGGGATCGTTCTGATTTCGGTTTCTCTTGCCAACCGCGAAACCGTGGAATTGACGCTGATGCCACAGGCCTTTGCCGATCTGCTTGGCTTCAATTTCAGTGCGTCGCTGCCATTGTTCCTTGTGGTTCTGGGCGGCGTGGTTGCCGGCCTTGTCATTGGTTTCCTGTGGGAATGGCTGCGTGAGCACAAGCACCGCCGCGATGCAACTGCCAAGACAAGCGAAGTCCGCAAGCTTGAGCGTGAGGTCAAAAAGCTCAAGAAAAAGCAGAACGAAGGTAAAGACGAAGTTCTTGCGCTGCTGGACGAAGCCAGCTGAGGCCATCTGATGCCGGATATTTCCGTTAAAATCTGCGGCCTGACCGCACCTGATCACGTGCGCGCCGCGGCCGAGGCCGGGGCACGGTACCTTGGGTTCAATTTTTTCCTGAAGTCCCCCCGCTATGTCTCGCCCGCGCAAGCGGCCGCGTTAATGCAGGCCGTGCCGGTTGGGGTGGCTAAAGTGGCCTTGGTGGTGAACGCTTCGGACGAGGAACTGGACAGTATCACCGGGGCGGCCCCGTTTGATATGTTGCAGTTGCACGGGTCCGAAAGCGTTGACCGTGTGCGTGAAGTCAAAGCGCGCTATGGTTTGCCTGTGATTAAGGTGATCGGGGTAGCCGATGCCGAAGATTTGGCCGCAATCGACGAATACGGCGACGTTGCCGATCAGCTTTTGATTGACGCCAAGCCGCCCAAGAATGCGGTCTTGCCAGGCGGCAATGGGATGGCCTTTGATTGGCGGTTGTTGGCCGGACGCAAGTATTGGCGCAAACCGTGGATGCTGGCAGGTGGTCTGAACCCGGACAACGTGGCCGAAGCGATCCGCATGACGGGCGCGCGTCAGGTTGATGTGGCCTCCGGCGTGGAAAGCGCGCCGGGTGTCAAGGACCCTGCCCTGATCAGCGCGTTCATCAAGGCCGCTCAATAGCGCCGCTCTGGGTGTCGCGACGTACGTTTTGCCATGGCAAATCCCGCAGCTACCTCCTATGAACAACGGGTACGACGATGGAGACAGCCATGGCCAACGATCTTTTCAATTCCTTTATGTCCGGCCCCGACGAACAGGGACGTTTCGGCATATTCGGAGGGCGATTTGTCAGCGAGACGCTGATGCCTCTGATCCTGTCGCTGGAAGAGGAATATGAGAAGGCCAAGGATGATCCGACCTTCTGGGCCGAGATGGACGATTTGTGGGCCAACTATGTGGGTCGACCCTCGCCGCTGTATTTCGCGGAACGTCTGACGCAGCATCTGGGCGGAGCCAAGATTTACCTGAAACGTGATGAGCTGAACCATACTGGCGCGCATAAGATCAACAACGTGCTGGGTCAGATCATTCTGGCGCGGCGCATGGGCAAGACCCGGATCATCGCCGAAACCGGGGCAGGGCAGCACGGCGTCGCCACCGCCACTGTCTGCGCCAAATTCGGCCTGAAATGCGTGGTCTATATGGGCGCGCATGACGTACAGCGTCAGGCGCCAAACGTGTTCCGTATGCGCCTGCTGGGCGCCGAGGTGATTCCGGTGACCTCGGGCCGCGGCACCCTGAAGGACGCGATGAATGACGCGCTGCGCGACTGGGTGACCAATGTGCGAGACACGTTCTATTGCATCGGCACCGTGGCCGGGCCGCACCCGTATCCGGCGATGGTGCGAGATTTCCAGTCGATCATCGGCAAGGAAGCCAAAGAGCAGATGCACAAGGCTGAGGGTCGTTTGCCCGACACGATCATCGCCGCCATCGGCGGTGGATCGAACGCGATGGGGCTGTTCTATCCGTTCCTTGACGACAAATCCGTCAACATCATTGGTGTTGAGGCTGGTGGTAAAGGCGTCAATGAAAAAATGGAACATTGCGCGTCGCTGACCGGCGGTCGCCCCGGCGTGCTGCATGGCAACCGCACCTATCTGCTGCAGGATGAAGACGGGCAGATTCTTGAGGGCTATTCGATTTCGGCTGGATTGGATTACCCCGGTATTGGGCCGGAACATTCGTGGTTGAATGACATTGGCCGCGCCAACTATGTCTCTATCACCGATAAAGAGGCGTTGGAAGCGTTCCAACTGTGCTGCGCGACCGAAGGGATTATTCCGGCGCTTGAACCCAGCCACGCGCTTGCCCATGTGATGAAGATTGCGCCGGAACTACCCAAAGATCACCTGATCTGCATGAACATGTGCGGACGCGGCGACAAGGATGTACAGACCGTGGCCAAGTATCTGAATTTCGATATGTCGGATACCGAAGGACGCACGGCAGATTAACCTTTTAGTTCGACTAAGAAACGGCGCGCCATTTGGCAGCGCCGTTTTTGAATCCGGAGCTCGTATAGGTGGGGCGGGAGATCCTTGCCTGACCCGTTAGTCTAGTGCCGCCTTCTCCTGTAAGACGCGTAGCGGCACAACGTCCAACGCCCTTTGATGTGTTGCTTCAAGATGCACCATGGGCGCGCAACCTTCGTCATAGGCTTGGAGGAACCGCCCGGCGCACAGGCACCAGCTATCGCCCGGTTTGAGACCCGCAAAGTCGAACTCGGGGCGTGGCGTGCTCAGGTCGTTTCCAACATATTTCGAATACGCGAGAAACTCGGCCGTCATGACTGCGCAAACAGTGTGGCTGCCCTGATCCTCGGGGCAGGTGTTGCACGCCCCGTCCCGGAAAAAACCGGTCAGGGGATCGCGCGAGCAGGGAGCCAGAACACCCCCCAGCACATTTATGCTGTCCTGCTTCTGCATGACGCCATCTTACAGGCTTTGCGCAATTTTGCGGAACATTTCGATATTTTCTTCGTTCACGCCCGCCTCGCGAAAGTTGCGGTCTGCCCCGGTTGAAACGATCAGAACATCGCGGGCTTGGTCGAAATAGATATATTGGCCGTAAACACCACGCGCCAGAAACTCTCCCTCATGCGCGCCGACCGGAATCCACCATTGATAGCCATATCCGATTTTCCCTGCCTCAGTCGGTGCGCTGGGCGCGACCGCTTCGGCGATCCATTCGGCAGGGATAAGTTGCTGACCATTATGTGACCCATTCTGCAAAACAACCTGCCCAAATCGGGCAAAGTCGCGGGTGGTGAAATTCAACCCACCCAACACGAACGCGACCCCAGCGCCGTCCGTCACGTAATAGCCATCCTGCTCCAGCCCGAGCGGTTGCAAGATCCGAACCGTCAGCAATTCAGCAACGCTGCGTCCGGTGGCGCCACGGATCACCATTCCGATGACATGCGTATCAATCGAGACATACTGCCAGGTTTCCCCGGGTGTGGTGAAGCTGTCCTGAAGCGAGGCTGCAAAGTCGTCCAGCTCGCCACCCAGCGCAAGCACCCGGCCCATCCGGTTAATGTCGGAATCGTAATCCAGATAGTCCTCGTTGAACGTCACGCCGCTGGCCATGTTCAACACATTGCGTATCGTGGCACCGTCATAGGCCGAGCCTTCCAAGTCCGGTGCGTATTTTGTGACCGGGTCATCAAGCGAGTCGATCGCACCTTCGGCCAGAAGGATACCCAACAGGGAAGAGAGATAGCTTTTAGCGACCGACCACGAAATGCGCCGATCATCCGGCCCGGTGTCCAAATAATATTCCTCGAACCGGATCTGCCCATCCTGCATCACTAGCAAAGATGTTACGGTGCGGTCCTCGATCCAGCCGTCGGTGCCTTCGGGCAAATCGAAGCCCGGCCCGTAAGGCAGCTCCCAAGTTGGGCCGTCCCCACGTGGCAAGTCCACCTTTAGAAAGGCTTCGTCCATATGAGAGAAATTGTGGACGATCTTGTCCTCAGCGAACAAGGAGTTGACGGCCATAAGGCGTTGGATTTCTTCGCGTTTCCAGAAGCCAACAACAGCCGCGGCCAGCACTAGCATCAAAACGATGCGCAGCACCCATTTCAAAAAGGTTCTCATCCATTTCCTCCCATATTCGGGTGGTATTGGAACGCGATTGGGTGGGATCCGCAAATGGTACGTTGCGGCAATGTCAGTGTGTCTATTTGAATTTGTCCAACAGCCGTTGCATGGCCGATCGGTCGTCGCGTGTCGGCTGTGAATCTGGTTGTGAAATCGGCTTTGCAGTCGGCTTGGCAGGCTCAGAGGGGGACTTTGAAGACCGTGGTGGGGCTGTGCGCAAGGCGACAGCGTTCATGAACTTGCCGCCCTCTCCGTCAGCCAGATGTCCAGCACCGTCGGACACACCACGCAGGACGTCATCCAACCAGTCGCTGTCGGCCTTGGCGAAGTCACCCAAAACATAAGGTGAGACCATTTCCTTGCGCCCGGGATGACCGATCCCCAGTCGCACCCGGTCATAAGCCGGGCTGATATGTTCGTGGATCGAGCGCAGCCCATTATGGCCAGCATGCCCTCCACCTGCTTTGACCCGAACTTTGCCTGGCGCAAGGTCCAGCTCATCATGGAAAACGGTCACGTCGGTCGAGTCGAGCTTGTAAAAGCGCATCGCCTCGCCAACGGACTGGCCCGAACGGTTCATGAAAGTCTGTGGTTTAATCACAAGAACCTTTTCACCGCCCAGCCGCCCTTCGGCAATTTCGGCTTGGAACTTTGATTTCCACGGCCCGAACCCGTGATCATCCGCGATCCTGTCGACAGCCATAAAGCCAATATTATGCCGGTTTCGGGCATATTTTGATCCTGGATTACCCAAGCCGACAAACAGCTTCATTCCCACGTCCTTACTTTGCGCACCGATCTTCAATTGGTAGATGGCATGGATCAGGGGCAGTTTTCCAGCCCGTTCAGACCAAAAGAAAAGACGGGACCCAAGGGCCCCGTCCGGAAAATCTGGAACGTCGTGTCCGGATTTATTCTTCGGCTTCTTCCTTGCCGACGACTTCGACCTCATCAGGTGCCACTTCGCCCTCTTCACCTTCTTCGTCGTCGCTTGCCGACAGGCCAGTCGGTGCCGAGATGTTGGCGATCACGAAGTCACGGTCGATGGTTGGCTTGGTGCCTGCAGGCAGGTCAACCGACGAGATGGTGACAACGTCGTTGATGTTCAGACCGGTCAGATCAACAGTGATCTTCTCGGGAATTTCACCAGCGGTGCACATCAGTTCGACTTCAGGACGGACAACGGTCAGAACGCCGCCCTTCTTGATGCCGGGCGCTTCTTCTTCGTTGACGAACTCAACGGGGATGAACAGCGCGATCTTGGTGGTCCGACGCAGGCGCATCAGGTCCAGATGGGTGGGCAGGTCTTTGACAACGTCACGCTGTACGTCGCGGCAGATGACGCGCACGTCTTCGTGTCCTTCAACCTTCAGGTTCCACAGGGTCGACTTGAACCGGCCCGCTTTCAGGCGCTTGAACAAAACGTTGAACGGGATGTTGATCGGCAGCGGTTCTTTGTCGCCACCAAATACAATGCCCGGAACCATGCCGTCGCGGCGTGCTTGACGAGCGGCGCCCTTGCCTGTCCCCGTCCGTTCCAGAGCTACGAGATCAGGAATCTCACCAGCCATGATATATTCTCCAATGTTAGGGCGGGCATCCTCCAAGGCTGTATGCCCGCGTGAAGCCGCGTCCATAGCTTGATTCACTGCAATTGGAAAGGGCTTTTTGCGGGATCAGGTTTATTGCGAGGCTCTGCCTCGCGCTCCGGGATATCTAAGGCCAGATGAATGAAGGATTCCTGCTTCATCTGGCTAATAATATCCCGGGGGAGTCGCCTAAAGGGCGGCGGGGGCAGAGCCCCCCTAAACCCGATGGTCAGCCTTGCCAGCGACCGCCGAAATCCTCGGGGACCAAAAGGTTGTGGCGGCCCAAGTCGCCAACGTGGCGCTCACCGCACAGCGCCATCGTGGTATCAAGCTCTTTGTGAATGACATCCAGTGCTGTCGTGACGCCTTTTTGTCCCATTGCGCCCAGTCCATAGACAAAGGCGCGGCCGATATAGGTGCCCTTTGCACCCAGAGCCAATGCTTTGAGCACGTCTTGGCCCGAGCGAATGCCGCTGTCCAGGTGAACCTCGACATCTCCACCGACCGCATCAATGATTTCGGGCAAAACGCGGATTGAACTGAGCGCCCCGTCTAACTGGCGTCCACCGTGATTTGACACGACGATGGCGTCGGCCCCCAACTTGGCTGCCATCTTTGCATCCTCGGCGTCCAGTATGCCCTTAAGGATCACTTTGCCGCCCCATTGCTCCATCAGCTTTTCGACTTTTTTCCAGTCAAGGCTGGGGTCAAACTGTTCCGCTGTCCAAGCGCCGAGTGAGGAAGCATCCGACACCCCTTCGGCGTGGCCAACGATATTGCCGAATTCCCGCCGATGCGCGCCCAGCATTTCAATGCCCCACGCCCATTTGGTCATTAGATTGGCGACGGTTTTTGCAGTCAGTTTTGGCGGGGCAGACAGGCCGTTTTTCAGGTCCTTGTGCCGTTGGCCAAGAATTTGCAGGTCCAGAGTGATAACAAGGGCCGAGCAGTTCGCGTCTTTTGCGCGTTGGATCAGGCGTCCGACGTAGTCCTGATCTTTCATTGTATAGAGCTGGAACCAGAATGGTTTTGTCGTGTGTTCGGCCACATCTTCGATCGAGTTGATTGACATGGTGGACAGCGTGAAGGGAACGCCGAATTCTTCGGCGGCTTTGGCAGCCTTCATCTCTCCGTCGGCGTGTTGCATCCCGGTCAATCCGACGGGGGCCAATGCAACCGGCATCGCAACGTCTTGACCAATCATTTGTGATGCGGTCGAGCGCCCGGCCATGTCCACGGCGACGCGTTGGCGCAGGCGGATATCTTCGAAATCCGAACTGTTTTCGCGGAACGTTTGTTCTGTCCAGCTTCCGCTTTCGGCGTAGTCGAAAAACATCCGCGGGACGCGCCGTTCGTAGATCCGTTTAAGGTCTTCTATGTTTGTGATGACTGGCATTTGGCTTTGGCCTTTTGAATTGGTTCTTTTTTCTTACCAATTATTAGGGGGCGCCGCAACGTCGCATGTCTGCGGTCCGTTGCCGCGCCGAAGGAACGCAAAAAAACCGCGGGTGGTATAGGCCAGCCGCGGTTGATCTTATCTTAGGGTTTGTCAGTGTTTTCAGGCCGAATGGGCCCCGTCGGCCAGCGTTTTTACAAAGCTCAGTACGTCGGAAACCGGTTTGCCCGAGGCGATCTGGCTAACGATCGCGGACCCAACCACCGCGCCGTCTGCCACAGAAGCGATCGCGCGGGATTTTTCGGGTGTATTGATTCCAAAGCCGACAATGACAGGCAGATCCGTTGCTGCCTTAATCCGGGCGACCTCGGGGCCGACATTCGTTGCTTGCGCTTCGGCGGCGCCTGTGATCCCCGTGATCGAGACGTAGTATACAAAGCCCGACGTATTTTGCAGAACGCGGGGCAGGCGCTTGTCGTCGGTAGTCGGGGTTGCAAGACGGATAAAGTTCAAACCCGCCGCCTGCGCAGGCAGGCAGAGCTCTTCGTCTTCTTCAGGGGGAAGGTCTACGACGATCAGCCCGTCAATACCCGCAACCTTGGCATCGGCCAAAAACGTGTCGACCCCTCGGCTGTAGATCGGGTTGTAGTACCCCATCAGCACGATGGGGGTCGTATCATCCGTCTCGCGGAAGGCGCGCGCCAGATCCAGAGTTCTTTGCAAGGTCATACCACCGTCCAGGGAACGCTGTCCGGCGGCCTGAATCGTCGGGCCATCGGCCATGGGATCGGTGAATGGCAGGCCAAGTTCGATCACATCGACACCTGCGCCCGGCAGCCCCTTCACGATTTCGAGCGAAGTATCGAAATCAGGGTCTCCGGCCATGATATAGGCGACAAAGGCTTTCTTGTTTTCGGCCTTCAGAGCGGCAAACTTGGCGTCGATACGGGTCATCAGCAGTCCTTGCAAACAGGTTTGAACCTGATGTGCAGAAACTTTGCGCGGAAATCAATCCCGCCGGGCCAGATTGGCTTAGAACCCGTAGTGATATCGCAGGAACAGGGCATTCACACCGGGGTTGAAGCTTTCGGTGCTGGCATTGGACTTGTGCGTTACGGCCAGAGAAATAGCGTTGCCGCTGTCCAAATTGTAACCAACACCCAGAAGGCTGCGAATTTGGAAGCTGCCGCCCAAGTCGTTGTTGTCATTAGATGCGTTGTAATAGCCGGGCAGGACGCTGAGTTCGGCGAACCAGCGGTCCGAGAATGAGTAGACGCCGATCAAACCCGCACCGATATGCGTGTCGCCATCGACATCAACCGTCAGTGCTGCCCCCCAGCCCGCACTGAACCGGGTGGCCTGGTGAAACGGATTGTGCTGGTATTCCAGCGAAAAGATGGCCTGATCCTCGCCATTGCTATCGGAAAAATCAGCGTAGCCTGCTCCGAAGATTACCGATTGAGCGTGTGCTGTAGCCGCTGAAAGTAAGAAAGCAGTGAAAATAAGAAGGAATTTCATAATGCATCTTCGTCAATCTGTTCGCGATAAGTCCGACAATGATTACGTTTGGTCAACAAAATCAAGTCGCGATCAAGACACGCACTTTGACAGGGTTGTGATGTTGCAGTCCGGACTCGAACCAAGTTGAGCGGTTGGGTTGCGCATTTGCCCTTACCTGAATAGAAGACGCCGTCGTATCGCTTCAGGAGGCCGAGATGGGCTTTAAAATGGGAATCGTGGGTCTGCCGAATGTTGGCAAGTCGACCCTGTTCAACGCGCTGACCAAGACTGCCGCGGCGCAGGCGGCGAATTTCCCGTTCTGCACCATCGAGCCGAATGTGGGCGACGTGGCCGTGCCTGATGAGCGTTTGGACAAGCTGGCGGCGATTGCGTCCTCGAAACAAATCATCCCCACGCGAATGACCTTCGTGGACATCGCCGGTCTGGTCAAAGGCGCCTCGAAAGGTGAGGGGCTGGGCAACCAGTTTCTGGCCAATATCCGCGAGACCGACGCGATTGCCCATGTGCTGCGCTGTTTCGAAGACGGCGATGTGACCCATGTGGATGGCCGCGTCGACCCGGTGGCCGATGCCGATACGATCGAGACCGAGCTGATGCTGGCCGATCTGGAAAGCATCGAAAAGCGCCGCGCCAACCTGGTGCGCAAGTTGAAGGGCAACGACAAAGAGGCGGCACAGCAAGATCGCCTGCTGGCCGAGGCGCAGGCGATGCTGGAAAACGGTAAACCCGCGCGTCTGGTCGAGGTCTCGGACGAAGACGCCAAGGCGTGGAAGATGCTGCAACTGCTGACCACCAAGCCGGTGCTCTATGTTTGCAACGTGTCTGAGGAAGAAGCGGCCGAGGGCAACGAATACTCCGCCAAGGTTGCTGAAATGGCCGCCGCGCAGGGCAATTCCCACGTCATCATCAGCGCCAAGATCGAAGAAGAAATAAGCCTGTTGGAAGACGACGAAGCCCAGATGTTCCTTGAGGAAATGGGGCTGGAAGAGCCGGGCCTGGATCGTCTGATCCGCGCCGGTTACGACTTGCTGCACCTGGAAACCTATTTCACCGTCGGCCCGAAAGAGGCCCGCGCCTGGACCATCCGCACTGGCACCGCCGCCCCGCAGGCCGCTGGCGTGATCCATGGTGACTTTGAAAAAGGCTTCATCCGTGCCGAGACCATCGCCTATGACGATTACATCGCCGCCAATGGCGAGCAGGGCGCGAAAGAGGCTGGCAAGATGCGAGCAGAGGGCAAGGGCTACATCGTCAAGGACGGTGACGTGATGCATTTCCTGTTCAATACGTGAAGAAGTGCAATCGTTTCAGTAAATGTGCTATCTGAATCTGAGTTTTCCAAACTTGGTTCTATTCCGATGGGTAACGAAACAGTCGAAGCCAACAAAGCCGTAGTTCAAAGGTACATAGACGACATACAGAACGGCCATTCGCTTGATGCCATATGCGAGGTGTTCGCCGAGGATTTCATCGACCACACGGCAAGTGGTGGTGGTGCCTTTGTCGGGGGTATCGAAGGCTTGAAGCAAGGATATGCAAGCTTCTTAAGGGCCTTCCCTGATTTACATGCCTCGGTCGAAGCGCTGATCGCTGAGGGTGAAAAGGTTGTTGCCTATAAGACGCTGAGGGGAACTCATTCCGACGACTGGTTGGGCGTTCCTGCGACCGGGAGCGAGGTCGAGTTCAAGATTATCAGTATCTATAAAGTCAAGGACGGGAAGCTGTCAGAGTTCTGGGGGCTTCAGGATGAAGTTTCTCTTAGGCAGCAGTTGGAAATCAATCTGAACGGATAGGTCTGGGCGCAGTCACTTGCGGCTGAAAACTGCGTTTGGAACTGGGTTTTGGACAATCAGTCAAGTTACCAGCAAGGATATTCAAAGTTGCGCTTATTCCTGCAAATCGTTCTGTGATATCAGGTTGGCCCGTGACCCGAGATGTTCCCAAATGATAGAAATCCGCGACCTGCAACTCCTCAGCGCCTTGGCGCGGCATCAACACTTTGCCAAAGCCGCCGAGGAATGCGGGATTTCTCAACCTGCATTCTCGATGCGTATCCGCAATCTTGAGGATCGGCTGGGTGTCTCGATCGTTCGGCGGGCCAATCGGTTTCAGGGGCTGACGGAAGAAGGCGAAATGATTGTCCAGCGCGCGCGGCGTATTCTGGATGAAACCAAGGCGCTGGAACAGCAGGTGCAGGCATCCAAGGGTGAGATTACGGGGACGCTGATCCTGGGCGTGATTCCGACCGCGATTGCCTTTACTGGACGCCTGGTCAAACGCTTGCAGCAGGCCCATCCGCGCATCCTGTCGCGGATCGAAACCATGTCGGCGACCGCCATTCAGCATCGTCTGGACGAAGGCAGTCTGGATGCGGGCATCACATATGGCGACAGTATTGGCACCGACCTGCAACAGGTACAGCCCTTGTACGAAGAAACCTATGTACTGCTGGTCCCAGCGCATATGACCGAGGATTCCGGCCCGATCGCATGGGCGCAGGTGGCCGAGTTTCCCCTGAGCCTACTTGAGCCGCAGATGCAGAACCGGCGCATTCTGGATCGCATTTTTGCCGAACAGGGCCTGCACCCGCATGTGGTGGCTGAAACCAGTGGTTTCACCGCCTCGATGGTCATGGCGCGCGAAGGGCTGGCAGCAACGGTTGTTCCCCGCGTGTTGGTGCGGGCTTTGGGTGATCTGAAGGGGACGAAGGTGCTGCCTCTGGTCGATCCAGTGGTCAGCAAACCGATCTGTCTGGCAACCCTCAGCCGTGATCCAGAACTGCCGACGGTCGAGGCGCTGAGGACGGTGGTCGCCTCATTGCGGTGATAATCTGTCGTTATCGTGCGATTAAAATATGCGATTTGACGATATGCTAGTCTGATGAGACACGGGGCCTTAATCGGAGGGCATCATGGCACCATTAGACACCAAGCCATCAGGCGCACCCAAGGGCGTCTGGAAGTCAGGTAAAGGAAAGGGGCGGCATACGCCCAAAGGCCGTCAGTTCACGGATGAGGCACAGGCCGAGATCACGCGCCTGCTGGGCGACCGCCCGCGCCGCCGCGATCTGCTGATCGAATTCCTGCATTTGATTCAGGACGCGCACGGCCATATCAGCGCCGATCACATGGCCGCGTTGGCGGTC
Source organism: Ruegeria sp. HKCCA5491 (assembly GCF_013034565.1). Taxonomy (NCBI): domain Bacteria; kingdom Pseudomonadati; phylum Pseudomonadota; class Alphaproteobacteria; order Rhodobacterales; family Roseobacteraceae; genus Ruegeria; species Ruegeria sp. HKCCA5491. Next base: position 83,061 of record NZ_WQGG01000012.1, read on the forward strand.
GAAATGCGCATCGGTCAGGCTGAAATCTATGAGACCGCGACCTTCTATGCCCATTTCGACGTGGTGAAAGTAGGCGACACCCCTCCGCCCGCGCTGACGATCCGCGTCTGTGATTCCCTGTCCTGCGAAATGGCCGGTGCCCAGCAGTTGCAAAAGGCTTTGGAAGACGGGCTGGACCCCGCTGAAGTGCGCGTTGTCCGCGCGCCGTGCATGGGCCGCTGTGACACCGCTCCGGTGCTTGAGATCGGTCACAACCACATCGATCACGCGACCCCCGAAAAGGTGCAGGCCGCGATTGCAGCGGGTGACACCCATGCGCATCTGCCTGACTACGAAACCTTCTCGGCCTATGAGGCAGAAGGCGGTTACGCCAAGCTGAAAGAGCTGCGCGAGGGCGGCGATTGGGAGAAGGTGCAGGAGGACGTCCTGTCCTCGGGCCTGCGTGGTCTGGGTGGTGCGGGCTTCCCGTCGGGCAAGAAATGGGGCTTTGTTCGCATGAACGAAGGCCCTCGCTATCTGGCGGTGAACGGGGACGAAGGCGAACCGGGCACGTTCAAGGATCGCTATTATCTTGAACGCACGCCGCATGTCTTCCTTGAGGGCATGCTGATCGCGGCCTGGGCGGTTGAGGCCGAGACCTGTTTTATCTACATGCGCGACGAATACCCTGCGGTGCTGGAGATTCTGCGCCGCGAGATCGCCGCGCTGGAAACTGGCGGGATTGTCGCGCCCGGTTATATCGACCTGCGCCGGGGCGCTGGCGCGTATATCTGCGGTGAAGAATCCGCGATGATTGAATCGATCGAGGGTAAAAAGGGCTTGCCGCGTCACCGTCCTCCGTTCGTGGCGCAGGTTGGGGTCTTTAACCGCCCGACCTTGGTGCACAATGTCGAGACTTTGCACTGGGTCACAAAGGTTTGCCGCGAGGGGCCGGAATGCCTCAACAGCACCGAAAAGAATGGCCGCAGGGGGCTGCGCAGCTATTCGGTCTCAGGCCGTGTGGCGAAGCCGGGTGTTTACCTGCTGCCTGCCGGATCGACCATTCTGGACGTGATCGAAGCTGCCGGGGGTATGGTAGAAGGCCAGACCTTTAAGGCGTATCAGCCGGGCGGCCCATCCTCGGGTCTGCTGCCTGCGTCGATGGATGACATTCCGCTGGACTTTGACACATTGCAGCCTCATGGCACCTTTATCGGCTCCGCCGCCGTGGTGGTCCTGTCCGATCGGGACACTGCCCGCGACGCGGCGTTGAACATGCTGCGCTTCTTCGAGGATGAAAGCTGTGGCCAGTGCACGCCATGTCGCGCGGGCTGCGAAAAGGCGGTCAAGTTGATGCAGGCCGACAAGTGGGACACCGATCTGCTGGAAGATCTGTGCCAGGTCATGGGCGATGCCTCGATCTGTGGTCTGGGGCAGGCTGCTCCGAACCCGATCCGCCTCGTCATGAAACATTTCGCTGACGAAATCTGAGGGGAGACAGAGCCATGCTAGACGCAAGCCCAACCAAGACCGTCACCTTCAACCTGAACGGCGAAGATGTCACCGTGCCCGAGGGCTGGACCATCTGGGAAGCCGCCAAGGGGCAGGGGTTCACCATCCCTCACCTGTGCCACAAGCCGCAGCCGGGCTACAAACCCGACGGTAACTGCCGCGCCTGTATGGTCGAGGTGGAAGGCGAGCGCACTCTGGTCGCTTCGTGCATCCGTCCTGCAGCGGATGGGATGGTCGTGAAGACTGACAGCGACCGCGCCGAGAAATCTCGCGCAATGGTTATGGAACTGCTGGTCGCGGACCAGCCCGAAGAAGCGCACGACGCCTCCAGCCATTTCTGGGACATGGCCAAGCTGAACGATGTCTCGGGAAGCCGTTTCCCCGCAAAAGAGGCCGAAAAGATCCCTCTGCTGGATGACAGCCACATTGCGATGCGCGTCAATCTGGACGCCTGCATCAACTGCAACCTCTGCGTCCGGGCCTGCCGTGAAGTGCAGGTGAATGACGTGATCGGCATGGCCGGTCGTGGTCATACGGCGCAGGTGGTGTTCGACCAGAACGACCCGATGGGCGATTCGACCTGTGTGGCCTGCGGCGAATGCGTGCAGGCTTGCCCGACTGGTGCGCTGATGCCCGCTACCGTGCTTGACGATCAGCAGAAAGGTGACAGCAAAGACTACGACTCTGAGACAGAAAGCGTCTGCCCGTTCTGCGGTGTGGGCTGCAAGGTCTCGCTGAAGGTCAAGGACGGTAAGGTCAAATATGTCGAGGGCATCAACGGCCCCGCCAACGAAGGCCGTTTGTGTGTCAAAGGCCGGTTTGGTTTCGACTATATCCACCACCCGCACCGCCTGACCAAGCCGCTGATCCGGCGTGAGGGTGCGCCTGAGAAGGGGCTGAATGTCGATCCGTCGGACCTGTCGACCCATTTCCGCGAAGCGACCTGGGACGAGGCGATGGAGCTTGCGGCCTCCAAACTGGTGGCTCTGCGCGACGAAGATCCGCGCAGCGTTGCGGGTTTTGGCTCGGCCAAATGCACCAACGAAGAAGCCTACCTATTCCAGAAGTTCATCCGTCAGGGCTTCAAGCACAACAATGTTGACCACTGCACCCGTCTATGCCACGCGTCGTCGGTGTCCGCTCTGATCGAGAACGTGGGATCGGGCGCGGTGACCGCTACCTTCAACGAGATCGAAAACGCGGATGTGGCAATCATCATTGGGGCCAACCCGATCGAAAACCACCCCGTCGCCGCGACCTATTTCAAGCAGTTCACCAAACGGGGCGGCAAGCTGATCGTGATGGACCCGCGCGGCGTTGGGATGCGGAAGTTCGCAGATGAGATGCTGCAGTTCCGCCCGGGGGCCGATGTTTCGATGCTGAACGCGATCATGAATGTGATCGTCGAGGAAGAGCTCTATGACAGCCAATACGTCCACCGCTGGACCGAGAACTGGGAGGCCGAGAAAGAGCATCTGCGCGCCTTCACGCCCGAGGCGATGTCGCCGATCTGTGGCATCGAACCGGATCAGTTGCGCCGTGTCGCGCGCACCTTTGCGCAGGCCAAGGCTGGTCTGATCTTCTGGGGGATGGGCGTCAGCCAGCACATCCACGGCACCGACAATTCGCGTTGCCTGATCAGCCTTGCGCTGATGACGGGCAATGTCGGTAAACCCGGCGCTGGTCTGCACCCGCTGCGGGGTCAGAACAATGTGCAGGGGGCCTCGGACGCGGGTCTGATCCCGATGTTCCTGCCGGACTACCAGAGCGTGACTGACGATGGCGTCCGCGCCAAGTTCAACGACGTTTGGAACTCGGACGATTTCTCGAACGAGAAGGGGCTGACTGTCACCGAGATCATTGATCAAGCCTATGCCGGCAACATCAAAGGCATGTATATCATGGGCGAAAACCCGGCCATGTCCGACCCTGATGTGAATCATGCCCGCGACGCGCTGGCCAAGCTGGACCTGATGATCGTGCAGGATATCTTCCTGACCGAAACGGCGAATTATGCTGACATCATCCTGCCTGCCTCGGCGCTCTATGAAAAGAACGGCACGGTGTCGAATACCAACCGTCAGGTACAGCGGGTGCGTCCCGCCGTGACCCCTCCGGGGGAGGCGCGTGAGGATTGGAAGATCACTGTCGAACTGGCGCAGCGCATCGGGCTGAACTGGGATTACACCGATGTGTCGCAGGTCTTTGCCGAGATGAAACTGACGATGGCCTCGCTGGACAACATCACCTGGGACCGGCTCGAGACCGAGACGATCACCTACCCGTCGCTGTCTGAAACCGATCCGGGCCAGTCCATCGTGTTCGGCGACGGTTTCCCACGTTCGGATGGCAAGGCGAAATTCACCCCGGCCAGCGTCATCCCGCCCGATGAAGCCCCGGATGAGGAATATCCGATGATCGCCACCACGGGTCGCCAGTTGGAACATTGGCACACCGGGTCGATGACGCGACGCGCTACGGTTCTGGACGCCGTGGAACCCGAAGCAAACTGTTCGATGAACCCGCGCACGCTCAAGCTGATGGAGATCGAACCGGGCGAGACCATCCGCCTGACAACGCGTCGCGGGACGATCGAGATCATGGTGCGTGCCGACCGCGCAATCGCCGAGGACATGGTGTTCATCCCCTTTGCCTATGTCGAGGCGGCGGCAAATATTCTGACCAACTCGGCCATCGATCCCTTTGGCAAAATCCCCGAGTTCAAGTTCTCGGCCATTCGGGTTGAGAAAATCGAAGACGCCATCGCGGCGGAATAGGTAGAAAAGGGGGTCCCAGTGGCCGCCTTTTTCTTTCCTTGACAGAAGGTTAGATGCGGCCAAACCTATCACCGCTTGGGGTGATGGAGGGTTTCATGCCGCGCCGTTTTGTCGATTTGTCCGTTCCGCTGGAAACCGGGATCGTATCCGACCCGCCGATCATGTTGCCCGAAATCGAATACCTGACTCACGACCAGACCGCAGAACAGATCATGTCCTTTTTTCCGGGCTTGCAAAAAGATGATCTGCCGGGGGGTGAAGGTTGGGCGATTGAGCGTCTTCAGATCGCGACCCATAATGGTACCCATCTGGATGCGCCATATCACCACCACTCGACCATGAACAACGGCGAACGCGCGATTACCATAGACGAGGTGCCGCTCGAATGGTGCATGAATCCAGGTGTGAAGCTGGACTTCCGGCATTTCGATGACGGTTATGTTGCGACCGCCGCCGACGTCGCGGCAGAGCTGAAGCGCATAGGTCACGATCTGCAACCGCTGGACATCGTGATCGTCAATACGTCTGCGGGAACGCGTTATGGTCAGCCTGACTATTTGATGAAAGGTTGCGGAATGGGCCGTGAGGCGACGCTGTACCTGACGGAACGCGGCGTCCGCGTGACCGGTACGGACGCCTGGAGCTGGGATGCGCCCTTTGCCCTGACCGCGCAGGAATATGCTGAGACGCAGGATGCTTCGATCATCTGGGAGGGGCATCGCGCCTCGATGGAGATCGGGTATTGCCACATGGAAAAGCTGGCCAACCTCGAAGACCTGCCGCCAACGGGGTTTGAAATCTCGTGCTTTCCTTTCAAGATCAAGGGCGCGTCGGCGGGCTTTGTTCGGGCCGTTGCGATTTTTGAGGAGGACGCAGATGACTGAACCCCTAAGCGGGCATGACGGCCCCTATGACGCGCCGGTCGAAATTCGGGGTTTCCGGGTGCTACCGGAATGGATCGACTATAACGGCCACATGAATGTCGGCTACTACGGTGTGGCCTTCGATTTGGCGCTGGAAAAGCTGATGGTCGAGCATTTGGGCCTTGGCGAAGTGCAAGTGGCGGCTTTGGGGCAGGGGCCCTATGTCTTGCAGTCGCATATGACTTTCCTGCGCGAAGTACAGGAGAACGAACCCTTCTTTTATCGGATTCGCCTGCTGGATGCAGACCACAAGAGGGGCCATTATTTTGCGCAGATGCTGTCAGAAAACGACGGTGAAGTCTGTGCAACGCAAGAGGCGTTGTTCATGAATGTCAGCCATAAGACCGGGCGTTCGGTCGCTTACCCGGACTGGGCTGCAGAACGGCTTGCCCAAATGGTGCGTGATCACGCAGGGTTGGACGCAGCCCCTCAGGCCGGGCAGGCGATTGGGATACGGCGGGCTTAGTAGTCGCGTTCGAAAAACACCCCGACACCTGTTTCCCCGCGTCCGTCAACTGTTCCGCGAACGGTGAAATTGTCGGTTACATCAAGATTCAGGTTCACCTCGGTATCGCCTTCGGTGTTCACGGTGAAATCGGTGTAGAGATTGTCACTCAAGTAAGCCCCTGCACCCAATCGACCCGCGCCGCCTTCGGTCGCTCCGATGTCCACCGAGTCTACACCGGTCGCATCCCGCAGCCCCTTGGTGGCGTCCCCGCCCGCACCGCTGAGTTGGGCAAGTGATGCAGCCATTTGCGCGATGACAAACGGCGACAACTCGGAAAAGCGGTTGCCGAACAGAAGCATCGCCAGCGCCTCTTCCGCAGGGCGCTCGGGGTCGGAAAACACGTCTACTTCCGGCGCATCTAGTGGTCCCGCGATTTCAATCGTTGCCGTGCCGTCCGACGTGCTGGCGGACGACTCGAACTCGATATAGGGGGTCAGGTCGCCTTGCAGGGTCACGATGCCTTTGGTCAGCGCAAGTCTGCGGCCCAGAATGTCCAAGTTACCACGGATCAGTTCGATTTGACCTGATGGCACCACCGAAGACGTTGTGCCGCCAATAAACAAACGACCACCAAGTTCCGCGTTCACACCGCGCCCGCGCACAAAGACAGCTTTTGGTGCCAAAAGCGCAATGTCGAGAGAAATGCGGGAAACGCTGGGCGTTGCTTCTTCGTCAACAACCAGCCCTGCGCGTTCGCGGGTGATCAAGCTGGCCGAGCCTTCGCCAATATGTTGAATGTCGGGAATAGGCGCGGCCCCAACCGCCCCGGATGCAGCGGCCAGATTGATATTTGTTTCTTCAAACGTGATCTGTCCCGCAATTGAACTGTTGCCAGCCAAAGCGCCGGTCATCGCGATTTGGCCGTTCAGCGTTGTTTCATACAAAAGCTGGTCGGTCAGAACGAGACTGTTGAGCGTTGTCGTGATATTTGCGTTGAAGGGCGGCGTCAGGTCTACCGGGCCTGCCACGACAAAGTTACCACCGGCGCGCGGCCCGCCGCTGAGGGAAATCGTCGCGCGGCTTTGGGCCAGTTCCACTGACCCGCTGATACCCGTGATGGTCTGCCCGGCACCGGGAATTGCCAAAGAGGTGCCCGAGGTGGTTACCGTTCCACTCAGCGCTTCCAAAGAAGGTTTCCCCTTTAACGCCAGATCAAACCGTGCCGTACCGTCGATCTTGTTGGGGGTAATGAACAGGTTGGCGATACCGATATTGACTCCACCTGCGGCTTTCAGGTCGGCCTCACCAGATGCTTCGTCAAATGTGCCGGAAACCTGGCTGCTGATTTCTGCGGGACCTTCAGCCGTTGTGTCGATCGTCCAAACGCCGTTGTCACGTTTCGCTGTACCATTCGCGGCAATCGTACCGGGGAATTCCGGGGCGAACCGCTCAATCCGGTTTAGTTTTGCATCAAAAACCAGATCCGCCGCGCCGTCTGAATCCACGGACCCTTCCAATGTGGCGTAGGAACTGTCCGGACCGCGCAAGTTTGCCGTTCCTTCCAGACCGGACGACGTGGGTGCCACGTTCCCCTCCAGCGTCAGTGGACCGGACAGAGTTTGTGTGATCCGCGCGACGTCATCCAGTTGGACAAAATAGTTCAACCCTCCGGCTTCGCGCGCGACTTTTCCTGATGCATTGGCTGAAATGGCCGACCCCTGCAGGCGGAAATTTCGAACCTCCAGACCCTGATCCCCGTTTTGGGCGTCCACGGTCAAGGTTGTGCGGCCATTCACAAGCTTGTCGACAAAGTCGATACCGACTTGAATGTCGTCGGCGTCCAGGTTGCCCTGAATATCAAAGGCGCGGGTCGCCAGATCGCCGCTGCCCTGGAAATTGGCGGTCACAGAACCGGTCAGGTCCCGACCCGCCATCCCCGAGAATAGGGATAGGTCTGGCACATCAATGCGCGCCTCGCCATTGCCGGATGGCTCTCCGGTCGGGTCGGTCACTGTTGCCTGTACCTGTGCGCTTAGGGCTTTGCCATTCACCGTCGCGTTTCGAATCTCGATCTGATCGGCAGAGCGTGCACCGTCCCACTGAATAGTGGTTTGGCCGGTCAAAAGCGGGTCGATGTCAGCCATGCCGGTTTGCAGGTTCCTGCCAACCACACTTGCAGTGCCGTCAAACTCCAACGTCTGAACAGTACCGGTGCCGTCGACTTCGGCGCGAAGTGAGCCGCCAAGATCGCGCTGGGCCAGACCCGAGAAAACGGACAAATCCGGTGCGTTGACCTGCGCTTGCCCGTCGATGGTCAGGTTTCCATTTGGCGTTGTGACCACACCGTTTGCCTGTGCCTGAGCCGCTTCACTGTTCAGTTCAAAAGACCGGATCGTGATGCCGTCAGACCCGCGTTTGCCGTCCAGTGAGATCGTAGTTTCCCCTGTGATCACCGGATCAATGTCGTCGCGTCCGGTGGCCAGATCGCTGCCGTCAACAAACAGCGTCCCGTCAAAACTGCCCTCAAGCGGTGACCCTTTCCCTTCGACCCGCGCCGACACCTGCCCCTTAAGGTCAAGCTTGGCGATATCCGAAAACCGCGCCAGATCGGTTGCCTCAAGCGTCGCTGATCCATCCACGGTCAATCCGCTTGTCAGACCGTCAATCAACGCGTCCAAAGCCAGTGCGTAGTCAGACCCGATCAGTTCGAACCCGGACAGGTCAAGCGATTGATCGCTGCCATAATCGAATTGTCCGTCTAACGTGATGCGCTGACCGACAGCTGTGTTCAGGGCCGGATCGGTCAGGTCGATACCAGTGACACTGGCCTGAACATCCCCGCTGACGGCCAGAGCCTCGCCTTGGTCCAGCACGCCCTGCGCGCTGATACGCGCGTTTTGCAGATTGGCCTGCGGTGATTTGAATGCGTTTGCAGTCAGGCTCAGATCCCAGAGGTTTCCGTTCTTGTGGTCGTACAGGGCGGAAATTTGCGCAGCTTCAATGGACGTTTCACCGCCAGCGACCGGCAACACGACCGCCTCACCGTCGGGCGGTGTGATGCGGCCCTGAAGGGCAGCCAGTTGGAGTGAGCCGCCTTCAGCCAGTTCCAATTCCCCCTTTAGGTTCAGCGCCTGTGTGGTCAGATCAAGATCTGACACCTCAAGCGCGCCTTCGGGTTTGGTTTGGCCGTCCACGAACAGGCGTGTGTCCGTCCCGAAGAACGGATCAATTTCTGGGGTCAGGAACGGGGTCAGATCGCCGCTCAGGTCTGTTGTAAAGGCGATCCCTTGTTGCGCGCCACCATCAGCCGCACGCAGGCGCACTTGCCCTGAAACGCGTTGTTGGTTGTCGCTGCTCAACCCGATATCGGCTGTGAAATCGGTAAGCGGCCCTGATCCCTTGGCGGTCAGGCCAATCGGGGGGCTGTCGGGGATTTTCAAGGCGGTCGAAATCAACCCGCCTGCAGCCTCGGTCACTTGCAGGTCCAGATTGATCTCGCTCGTGGCGTTTTCAAATCCTGCCGTCAGCTTGATCTCATCCCCTGCGCGGTCCAGACGGGTTACATCCAGCGATGTATCAAGCGTTCCGTCCGCCAGAGACATGTTGCCGTTGATCGAAAGGTCCGCAGCGACCCCGATCAGAGGTTCACCCAAAGACACTTCGTCAATGCGGATTTCTCCGATTTCAATTGCGACGGGCAGTTCTGGCAGTTGGAAGGGCTGCGTTTCGACGGTTGCCGCTGGTTCGTCTGTCGTCGTCGCACCGGGTGCGCGGGCAATGTCGATCTCTTGCGCGGTTAGGGAGTTGACCGAAAACCTGCCACGGATCAGCGCCAGACGGTTCCAGTCAAGCTGCGCGTCCTTGATGGTCAGCCAGACGCCTTCGTCGTCTGCGATGGTAATTTCCTCGATTGTCGCGCGCGCGCTAAGTGCACCCTGAAGGCCGGTCACCGTTACGTTCTGATTGTCGCCCGACAGCGTGTCCTGGAGAAAGTTCTCCAGCATACTGCCGCCGCCATCTTCCTGCGCGACCACAGGCGGCGCGGTCAGGATAAGTGTCGCGGCCAGCACAGGATATGAATATCGCCGTATCAAAATGCCTGTCCGATCCCGATATAAAACTGCAGGCCGTCGCCTGTGTCGCCCTGAACAGGCACCGCTAGATCCAGACGTAGCGGGCCAAATCCGCCCAAGTCATACCTGACCCCCAAACCCGCACCGGAATGAGAAGCCGCGGCGCTGGTGACAAAAGACGAGGAGTCCACCACACCATAGTCATAAAATCCGACCAGCGATATCGTCTCGGTTATTTTCCCACGCACCTCGCCGGAGAGGCCAAGAAAGGACTTACCGCCAGCAACTTCGTTTCCAACCGGGATGCCGAGGCTTTCAAAAGGTTGCCCGCGTACGGTACCGGCCCCGCCCGAGAAAAACAGGAAGTCGGGCGTCACACCATCCAGCGAGGGGCCAAGGACCGACCCGACCTGAACCCGACCGGCCAGAACGATGCGTCCTTCGGTGTTTAGGCTGGTGTAGCCGCGTCCGTCAAAGAAGAATCGAATGCCTGTTTCCGTGCCAGACAGCCCGACGAATGGCATGATCTGAGAATCCAGATAGAACCCGCGCGTCGCGCTGACCTTGCTGTCTCGTTGGTCCCATTCGGACCGCGTCGGTATAATGAAGTAACGGAACTTGCGACCATCCCCAAAGGCGTCATCGGCATTTGACCACTGAAAGCCGGCCGAGGCTTCGGCATAAAGGCGGTCTGAGAATGTGCGCCGTGCACCATAGGCCAGTGACGTGATTGTTACGTTGTAGTTGTCGGTGTTCCGACGTTCGATCAACGCGCTCCAGAATGTGTTGTCGTCCGGGCCCAGCCTGTCGGGTTGATCCAGACGAAGACCGATACGTCCGTCCAAGTCCTCGGCCCCGCCAATATTGCGAAGCGCAGCTTCGAAACGCAGCCTTTCGGCACGCCGGAATACGTTACGATGCGTCCAGGTTGCGGTCACGTCGATCCCATCGCGCGAGGCGATCTCGAACCCGAAAGTCAGGCGACGTTTCGGCAAATCTTCGAAATAGGCGTCAAAATCCAGCGTCCCATCTGGGTTCGGGGTTTCATGTTCTTCGATGGAAACCACGTTGAACGTTCCGGTCCGACGCAGGCGTGTTCCAACTTTTTGAATTTGCTCGGGCGAGTAAACCTCGCCCGACGGGAATCCGGCAACTTTTTCGATGGACCTGTGGCGCACGTCCGAGTCGCCCTTGATGAACATTTTCCCGAAGGTCAGGCGTGGCCCCGGTGCCAGATCGACACGCGCATCCAGCCTGGCCTGCGCATGCCGCGCGATGACCTGTTCGTCCTCAACCCCGGCCTTGGCGTGACCCGCGTCGCGCCAACCCTGCACACCGGCAGAGGCCGCGCGTTGAATGGCGCCGGTCGTGGCCAACTGGCCTGTTGCAAAATCTTCGGGCAACTCGGTTTCAGGGGCCAATGGAACAACGACGGCTTCGCCGAACTTGAAGGTGGGGCCCGTGTTTACTGTAATTACCGCGCGGTTGATTTGCGCGGGGACGCTGAGTGAACTGATTTCCGCCGCTTCCTGACCGTCCAGCTTGATGCTGACGACCGGGCTGAAATACCCTTCGTCATAGAGAATTTGAACGATGGTCCGGTAATCTGACAATGCGGCTGACAGAATTTCCAGCGGAGTGTCCAGACCGCGAGACTCGGCCGTTGCAACCGAAGAGGTTTCTTCGATCCGTTCCACCAACTTGCTTGGCGCACCCGGCGCGGTCAGGGTCGTTTCAAGCGCCGCAACAGATGTGGGTAAAACAAGCGAGAGAGCACCAAAAAGGCAATTCCTAAAAACGGCGTGCCGCCCGTTTCCCTGCATCTTTTGGCTCCAACTGCCCCAAATCGAGTTTTAGGTCACCGCATTGTGCAACGCGACGGTTCGTTAAAGCCATGTTAGAGCATCAATTTTCGCGCAGGGAAGAGAATTTTTGGCCGGACCTGTCGAATTCGCATTTGTGTGGTCGACCAGTCTCGGGCTTATGATCCCACGTTGCGGAACCAACGGATGATAGCTTCGCGATCTTCTGGTTCCATATAGGTCACATTGGCCGGGGGCATGGCGTGGCTGACACCCGATTGCAGGTATATCTGTTTTGCGTTTCGGGCAATGTCACCTTCGGTTTCCAGCAGCACGCCCTTAGGGGCCCATTGGATGCCCTCCCACACGGGTTCGCGGGCGTGACACATCGAGCATCGACCCAAGACGACATCATGGGCCTCTTCAAACCCTTCAGCGGCTGCAAACTTCTGCTCATACGGCGTAAGGGGCTGCGCCTCTGCCTCTTCTAGCGGTTTATACATTGGTGCCGTGGACAGCCACATGATCGCGATGAACAGCAAGGCTGTGACCAGCCATGTCCATGTGGGATCACCCGCGCGTGCGTGGCGTGTATTGAAGTAATGGCGGATCGTGACGCCCATCAAGAAGACCAGTGCAGCGATGATCCAATTGTATTCCGTCGCAAAGGCCAGCGGGTAGTGGTTCGACAGCATCAGGAATACGACAGGCAGCGTCAGATAGTTGTTGTGGGTCGAGCGCAGCTTTGCGATTTTTCCGTATTTCGGGTCCGGAGTGCGGCCGTTCTTCAGGTCATCCACCACGATGCGCTGGTTCGGCATGATGATGAAAAACACATTGGCGGTCATGATCGTCGCCGTGAACGCGCCCAGATGCAGCATCATCGCCCGACCAGTGAAAATCTGATTGTACCCCCAGCCCATCGCCACAAGCAGGACGAACAGAAGCACCATCAGCAGCGTTGGACGCTCGCCCAGGCCTGACTTGCAGAGAAAATCGTAGATCAGCCAGCCGACGGTCAGGGAAGCTGCCGAAATCGCAATACCCTGCCATAAGGCGAGATCCGCCTTTTCCGCGTCGATCAGATACAGCTCTCCGCCGACCCAGTAGACGATCATCAGCAATCCGGCACCGCTGAGCCAGGTCGCGTAGCTTTCCCATTTGAACCAGGTCAGGTGGTCCGGCATCCGTTCGGGCGCGACCAGGTATTTTTGAATGTGGTAGAAACCACCGCCATGGACCTGCCATTCCTCACCATCTGCAGGTCCGGGGATATTGCGGTTCAGGCCAAGGTCCAGCGCGATGAAATAAAAGGATGATCCGATCCAGGCGATTGCGGTGATTACGTGCAGCCAGCGCACGGCAAATGCCATCCAGTCCCAGAACACGGCGAATTCGAACATGAGAGGTCTCTCCGATTGGTTGCCGTCACACTAGGCAAACGCGGTTTTCTTCGGTATTCCCGTATATTGTCAAACTGTATCAAAAAAAACGATAAGATGTCCTATCTCGACAATATCCGAACCTTCGTCAGGGTCTATGATTTGGGTAGCATGTCCGCCGCAGGGCGCGACCTGCGCATTTCCCCTGCGGTCACCTCGGCGCGGATTTCCCAGCTTGAGGATCATCTGGGTGTCCGCCTGTTCCAGCGCACGACGCGCAACCTCAGCCCGACTGAGCAAGGGCGGGCATTTTATCCCGGCGCGGTGGCAGTTCTGGACGCGGTTGACGAGGCTGAGGCGCAGGTGGTTCATCTGACCGAAGCACCGCGCGGGTCGTTGTTCGTCGCGGCACCGCTGGGTGTAGGGCGCAGGCTGCTTGCCCCACTTGTACCTGATTTTCTTGCAGCATACCCCGAGATCGACGTTCGGCTGCGCCTGACGGACCGATCCGTTGACCTGACGACTGAAGGGTTGGATTTAGCGTTTTTCATAGGTCAGCCAGAAGACAGCACTTTGCGCATCCGGAAGATCGCGGATTGTCAGCGCGTCCTGTGTGCTGCCCCGGAATACATAAAACGTCGGGGCATGCCCAAAACCGGATCGGACCTGATTTCGGAAAAGCACGAATGCCTGAACTTGCGGTTTCCGGGTGCTGCTGAATTTCAGTGGCAACTGGGAACACCCGAGGGGGCCAAACGCTTTGCGGTGACCGGTCGGTTTGAATGTGATGATGGGGACGTTCTGACGGACTGGGCCTTGTCAGGGCAAGGTATCGCGATGAAGCCCGTTTTTGAGGTGACGGACCACCTGAAAGCGGGGCGTCTCGTCCCCGTCGCCACAGACACGCCACCGGTTTCCGTCCAGATGGCGTGTCTTTATACGCACCGCAGGCATCAGGACCCTAAGGCGCGGTTGTTTATGGATTTCATGATTGCCCGGATCGGGGACGTTGTCCGCAATTCAGAGGTTTGAGCCCTCAACTGCCGCGATAGGTTGAGTACCCGTAAGGCGACAGTAAAAGCGGCACGTGGTAGTGGGCTTCGGCATCGGACATGCCGAACCGGATGGGAACTTCGTCTAGAAACAGCGGTTCTTCTGCGGACTGACCGGTTGCGCGCAAATAGTCACCGGCGAAGAAAACCAGTTCATACGTACCGGTTGTAAAGTCGTCCTGCGGCAGGATCGGGCTGTTTGTGCGCCCGTCCTCGTTGGTTTTGGTCTCGGCCAGCTTACGGCGATTTCCGTCCGTGATTTCGAACAGCTCAATTTTCAGCCCCTCTGCCGGGCAGCCGCGCGCGGTGTCCAGAACATGGGTTGTCAGATAACCTGCCACGGGAATCTCCTAATTTCTAATCGTCTCATTGGTTTGCTGATGCTTATCACATAAAGCGCACATGTTTTGTTTGACACAGTCTGGTTTGAATTCCGAAACTTTGGGAATGCCGAAAGAAATGGAAACAGCGTTCGGATTGATTTGATAATCATCGCTGCGTTTCTGCGGTAAAGCGTAGGTAATGTGACAAAGACAAGACGGAAGACATCATGCAGCCCCCTCGTTACCCCCGCGACATGATCGGATACGGAGCCAACCCACCAGACGCCAAATGGCCAGGTGGGGCGAAATTGGCGGTTCAGATCGTGCTGAATTATGAAGAGGGCGGAGAGAACTGCGTGCTGCACGGGGACGCCGCGTCCGAGGCATTCCTGTCCGAGATCGTCGGAGCCGCCCAGTGGCCGGGACAGCGCCATTGGAACATGGAGTCGATCTATGAATACGGATCGCGAGCCGGGTTCTGGCGCTTGCACCGGTTGATGAAGGGCTTGCCGATCACTGTCTACGGTGTCGCAACGGCCTTGGCCCGTTCCCCGGATCAGGTTGCAGCGATGAAATCCGCAGGGTGGGAGATCGCGAGCCACGGCCTCAAGTGGGTTGAACATAAGGACATGCCCGAGGGTGAGGAACGCGCCCAGATTGCCGAGGCGATCCGTCTTCATACCGAGGTTGTCGGTGAACGCCCGGTGGGGTGGTACACCGGGCGCTGTTCCGAAAACACCGTGCGGTTGGTCGCCGAAGAAGGCGGCTTTTCCTACGTGGCTGACACATACGCTGACGATCTGCCTTATTGGATGAACGCTGGTGGGCGGGACCAGTTGATCGTCCCCTACACGCTGGATTGCAATGATATGCGTTTTGCCACGCCGCAGGGGTTTAACTCGGGCGATCAGTTTTATGCGTATCTCAAGGACAGTTTCGATGCGCTTTATGCAGAAGGTGAGGCGGGTTCGCCAAAGATGCTGTCGATCGGCCTGCATTGCCGTCTGATCGGTCGTCCGGGCCGGGTCGTGGCCCTGAAGCGGTTCTTGGACTACGCGCAGGGGCATTCGGATGTCTGGTTCGCGACCCGCCAGCAAATCGCCGCGCATTGGGCGGAACAGCATCCCCCTGCCTCACGGCCCAAACCGTCCGAGATGGACCGGGACGCCTTTGTCACAGCCTATGGCGGGATATTCGAACACTCTGCCTGGATCGCTGAACGTGCTTATGATCTGGAACTGGGTCCGGCCCACGACACGGCTGGCGGCTTGCATAATGCGCTGACTCGCATGTTCCGATCCGCATCGGAACCAGAGCGGCTGGACGTCCTGACGGCGCACCCGGACCTCGCAGGTAAGCTGGCGCAGGCCAAGCGATTGACGCAGGAAAGTACGTCCGAGCAGGCATCAGCCGGATTGGACGCGCTAACGGATGCTGAGCGCGACGCTTTTACGAATCTGAACACGCGCTATACGCAGAAATTCGGATTTCCCTTCATCATTGCGGTGCGTGATCACAACAAGGCTTCGATTCTGGACGCATTCCAACGCCGGATTGAACAGGACCGAGACACGGAGTTTGCCGAAGCCTGTCGTCAGGTTGAACGTATTGCCGAGTTCCGGTTGCAAGACGTGCTGCCTTCATGAAGCGGATCGCGGCAACCCCTCTGACGCACGCCGCGTTCGCGCCTTTTGGGGATGTGATCGAAGTCGCAGGCGACCCGGACAAGATCATCAATCAGGGTCAATGCGGCCGGTTCCATGACCGTGCTGAGATGGATTTTTCGGATGGCCGTGCAGGGATCAGCCTGTTTAACGCCAACCCGCGTGCCCTGCCATATCAGCTTGATATGGTAGAGCGGCATCCTGATGGCAGCCAAGCCTTTATCCCCATGACCCATCAGCCTTTTCTGGTCATCGTTGCCCTGGACGAGAACGGTAAGCCGGGCGAGCCGGTGGCGTTCATTACCACTCCGGGGCAGGCGGTGAACTATCACAGGGGCACGTGGCATGGCGTTCTAACACCACTGCACGGCCCCGGCCTGTTCGCGGTTGTCGATCGGATCGGCACAGGCACCAACCTTGAGGAATTTTGGTTCGACACGCTCTACGAAGTCGTGTCGTGACCGTTGAAGCCGCAGGATAAGCGGCAAGACCCCCGTGAACCTGACAGAGAGGACAGTAACTCATGGCTGACACTTCCATAGGGACCCCCGAACAGCTTCGGGACCCGAACTATACTCCGGCTTTGCATAAGGCGGTTCCGTTGGGCATCCAGCACGTCTTGGCGATGTTCGTATCCAACGTCACGCCCGCGATCATCGTGGCAGGGGCGGCCGGGTTCGGATTTGGGTCCAACTCACCGGACTTTCCTGAGTTGCTGTACCTGATCCAGATGTCGATGCTGTTTGCCGGCGTCGCGACGCTGCTGCAGACAGTAACGCTCGGGCCGGTCGGTGCCGCTTTGCCCATCGTGCAAGGCACCAGTTTTGCCTTTCTGCCCATCATGATTCCACTGGTCGCGGGTAAAGGCGTCGATGGCCTGGCGGCCTTGTTCGGTGGGGTGATCGTCGGCGGTTTGTTCCATGCTTTGTTGGGGACTGTGATCGGAAAAATCCGCTTTGCGCTGCCGCCTCTGGTGACCGGGCTGGTGGTCACAATGATCGGTCTGGCACTGGTCAAGGTCGGCATTCAATACGCGGCAGGAGGTGTTCCGGCCATCGGGACGCCTGAATATGGGTCGGCCCTGAACTGGTCGGCGGCTCTGGTCGTGATCATCGTCACGCTGGCGCTAAAGTTCTTCACGCGCGGGATGCTCTCTGTCTCGGCTGTTTTGATTGGCCTAGTTGCTGGCTATGGGTACGCCCTGATGGTTGGAATGGTCACGTTCGAAGCGATTGGCACAAGTTGGGATCGCGCGGCTTCCTTTGCGTTGCCGGTGCCGTTCAAATACGGGTTCGAGTTCTCGTTCGCGGCGATCATCGGTTTCTGCCTGATGGCCTTTGTGTCGGCGATTGAAACCGTGGGCGATGTGTCCGGTGTCACCAAGGGTGGGGCAGGGCGCGAAGCCACTGACAAGGAAATCGCCGGGGCCACCTATGCGGACGGTTTCGGGTCAGCCTTGGCTGGTGTGTTTGGTGGCTTGCCAAATACCTCCTTCAGCCAGAATGTCGGGCTGATCGCCATGACCGGTGTGATGAGCCGCAACGTGGTTACGATTGGCGCGCTGTTGCTGATCCTGTGCGGTCTTGTTCCAAAGGTCGGGGCGATCATCCGTACCGTTCCCATCGAAGTGCTGGGTGGTGGTGTGATTGTGATGTTTGGGATGGTCGTCGCAGCCGGTGTTTCGATGCTGTCAGATGTGGACTGGAACCGGCGCAACATGGTGATCTTTGCAATCTCGCTGTCGATCGGGTTTGGCTTACAGCTCGAGCCCAATGCGGTTCAGCACCTGCCTGACACGTTGGGCATCCTGATGAAAAGCGGCCTGTTGCCTGCAGCACTGATCGCTATCGTTTTGAACCTGATCCTGCCGCACGAACTGGCAGATGAGGCGACCGAAGAAGTCTCGGGCGGAATGTCCGGGCATGGATCGGGCAGCCTGCCGGGCGAATAGCCAAAAAAAGGCGGATTGCAGTGTTCTGCGGTCCGCTTACCCTCGGGCCATTAACCGCGCCACGTCCAGCATCCGGGCTGAAAAGCCCCATTCGTTGTCATACCATCCGAAAACGCGAACCTGACACTCACCGATCTGGCGTGTTTCGGGGCCTGCGATAACCAGAGACTCGGGGCGCGTGCGCAGGTCGGACGAGACCAACGGTTCGTCCGTCCAACCCAATACTGGCGAGGACGACACTGCCGCGCGCAATTCCTTATCGAACGCCTTGGGTGTCATACCTCGTTCCAGTGTCACAACCAGATCAACCGCTGAAACACTGGCTGTCGGAACCCGAACAGCGGCCCCGGAAATGCGCCCTGCGAGGTGGGGCAGAACCTCATCAATCAGATGCGTGGCACTTGTGGTGGTCGGCACCATCGACAACGCTCCCGCGCGAGAACGGGCCAGATCACCGCGCGGCGCGTCGACCATCGGCTGGCTGTTGGTATAGCAGTGGATGGTGGTCATATGCGCCGAGGCCACGCCCCCGATTCGATCCAGAACCTTGACCAAGGGCGCAAGCCCGTTGGTCGTGCAGGATGCGTTTGAAACAATCCGCGCGGCACCCAGTTGATCTTCGTTCGCGCCTAGAACAATCGTGATTTCGGTTGCGGGGGACGGGCCAGAGATCAGCACCTTGCTGGCCCCAGCAGTCAGACCCTGGCTGGCCACATCCGACGTTCTGGCAACACCGGTGCAGTCCATCAGGACATCAACGCCGGTCAAGTCCACCTGTGACAAGTCCGAACTATGCGTGACCGGGATTGCGCGCCCGTCTACCACCAGTTCCGCGTCACCTTGCGCGACCGTACCGGTGTAGGGGCCAAACGTGCTGTCGTATTTGAACAGATAAGCGCAGGTCTCAAGCGGTGCGATATCGTTGATCAGCACCAGCTCAACGTCGTTGTCCTGCGGCTGTGCCAGAAGCTGCCGCAGGATCGTGCGGCCGATCCGACCGAATCCGTTAATCGCGAGTTTCATGCGCAAGCTATGGCAGTGCGTTGCGCTGACCTCAATGCCCGTTTGGTGCCGGGGTCAGTTGCAGCTGACTTGCGAGAAGAACTGCCCCGAGATGTTTTGATACATGCTGCCAACAATTGGTCTGCATCCCGTGGCCTGCTGAATCGCGGTTGCGGCCTGAAGCGTCCGCAGGCGCGGCGGCGGGCCAAAGGGATTCAGATTGTTGTTGTCCCGCGTCGCGCGGTACACGACCGGCGCATCCGACACCTGCGTCACCGCCCAAGTGCGGCTCATGACGAAAACCTGTTTGGTTTCTTCCTTGGCTACAACAGGGGTTGCCTGAAAAGCAGTCAGGCCAACTGTTGCCGCCAGTGCCAGCATTGATCCGCGCAGTACCATTGAACAATCTCCAGTGCTAAAAACAGGTGTTATTTCACCAGATTCAAGCGCTTCTGTGAAGCCCTGCGCGGGAAAAAGCCGATTTGCCGTCAACGCTTGGTTAACGACAGCGGCATGTGCCGGTTTACGTCCTTGTAAAGCAGATAGCGAAATCTGCCCGGCCCACCGGCGTAACAGGCCTGAGGGCAGAACGCGCGCAGCCACATATAGTCGCCCGCCTCGACCTCGACCCAGTCCTGATTCAACCGATAGACGGCTTTGCCTTCTAACACATACAGGCCATGTTCCATGACGTGTGTTTCGGCAAACGGGATGACGCCGCCGGGTTCGAACGTCACGATGTTGACGTGCATGTCATGGCGCAAGTCCTGAAGGTCCGCGAACCGGGTGGTCGCCCAGCGCCCGTCGGTTCCGGGCATGGGGATCGGCGCAACGTCGCGCTCGTTCGTGATGATCGGGTCGGGGGCTGGCAGGCCGGGGACCGCTTCATAGGCTTTGCGAACCCAGTGAAAACGCGCGGTTTCATCGGCACGGTTGTGCAGGGTCCAGTCCGATCCGGCCGGAATATAAGCGTATCCTCCGGTTTCAAGGACGTGGACAGCCCCGTCCAAGGTCAACGCCACGGCCCCTTCGACCACGAACAGAACACCTTGTGCGTTTGCGTCTGTCTCGGGCTGGTCGCTGCCGCCGCCCGGCTGAACCTCCATGATGTACTGAGAGAACGTCTCGGCAAATCCGCTCAGGGGGCGGGACAGGACCCAAAGGCGGGTGTTTTCCCAGAACGGCAAATTGCTGGTTACGATATCCCGCATCGTGCCCTTGGGGATCACGGCATATGCGTCGGTGAACATGGCGCGGTCAGTCAAAAGCTGATCCTGCCCCGGGTGACCCCCGGTTGGCGCATAGTATGTTGGCTGTGCCATTTCGTGCCTCTAACTCGTGTTTCGGGCACTATGCTGGGATTGCACTTTCGCCTCTAGCGGCAGAGTCGCGATAGGTTTGTTCGGATTTATTTGAAGGTCGCAAGAGGACTTGGCCGCCCATTGCAGGCGGTATAGTCTGAATGACGAAGTCATTTTTGAAAGGCGAGGTATTCATGAAACCTCTGGCGGTCACGGCATTTGTTTTTGCAGCTATGGTGGGTTTTGGAACAGGCGGTCACGCCAAGCCCTTGTCGAGAATCATTGCTGAAATGGGCCTAAGCCCAGCGGACTTCAACGTGGTGAACGCGACAGCGGATTCGATGCTGGAAAATGGCGCGCCTCTGGTCGGAACGGAACGCAATTGGACCAGTCAGGATTCGGGGTCAAAAGGAACCATTCGTGTGCGCGATGTGCGGGACAATTGTGTGCATTTCCAACACTTGATCCAGCCTGAAGGCACCGAGCAGGTGCGCGAGGTCAGAACTCGCAGATGTCAGGACGCTGGTGGCGCCTGGATTCTGACCCCCTGACCAACGATCAATACCCCCGCGCGCGGTCCACTTCGTGCAGCAGGGGTTTTCCGTCGGTCAGACGCTGAAAATTCTCGGCCACATCCCCAAGGGCCTCGCCCAGATGCCAACCCGAAACATGCGGGGTGATCATCACGTTCGGGTGAGCCCAGAGAGGGCTTTGCGATGGCAGCGGTTCAGTGGACGTGACATCAAGAACAGCGTGCCCCAATGTGCCCTTGTCCAAAGCCGAGATTAGCGCTGTTTCGTCTATCAGATCCCCACGTCCAGCATTCAGCAGTTGACTGCCCGGCTTCATGGCCGCCAGCATTTCGGCATCGAACAATCCGATGGTCTGCGGGGTCGACGGCAGGATCGCGCAGACATGGTCGCATTGGCCCAATAGGTCGGGCAAGGCTGCGTCCCCGTGCACGCAAGTCACCCCGTCAAGTTGTTTGGGTGATCGGCTCCAGCCCATGACGTTGAACCCAATCGCACGCAGCATCAGGGCGCTGCGTGCACCGATATGTCCCAAACCCAGAACGCCGACGGTTTTCTCGGGAGTATAGCCCGGTGCCTTGGGCAGCCACTCCGCCTTGCGCTGGGCTGTTTCGTAGAAAGAAACGTTTCTTTGGCGATGCAGGATGTAGGTCACGAACCACTCGGCAATGCCTTGTGCAGGGGCATCCGGTTTCAGGCGCGCCACCCGAACGCGATCGGGCAGGTTTGGATTGTTGATGATCGTTTCAACCCCTGCACCCAATTTCTGAACCAGTTTCAGATTGGGAAGTTGCGTTGGGTGTGTATCGTTCAAGCCGACGACGGCAATCATCGTTATGTCGGCGGGGTCGCCGATGGTGTCTGGCGTCCTGACGTCCATACCGGGGCGCAAGCGCTTAATTTCACGAACTATGTCGCCATCACTCATCCAGTCGGAAAGTCCTGTTTCGATCAGCAAGGCCATTTTGCGCTCCGTAGTTTTTATTCCAGGTGTGGTGACGTTCTGACCACCAACCGGACGGTGTACTGGCAGCTAATTCATTCTCTTCGGGAACGTAAAGACTGGTCTCGGGGTTTGAGCAGAAATTTTCTTCGCACTTTGTGCAAACTCAGTGCTTGGCTGGTGGGCCGTATGCGATACACAGATGTCAGGCCGCCCGGACCGGCTGGAGAATTGTTTTTGGGGAAAAGGTATAGACAAGAACATGAGCGGCAACCCTGATCTGAACCAGCAGTCGTTTTTTCACATTCGTTCAGATGGGGCATTTGTCGGCAACGAAGCTGCGCGCGGTCCCTGGTCGCCAGATCATTGTCATGCCGGGCCAGTCACGGGTCTTGTTGCGCGGGCCGCTGAAACCGAAGTCGGCCCGGAAAAGATGCTGACCCGCTTGACCATCGACATGCTGCGCCCGATGCCCTTGGCGGGGTTGCGCGTGGCGGCGGAAACCACGCGCCATACCAAGACGATGGCAACGACCCGGGTCACCGTGCATGATTTGGACGATACGCTTTGTGCCACTGCAACGACCATGCATCTGGTTCGTCGAAATCTCGGGCCTGTCCCAAATGTAGCTGTACCTCCGCCCCAACTTGAAGGTGCGGTAATCGGCCCTTTCCCGATAGGCGAGACACGTCACAACCTTGGCGGCTTTGCCAACCACACCGAGATTCTGTATCCCAAGGGCGTCAGTTTTGGGCCCGGGCCCAAGGCGATTTGGATGCGCGCGCCGTCCTTGTTGTCTGATGAGGTCCAGTCGCCGATTCAGGCGCTGTGTCCTTTGGCCGATTGCGCCAACGGCTTATCATGGAATGCGCCCACGACCGAAATGGGGTTTATGAACACGGACCTGACCGTGCAAATTCACCGCGAACCGGTATCAGATTGGCTGGCGTCCGATTCAATTTGCCACTGGCAGCCGTCTGGAATCGGCCTGTCTCAGGCGGTGCTTTATGACACCGAAGGTCCGATCGGTGCGGCGTTGCAGACGCTGGTTCTGTTCCCGCAGCCCTGATTGATGGCCGAAAACCGCGCTCATGCTACGAAACGCATTGCCGGGCGCAGATGGTCATCCTATCTTTCGCATATGCGTTGGTTTTTGACCCTTTTGGCCTGTTGTGCCCCGATTCCGGCCCTGACTCACCCTCATGTCTTTATCGACACGGGGTTAGAGTTCATCGTGGATGAAACCGGAAACCTGACACATGTCCGCGTCACATGGGCCTATGATGAATTCTATTCGCTTCTGATCCTTGAAGACATGAAGCTGGATCAGGACGCGGACGGCATACTGACCCCAGCAGAAGAAGGTTTTCTTGCAGGGTTTGATGCGCAATGGGTCGAAGGATACAACGGCGATCTTTTGGTTTGGGCGGATGGGAAGCCAGTTGCCCTGTCTGGCCCGGCAGAGGCGTCTGCCAGGACTGAGGATGGTCGCATCGTCACAACTCATCTGAGGGCGGTCGAGGATGCGGCGGCACCGGCGGCGAACCTGACGGCCAAAGCTTTTGATGAAACCTATTACACCGCATACGAAGTAACGCGACCCGTTACCGTTTCCGGGCCGCATTCATGCCAGATTGACCGGATCGAGCCGGATATTGACGGGCAGTTGGCCCAGATGCAGGCGTTTTTGCGCACATTGGACGCCGACTATGATCTTGAGGAAAACGATATCCCGCTTGTCGGCGAAAACTTTGCGACCGAGATCCGTATTTCATGTCCAAATACCTGATTGTACCGGTCGCTCTGGCCATTGGATTGCTGCTTTGGTTCTGGGGCAGCGGAGGCTTCGATCAGCTTGCGGCTTGGGCGGCTGGCGAACAGCGCGCTTTCCAGAACCAGATCGCTCGCTCTTTAAGGGCCGCCCGAGCCGAGCAGCCCGAGGCGGTTGCGACATTGCTAACCGTTTGTTTCGCCTATGGGTTTTTCCATGCCATTGGTCCGGGGCATGGCAAGGTGTTGATCGGGGGGTACGGCTTGGGGCGCCGCGTTGCGTTCTGGCGCTTGTCGGCAATCAGCGTTTTGTCGAGCTTGGGACAGGCTGTAACCGCGATCGTGCTTGTCTATGCGGGTGTTCTGGTGTTCCAGATGTCACGGGAAAGCCTTGTGGGGACGACCGAACAGGTCATGGCACCTATAAGCTATGGCGCCATTGCAGCAATCGGGCTGTGGCTGGTTTTCCGAGCCTTGCGGAGCTTTGCAAGGCGGCACAAGTCCCAAACAGCCCATCACGATCACCATCATCACAACCATGGCGACCACCATCACGACCATCATCACCATGAAGGCGAAGTCTGTTCGGATTGTGGCCACCGCCACGGCCCCACCGCCGAGGAAGTTGCTAATGTCGGTAGCTTACGCGAGGCGTTGATTCTAATCGCGGGTATCGCGGCGCGCCCCTGCACTGGCGCGTTGTTTGTGCTGATCCTGACGTGGCAGATGGGCATCGCGATGGTGGGGATTGCGGGTGCGTTTGCAATGGCATTGGGAACGGCGATGGTCACGACTCTGGTCGGTTGGACCTCTTTGGGGCTACGCGGTGGTTTGCTGGCCTCGGCCTCGGCAACGCGGTTCGCACAAGTGCTGGCCCCTACCATCGAACTGGTTGCTGGGCTGATGATTGCCGTGATTGCCAGCGGGCTGTTGCTGCGCGCTATCTGACCGTATCAAAAAACTGGCTGGGGATAACCGACCTGCGCCAGATAGAGCCCTTGCGGAGGGCATACCGGGCCACAAGCCGCACGGTCAGCCGCTTGCAGCGCGGCACGCACATCTTCGGGCGTCCAAGCGCCCGCGCCAACACGTTCCAGCGTGCCGACAAAGCTGCGCACCTGATTGTGCAGGAAAGACCGGGCGCGGACGTGAAAGTGGATTTCGGGGCCGGAAAAACCCTGAACCTGTTCAACGCGCAATTCGTCCAGAGTTTTGACCGGGCTGGCAGCCTGACAGATCGAGGATCGAAACGTCGTAAAGTCATGTCGGCCGATCAGCATGTCTGCGCCTGCTTGCATGGCGTCCACATCCAGCATGTGGTTGATCTGCCAGACCTGCCCCGCGTCGTGGGTTGCGGGCGCGCGGCGCATCAGAATGCGGAACAGGTACTGCCGCTCCACCGCGGAAAACCGGGCGTGCCAGTCATCCTCGACATGTGCGGCTTTCACGATCGCTACAGGCTGCGGTTTCAAGTGATAATTCAACGCCTCTGACAGGCGGAACGGATCCCATTCCTTAGCCATGTCGCAATGGGCAACCTGTCCCAGCGCGTGCACCCCTGCATCCGTTCGACCGGCTGCAGCAATCGTATGCGCGCCGGGCTGGATACGCGACAACGCCTGTTCGATCGCCCCCTGAACGGAAGGCAACTCTTTCTGCCGTTGCCACCCGGCGAACGGCTCTCCTTGGTATTCGACTTTCAGTGCGTATCTTGGCATGGGCTGCTGGTAACGTCCTGCAACGCAACGGGCAAGGGTGGGAAAGCGCTGGTATGTCGGGTCCTCGCTGCCTATTTTGAAAGAAACGAAAACAGCGGGGCGACAATTTGGTCATCTCTTCCCTGTCAGACAGTCTGGTGCGCGGGTTTGAAACTGTCGGCGACAGCGTGTCCGAAGCCCTGTTCGAGCCGGTCATCCGTCTGGGCGTTACAGGACTGGCGCGATCTGGAAAAACGGTGTTTATCACCTCGCTTGTCGCCAATTTGCAGGACCGTGGCCGCATGACTGGTCTTGTGGCCCAGCGTGAGGGGCGGATTAACGCCGCCTATCTTCAGCCGCAGCCCGACGACACGGTGCCCCGGTTCGACTATGAAAACCATCTGGCGGCCCTGACCGGACCGCGACCTCATTGGCCGGACAGCACCCGCGCCGTGTCGGAACTGCGCTTGTCGTTCAAAGTGCGTCCCGCTGGTTTGCTTTCGGGGTTGCAAGGGCCGCGGACGGTTCATCTGGATATCGTTGACTATCCGGGTGAGTGGCTTTTGGACTTGGCTCTGTTGGACAAGTCTTATGAGGAGTGGTCGGCCGAGACATTGAACCGCATAGCAGGGCGCGCCGAGGCTGACGCGTTTCTGACGTTGGCCAAGGCCGCAGAGCCCAGAGCGGATCATGACGAATCCACCGCGCAGTCGTTGGCCAAAGCGTTTTCAGATTACCTGAACGCGGCGCGGGATGCAGGATACTATGACTGCACGCCCGGGCGGTTCCTGTTGCCCGGTGATTTGTCGGGCTCTCCGGTTCTGACCTTTGCGCCCGTGCCGGTCGAGGGAAAGCCCCATCGGCGCAGCCTACATCACGAGATGGCGCGCCGGTACGCGGCCTATAAATCTCAGGTCGTGAAGCCGTTCTTTCGCGACCATTTTTCCCGAATTGACCGACAGGTCGTGTTGGTCGATGCGTTGGGCGCAATTCACAAGGGGCCGCAGGCGGTCGAAGACATGCGCCGTGCCATGGCCGATATCCTGTCCGCGTTCCGACCGGGCCGCAATGCGTGGTTGAGCCAATTGCTTGTGGGCAAACGGGTCGAGCGTATCCTTTTTGCGGCGACCAAGGCCGATCACCTGCATCATCTGCAGCACCCCCGCCTGACCAACATCATGGAGGCCTTAACGCGCGACGCCCGCGACCGGGCGAACTTTGCCGGAGCGCAAACGGCGGCCTTGTCACTGGCGGCGCTGCGCGCGACAACCGAAGAAATCCGGTCCCATCAGGGGGCAGACCTTCCTTGCGTGCGCGGTACTCTGCCTGATGGCAAGCACGCGGCTTTCTATCCTGGTGAGTTGCCCGAAGACCCTGCCCGCCTGTTGGGGCCGGCCCGCGGCGGGGCAGGCGCATGGCTGGACGCCGATTATGGTTTCATGGCGTTTGAGCCTGCCCAACTGACATTGCGGCCGGGCGACGGCCCACCCCATATCAGGTTGGACCGGGCGGCGCAGTTTCTGATAGGAGACCGAATATGACCGTGATCCTTCGTCCGGCCCGTAGCACAGACGCCGGGGCGACCGGTGAAATCCTGCACGGTTTCGCACGCGAGCATGACTGGATGCCGGAACTGCACTCGCGCGCCGAGACCATAGCCTTTTGCGGTCGGATGATTGATCAGGACTGGGTGACTGTGGCGGAAACCGATGACAGCGTCGTGGGATTTCTGGCTTTGAACCAATGCGAAGTTCATTCCCTGTACCTTGCACCCAAGGCCCGCGGGCGCGGCATCGGGCAGCGCCTGCTGGACCACGCCAAGTCTATGCGGTCAGAACTGTCCCTGTTCGCCTTTCAGTCAAACCACCGGGCCTGCCAATTTTATGAACGCAACGGATTTGCCGAAGTCGCCCGAAGCGACGGAGCGGACAACGACGAACACCTGCCGGACATCAAATACGTCTGGAAGCGAAGCGAGGCTGCTGATGGCTAAAGGTCCCGTTGTTTTCGATCTCGATGCCGAAGAGCCCTCGGTTGACGTGTCCGCTGCGCCGCCGGTGCCGGATGTCGCGCCAGTGCAAGGGCAGGCCATGCAAACGGCGGTCAGGTTGGCGGCCAGAAAGCCCTCGGTCTTGTCCCGGTGGTTTTGGGGGCTGGCAACGGCAGCAGTTGGTGCCGTCGTTTCCATAGCCGCGTGGGATTTTGTCACTTCACTGGTGCTACGCGCGCCTGTTCTGGGATGGATCGTAACCGGTCTGTTTGGCGCGCTGGCTCTGGTCGCGCTGCTTATTGCCCTGCGCGAGTTGGCCGCGATTGGGCGGTTGTCTCGTATTGACGGCCTGCGCCGGGCCGCTGACGAGGCGCTGGCCGATGAAGACTTGAAAAAGGCCCGCGACGTTACCCAAAAACTGATCAATTTCTACAAAGGCCGCGACGATACGAAATGGGGGCGTGACCGATTGAACGAACGTATGGCCGAGCAATTCGACGCCTCGGGCTTGTTTGAACTGGCCGAAGATGAATTGCTTGTCCCACTCGATGCGGCCGCCAGCCGCGAGGTCGAAGCCGCGGCGCGTCAGGTCGCAACCGTGACGGCTCTGGTCCCGCTGGCTTTGGCGGACGTTGTGACGGCGCTGGCAGCGTCGCTTAGGATGATCCGGCGCATTGCTGAAATCTATGGCGGACGTTCCGGGTTTCTGGGGGGGTGGCGGCTGACGCGTGCCGTATTCGTGCATTTGGTGGCCACTGGCGCCGTGGCGGTTGGCGACGATCTGCTAGAGCCGGTTTTGGGTGGCTCGGTCCTTAGCAAACTGTCCCGCCGATTTGGCGAAGGGTTGGTGAACGGAGCCCTGAGCGCCCGCGTCGGTGTTGCCGCAATGGATGTCTGCCGTCCTTTGCCGTTCTCGGACCGTCATAAACCGTCGACGCGCACGATGATCAAGCGGGCTTTGACAGGTTTGTTCACCAAGACTTGACCTAACGCAAAGATTTCCTGTCTGCTGGTCCGCATTAAAGCGCCGGAGCCAGCCATGACCGAGCACGGACACAGCCAGCAGGAAATTTCCGAGAGGATCAATGCCCCTCCGGGCCGCGGCGTGCTGCGTGATGTTGTCTATGGCGGTATTGACGGTTCGGTCACGACATTTGCGATCATTGCTGGCGTGGCTGGGGCGGGTTTGTCACCGTTTGTCATTGTTGTTCTGGGATTGGCCAATGTTCTGGCCGACGGGTTTTCCATGGCAGCAGGGAACTATTCGGGTACCAAGGCCGAACTGGACAACATCCGCCGTATTCGGGCCATCGAAGAACGTCATATTGACCTTTATCCCGATGGAGAACGTCGCGAGGTCCGCGAAATCCTTGCCCAGAAAGGCTTGTCCGGGCGCGTGCTGGACGAGGCGACCGATGCGATCACGGACAACCACGAAAACTGGATAAACCTAATGATCGAGGGCGAATATGGCCTCGGAACCGTTGATCCAAACCCGTTCAAGGCTGCGATGGCCACGTTCATGGCCTTTTTGGTTGCAGGGATGATTCCGCTCTTGCCGTTTTTACTGTCGGTCGAGAACGCGTTCACGGTGTCTGTCTGGATGACGATGGGTGTGTTCTTTGCGATAGGCGCGTTGAAAAGCCGATGGTCGCTGGCCCCTTGGTGGCGGTCAGGGATGGAAACGCTGCTGATTGGTGGTGCAGCCGCGTTGATCGCGTATCTGGTGGGGTCGTTATTCCACCCATAACGGGGGCTTGTGTATCGACGGGCAATGGAACCCGCGCCATTCGCCGCAGGGGGCGGAACCTCTGGACCATCCGAAGCGGGCGTCCTATAAGCGCGGCCATGTATGACCAGATGGCCATCATTATTCGAATTATATCCCCGGCGCTCTGATATCCTGAGACGCCGGGCAAAGGTGTTTGAGACCTCGCACCGACCGCTTCGATCCATACGACGAACAGATGATCCAAAGGACGCCCCCAATGTGCGCCGAAACACCTGATTACAAAGATACGCTGAACCTGCCCAAAACCGATTTCCCCATGCGCGCCGGATTGCCCAAGCGCGAACCCGCATGGTTGGAACGGTGGGAGAAAATCGGCGTTTACGACCGCCTGCGTGAAAAACAGGGCCGCACGCCCTTTACTCTGCATGATGGCCCCCCCTATGCGAACGGCCACCTGCATATCGGTCACGCGTTGAACAAGACCATCAAGGACATGATCGTGCGGTCCCATCAGATGATGGGTTTCGACGCGCGTTACGTGCCGGGCTGGGACTGCCACGGTCTGCCGATCGAATGGAAGATCGAGGAGCAGTACCGCAAGAAGGGCAAGAACAAGGACGAAGTGAACGTCGTCGATTTCCGTCAGGAATGCCGCAAGTTCGCCGAGGGCTGGATCGACATCCAGCGGGACGAGTTCAAGCGTCTTGGCATCACCGGCAACTGGGCCGATCCCTATATCACTATGGACTATCACGCCGAGGCCGTGATCGCCGATGAGTTCATGAAGTTCCTGATGAACGGCACTCTGTATCAGGGGTCCAAGCCCGTGATGTGGTCGCCCATCGAAAAGACCGCGCTGGCCGAGGCCGAGGTTGAGTATCACGACAAGGAAAGCTTCACCATCTGGGTGAAGTTCAAGGTCGTGAATGCGGGCGATCTGGATGATGCGTGTGTCGTGATCTGGACCACGACCCCTTGGACCATGCCGTCGAACAAGGCGGTCGTGTATGGCAAGGACATCTCCTACGGACTGTACGAAGTCACCGGCGCGCCGGACGAATGCTGGGCCAGTGTGGGAGACAAGTTCCTGCTGGCCGACAATCTGGCCGCCGATGTGCTGGGTCGTGCGCGTCTGAACGACGACCAGTGGACTCGCGTCCGTGACGTGACCACGGATGAGCTGGCAGGTGTGCAACTGACGCACCCGTTGGCCGGGGCGGAGGGCGGCAATGGCGAATGGGACGACATCCGCGATTTCCGCGCGGCTGAGTTCGTGACCGATACCGAAGGGACCGGTTTCGTCCACTGTGCGCCGTCGCATGGGATGGAGGAGTTCGAGCTTTATCGCGATCTGGGCATGCTTGAGCAGGTCATCACTTATAACGTTATGGACGACGGCTCTTTCCGTGCTGACCTGCCGTTCTTTGGTGGCAAATACATCCTGTCCCGCAAGGGCGGTGAGGGTGACGCGAACAAAGCGGTCATCGACAAGCTGGTCGAGGTCGGAGGGCTGCTGGCGCGGGGCAAGATCAAGCACAGCTATCCGCATTCGTGGCGCTCGAAAGCTCCGATCATCTATCGGAACACGCCGCAGTGGTTTGCATCCGTCGACCGCAAACTGGACGACGGCATGGGCGAGATGGGGGATACCATCCGTGAACGCGCCCTGCGCTCCATCGACGAACTGGTGAAGTGGACGCCGCAGACTGGTCGCAACCGTCTGTATTCGATGATCGAGGCGCGCCCGGATTGGGTTCTGTCCCGCCAGCGCGCCTGGGGTGTGCCGCTGACGTGTTTCACAAAGAAGGGCGCTCTGCCCACCGACGCGGATTACCTGCTGCGCAATGCTGATCTGAACGCGCGCATCAAAGCGGCGTTCGAGGAAAATGGCGCGGATATTTGGTATACCGACGGGTTCAAGGAACAGATGCTGGACGGCATCGCCAACCCCGACGACTATGATCAGGTGTTTGACGTGCTGGACGTGTGGTTCGATAGTGGCTCGACCCACGCTTTCGTTCTGCGCGATCGTGAGGACGGGACCGAGGACGGCATTGCTGACGTCTATATGGAAGGCACCGACCAACACCGCGGGTGGTTCCATTCGTCCATGCTGCAGGCTTGCGGCACCAAGGGCCGCGCGCCCTACCGGAACGTGGTGACCCATGGCTTTACGCTGGATGCCAAAGGCAACAAGATGTCCAAATCACTGGGCAATACCATCGTGCCGGAAGAGGTCATCAAGCAATACGGTGCCGATATCCTGCGTCTGTGGGTGGCCCAGACCGACTATACCGCCGACCAGCGGATCGGGCCGGAGATCCTGAAAGGCACCGCCGACAGCTATCGCCGTCTGCGCAACACGATGCGCTTTATGCTGGGATCGCTGGCGGATTTCACCGAAGCCGACCGGGTCGCGCCCGAAGACATGCCGCGTCTGGAGCGTTGGGTTCTGAGCCGTCTGGCCGACCTGGATGAACAGGTGTGCAAAGGCTATGCCGCGTTCGATTTCCAGGGTGTGTTTAGCGCCGTGTTCACCTTTGCCACGGTTGATCTGTCCTCGTTCTATTTCGACGTGCGCAAGGATGCGCTCTATTGCGACGGCGACAACCTGCGCCGCCGCGCTGCGCGGACTGTTCTGGACATCCTATTCCACCGTCTGACTACATGGTTGGCCCCGGTTCTGGTCTTCACCATGGAAGAGGTCTGGCTGGAGCGGTTCCCGGGCGATGACAGCTCGGTTCATCTGGTGGACTTCCCTGACACGCCAGCCGACTGGCGCGATGCTGATCTTGAATCCAGCATGGCCAAAATCCGCCGCGTCCGCCGCGCCGTGACTGCCGCGCTGGAGGTTCAGCGCCAAGAGAAAGTCATCGGTTCCAGCCTTGAGGCCGCGCCGATTGTGTATGTTGAAGACACCGAGGTTCGTGACCTGCTGGCGACTTTCGACGTGGATGATCTGTGCATCACCTCGGGCCTGACCGTTACCGGCGATCCAGCCCCGGCCGAGGCATTTCGCGTGCCCGAGATCGAGGGGGTCGCGGTGGTGTTTGAAAAAGCCGAGGGTGAAAAGTGCCAACGCTGCTGGAAAATCCTGCCGGATGTGGGGCGCCATGCGCATGACGGCGTGTGCGGACGCTGTAACGAGGCATTGGGATAAGTTTCGGGATTTTGCGAGGCTCTGCCTCGCGCTCCGAAGTATTTTTGAACAGAAGAAGCAAGGGGCGCGACCTGATTGGGGTTGCGCCCTTTGTCAAAACGCTGTCAGCATTTCGCTATGCCGATGATTGCTGTTGAAACTCAATTTGGATGCCTCGGGGTCGAGGAGGCGGACGGGGCGATTACGCGTCTGGTTTGGAATGGGCGAAGCGCGGGCGAGGCGACGCCAGTGCTGAAGGAGGCAGCGGCGCAACTGAAGGCTTATGATCAAGGGCGATTGGAGCGGTTTGATCTGCCCTATCGTATTGCGGGATCCGAGTTCCAGCGGCAGGTCTGTGATCTGATGTTTGCGATACCCTTGGGTGAGACCAGAACTTATGGCGAGATCGCGAAAGAGTTGGGGCAACCACCGCAACCGGTTGGACAAGCCTGCGGTGCGAATCCGATTCCGGTGATCATCCCCTGTCATCGTGTGCTGGCGGCAAACGGGCTTGGTGGGTTCTCAGGTGAGGGTGGAGTTGAGACCAAGGTCGCTTTGCTGCGCCATGAACGGGCCGCCGGTTTGCTGATCTAAGGGACGGATTTCTGTTGCAATCCCGGTGCTTGAGGCCCAACTTGTATCAGATAGAGATTCAAAGGACCGAATGGTATGGCTGCTCAATCAGACTCGGCTGCCCGCAAGAAGGCAATTATCGACCGCCTGATGTCGCTGGAAGCGCAGGAACTTGCGACTGCGCAGGCGCATTATGACGCGTTTCTGAAAGATTCGCAGTTGGACGACCGTGAAGGGCACGACAAGGATGATATTGCGGCATCGCGAGAGAATGCGGACTTGGCCGCGGCTTTTGACGCGCCGGTGCATGCCCATCATGCCAAGATTGATGTGATCGAAAATACCGACTTCAGCGTGACGGATACGGTGCAACCCGGCGCTGTTGTCAAATTCAACAACCGTCGTTTCGTGGTGTGTGTCTCAACCACTCGTTTTGATGCCGATGGCAAGACTTATATGGGGATTTCGACCCAAAGCCCGATTTATCTGGCAATGGCCGGGCTTCAGCAGGGCGAAGTGTTCACCCATAACGGGACTGAATTCGAGGTTCAGGA
Organism: Ruegeria sp. HKCCA5491; assembly: GCF_013034565.1. Taxonomy (NCBI): domain Bacteria; kingdom Pseudomonadati; phylum Pseudomonadota; class Alphaproteobacteria; order Rhodobacterales; family Roseobacteraceae; genus Ruegeria; species Ruegeria sp. HKCCA5491. The sequence continues at coordinate 116,178 of NZ_WQGG01000012.1, forward strand.
AGTCTTGTAGTCTCGACTTCTGCGCGGCGGGACCACCTGCTGCGCAATGCCTGCTGAGACCAGATATAAACTTGTTACGACCAGCCCCCAGTGCGCCCAGCTTTCGGGGTGGAAGTCTACCCATGCGGCCCAGCCGGCAAAAAACGTCCACGCAAAGGCCATTGGCAGGGTCACGCCGCGCCAGCGCTCGGTCCTGACGGGGTGTACGAATTTGAGCGGCAGGAACATGGCCAGTGACAGCAGCGAAACCATGAGAAGGATGACCCAGAAATTGGGTTCGAGCGCGAAGATTACGATGACGAACATGTTCCAGCAGCCGGGGAAGCCGGAGAACGAATTGTCCTTGGTCTTCATCCGCGTATCTGCAAAATACATGGCGCTGGCAAAGGTTATGACAATGATCGCGAACCAGCCGGTCCAGCCGTCCATCAGACCGGATTTGAACAGGGCAAAGGCCGGGATGAATACGTAAGTCAGGTAGTCGATGATCAAATCCAGCAGCACGCCGTCAAACTCGGGGGCGTTTTTCTTGACGTGGTAGTGACGTGCCAGTGGGCCGTCGATGCCATCGACGATGAAGGACACCACAAGCCACAGATACATCAGGCTCCATTTTTCTTCGACGGCGGCCAACATGGCCAACATTGCGAAAACGGCACCGGTCGCAGTGAACAGATGGACGGAGAGAGCTTTGAATCTGAGTGTCATGCGCGTGTCATGTACGATGCGTGGACAAGATGCAAAGCAAAACGCCCCATTTGTTGAAATTGCATTTGTGTCAGGCTTTGGGATGCGTGCGGTCGTAGACTTCCATCAACCGGGCGGTGTCAACTGCCGTATAGGTCTGTGTGGTCGATAACGAGGCGTGCCCCAGCAATTCCTGTATTGCCCGGAGATCGCCGCCCGCTGACAGCAGGTGGGTTGCGAAGCTGTGGCGCAGCGCATGAGGGGTAGCGGTCGCGGGCAGGCCCAGTTGTTGGCGGGCCTTGGCCATGACCGCCTGAATGGCGCGCGGGTTCAGTGCCCCGCCGCGCACGCCACGAAACAGCGGCTTGTCTTTGGCGCGCGGATGGGGGCAGAGCGTCAGGTAACGATCAACGGCGGCGCGGGCGGCGGGCAGGACTGGGACGATGCGTTCCTTATTGCCTTTGCCGACGATCCGCAGGGATTGCGGCAAGGGCGCATCTGCGCCGGTTAGTGAAAGCGCCTCGGATATCCGCAGCCCGCAGCCATAAAGCAATGTCACCACGGCGACGTCGCGGGCCGAAACCCAATCATTGGTCGATTGCAGGTCAACCGTTTCTATCAGGGCGCGCGCAGCGTCTTCGGCGACTGGGCGCGGGAGTTTCTTGGTGAATTTGGGCGCGCGGGTTGACAGGACTGCGGTCGGTTCGAAGCCTTCCCGCTCGGCCAGCCAACGGTAGAAGCTTTTTACCGCCGACAATTTTCGTGCCAGAGATCGCGCGCCGACACCAGAACCGCGTTGATCCGCCATCCAGGCCCGCATGTCCGACACACTGATACGTGCCAGTGCCGTCAGCCCCTGAGGCTGATTATGGTGCAGGGTCATGAAGGACAGGAATTCGGTCACGTCGCTGCGATAGGCGGCCTGAGTGTTTTCTGAACGCCCTGAGAGCGCCACGAGACCCTCCAGCCAGTGCTGCAACGCGTCGCGGCAGGCTGGAGAGATTAGGCTCATGACAGCCAGTTGCGCATGGACCGTTCAAAAACACCGGCGAAGAATGTCAGCAGATCGGTGCCCAGTTGTGGCGAGAAATGGTTTGGGTCCTTGGCGCTCATGATGATCATGCCGGGTAGTCGGCCTTCGCCCAAATCCAGCCTCAGACATGCCTCGGATCGCAGATGGTCGGCTTGTTCGCCAAAAATGCGGTGCGTGGGATGAATGATCTCACGCAGGACCACTTCGCGGGCAGGGCCGCTGCGATCGAAGGTTAGGTAATTGTCGACAAAGCCGGGTTCAACGACAGTGAGAACGCCCCCCAGCTTTTCGATTGCCGGGTCTTGCTGGACCACGGTGGTTTCCAAAATCAAGGTGATGCGATCAACGCGCAATATCTCGGCGACTTCGGTGCCAAGCGCCTTGAGAAAATCCTCGAAATCCACTGGCTCCAGAAGGCGCAGGATGGCGCGGTGAACCTGATTGGTGCCTGCCAGATTTTCATAGGCTGCGGCGATAACAGACCTGTGCGTGTCCTCAAGCCTGTCCAGTCGGGCCTCAAGCCTTTGCATGGCAATGCCGCGCAGGTCGATGATGTTGTCTCCGCGCGCTTCCTCGTTGGCGGCGACGAGGGCCTGCATCAGGTCCTTGTCATCCAGCACGGCGTAAGGCTCGGCCAGAATCGCCTCGCGGAGAGTGTCCTTGAGTTTGGTGCTACTGCTCATGTCCTGTCCGGTCGTTTTTTATGTTTTGCCGCGTTATAACACGGCTTGGCGAATTTGCCTTGGGAAAAATGCCAACGTGACCGGATTTCGTGTGTTTGGGGAGAGAGCTCCCGCCTGCCGGGTCCTGATCAAAGATCAGGTCCAAGGCAGTTGGGCCGGGCGCGGCGCCTGTCGGCACCGCGCGGTCGCGCAAAGGATCAGAGGATTTTCTGACCGGTTTTAGCCCAGTCAGCAAGGAATGTTTCAAGGCCATTGTCGGTCAGCGGGTGATCCGCCAACTTCTTGATCACGCCCGGAGGCGCGGTAATCACGTCGGCACCGATGCGGGCGCTGTCGGTCACGTGGTTCACCGTGCGGATCGAGGCAGCGAGGATTTCGGTCTCAAACCCGTAATTGTCATAGATCTGGCGGATATCCGCGATCAGGTCCATGCCATCAAGGTTGATATCGTCCAGACGTCCAATGAAGGGCGAGATGAAGGTTGCGCCCGCTTTGGCGGCCAGCAGCGCCTGATTGGCCGAAAAGCAGAGGGTCACGTTGACCATCTGGCCTTCGTCGCTGAGGGTTTTGCAGGTTTTCAGGCCGGCCCAGGTCAACGGAACCTTGACGGCGATGTTGGGGGCAATCTTGGCCAGCTTGCGGCCTTCGGCGATCATGTCGTCGGCCTCGGTGGCGACAACTTCGGCGGATACCGGGCCGTCGACCAGATCACAGATCTCTTTGGTGACTTCCAGAATATCGCGGCCCGATTTCAGGATCAGCGAGGGGTTGGTGGTCACACCGTCCACCATGCCCAGATCGTTCAGTTCGGCGATGGCGTCGATCTCGGCTGTGTCTACGAAGAATTTCATGAGGGCAGTCCTTTGATGGGTTGGCCTTGGTCGCGGATGCCTTTACCCCAATAACACCGATGCTGAAACCCCCGACCCGAGGAGATGCGGTGAGCGCGCAGGAGTATTTCGACCACGGTGAGCTGGTGGCGGTTTTGACCACGCAGCCCTTGGACCGGACGCTGGATTACAAAGCGCCCGAGGGCGGGTGTTTTCTGGGTGCGTTTGTCGAAGTGCCTTTAGGCCCGCGCAAGGTTCTGGGTGTGGTCTGGGGACCGGGGCAGGGCGGATTTGATCTGGCCAAGGCGCGATCGGTGATCCGGGTGCTTGAGGTTGCGCCGATGCGCGAAGAGATGCGGCTGTTTCTGGGCAAGGTGGCCGATTATACGCTGACGCCGATGCCCGCGATGTTGCGGCTGGCAACCCGCGCGCCGGGGCTGGGCGATCCGCCGTCGATGCGCAAGGTGTATCGGTTGGGCAGTGCAGAGCCCGACCGCATGACCGATGCGCGGTCCCGCGTGTTGGAGGTGCTGCGGGAATACGGTGGCTTGGCTTTTACCCTGAAGGAACTGGCCGAGCAGGCGGGGGTCACGTCCTCGGTCGTCAAAGGGCTGGTCAAGCAAGGCGCTGTGCGCGAGGAGGACAGCCCGCGTGATCTGCCCTATCCGCGTTTGGACCCTGACCTGCCGGGCAAGCAACTGACCGCGGATCAGGCGGCGGCGGTGGCGCGGTTGCAGGCCGGGCAGCGGACCGGGGATTATGGGACCACGCTGCTGAAAGGTGTGACCGGCTCAGGCAAGACCGAGGTCTATCTGGAAGCCGTGGCTGAGGCGTTGCGCTTGGGGCGGCAAGCGCTGGTTCTGCTGCCCGAGATCGCTCTGACAGCCGAATTCCTGACGCGGGTTGAGGCGCGTTTTGGAGCGCGCCCGGCGGAATGGCATTCGGGCGCGACAATGACCGAGCGTCGCCGTGTTTGGCGGATGGTTGGGCAGGGGGAGGCGCAATTGGTCGTCGGCGCGCGCTCGACCTTGTTTCTGCCGTTCCGCGATCTGGGGCTGGTGGTGGTCGATGAGGAACACGATACGTCCTACAAACAAGAAGATGGCGTGCATTACAGCGCGCGGGATATGGCAGTGCTTCGCGCGTCGATCTGTGGCGCACAGGTGATTCTGGCCAGCGCGACGCCCTCGCTGGAAAGCTGGGCCAATGCCGAGGCCGGGAAGTATGAGCGGGTGGACCTGACAGCGCGCTTTGGATCGGCGGTGCTGCCCGAGATGAAGCCCATCGACATGCGGGCCGAACAGATGCAGCCGGGGACATGGATTTCGCCGTCGCTGCGGCAGGCGGTGCGACAGCGGATCGAACGCGGGGAACAGTCGCTGTTGTTCATCAACCGCCGCGGCTATGCGCCAGTGACGCTGTGCCGCGCGTGTGGCGAGCAGATTGCCTGTGACCATTGCGATGCGCGGATGGTCGAACACCGGTTTCTCAAGCGCCTGATGTGCCATCAATGTGGCGAGACGAAGCCGATGCCCGATACCTGCCCGTCCTGCGGGGTCGAAGGCAAGCTGGCTCCGGTCGGCCCCGGGATCGAACGTCTGGCGGAAGAGGCCGAGGCGACCTTCCCTGAGGCCAAGATCGCCATGCTCAGTTCCGACCTGTTCGGCTCGGCCCGCGCGCTGAAAGCGAAGATCGAGGAGATTGCGGAAGGCGATGCCGATATCGTCATCGGCACGCAGCTGGTGGCCAAGGGGCACAATTTCCCCAAGCTGACGCTGGTGGGGGTGATTGATGCGGACCTTTCGCTGCACGGGGCCGACCTGCGGGCAGCGGAGCGCACATTCCAGCTTATGCGGCAGGTTGCAGGCCGGGCGGGACGGGCGGACAAGCCGGGGCAGGCGCTGCTGCAGACGTTTCAGCCCGAACACCCGGTGATCCGCGCCATTCTGGCGGGCGATGAGGAAGGGTTCTGGAAGGCCGAGGCCGCTGGGCGTCAGGCCGCAGGTGTCCCGCCCTATGGGCGCATGGCTGGCATTGTGCTGTCAGGCCCCGAGGTTGGGCCGGTCTTTGACATCGGAAACGCGATGGCGCGCAACGATGCGCCTTTGCGCGCAATAGGCGCGCAAGTCTTTGGCCCTGCACCAGCCCCCATTGCGCGCATCAGGGGGCGGCATCGCATTCGCCTGCTGGTCAAGGCGCCCAAGGGCGCGCCGATTCAGGATGCTATCGCCCGGTGGATAGCGCCGTTGCGTCTAAAGGGGGATATCCGCCTGACTGTCGACATCGACCCCCAGAGTTTTTACTGACTTCTGCATTCGTGCAGGTCGGTTGTGCATCTGCCCCCTCGCCAAACGCTCAAAATGGGCGTAGAGCGATCCTATGCTGAAACCCATGCCGCTATCCGAGGCGCAGAAACTTCCGTTCTGGCGCCGCCCGATAACCCTGTTGTTCATGATGGCACTGACCATGCCCATCGCGTTCAACGGGTGGAGCGCGCTGCTCAACAACTTCGTCATCGAAGTGGCCGATTTCGACGGCGCGGATATCGGACTGCTGCACACAGTCCGTGAAATCCCCGGCTTCCTGGCCGTGGGGGTGATTGCGGTGATCATTTTCGTCCGCGAGCAGGTTCTGGCAATGATCTCATTGATCATGTTGGGTGTTGCGACCGCGGTGACAGCGTGGTTCCCCAGCCTTGGCGGGTTGCTGTTCGTGACGCTGTTCAGCTCAATCGGGTTTCATTATTACGAAACGGTCAACCAGTCGCTGCAACTGCAATGGCTGCCAAAGGACCGCGCTCCGCAAATCCTGGGCTGGCTTGTGGCAATGGGGTCGGCGGCCACAGCCGTTGTTTATGGGCTGATCGTTCTGACGTGGGATCGGCTCGGGCTGTCCTACAACATGGTTTTCATGGCGACTGGGGGGGTAACCGCATTGTTGGCGGCGTTCTGTCTGTTCGCTTACCCGCAGTTCGATGCGCCCACACCGCAAACCAAGAAGTTGATACTGCGCCGCCGTTATTGGTTGTATTATGCCCTGCAATTCATGGCGGGCGCCCGCCGTCAGATTTTTGTTGTCTTTGCAGGCTTCATGATGGTTGAGAAGTTCGGGTTTGAAGTTCACGAACTCACAGGGCTTTATCTGATTAACCTGATGATCAACATGGCCGCCGCGCCGATGCTGGGCAAAGCGGTGTCGGTTTTCGGCGAACGCCGCACGCTTATTTTTGAGTATGCGGGCCTCGCCATCGTTTTTGCGGCCTATGGCGGTATCTACTGGTTTGGGTGGGGTGTGGTGCTGGCCGCGATCCTGTATGTGATCGACCATGTTCTGTTCGCTCTGGCGCTTGCGTTGAAGACCTATTTCCAAAAGATCGCAGACCCGGCAGACATTGCGCCCACTGCTGCGGTGGCCTTTACGATCAACCATATCGCGGCGGTGTTTCTGCCCGCGCTTCTGGGACTGCTGTGGGTTGTCTCGCCCGGTGCCGTGTTCGGGCTGGCGGCTGCGATGGCCATGATCTCGCTTGCGTTGTCATTGTTGATCCCACGCCACCCGGAACCCGGAAACGAAACGATCCTGTCGAAATACGCTCCGGCCCCGGCGGAATAAGCCGGCGCTTGACCTTGGCGGCCTGTCGCCCTAGGCGCTGTGGCAACTGACACAGGAGGCCAAGATGCCCACATTCACCGCGCTGACCACTCTGACGGGAAAGAAAGCTGCCGAAGGTTTGGGCGAAGCCATGGAGCGTCTGGTGCCAGAACCCACCGGCGTCGGCGTGTTCGAGGTCGAAGACGGTTCGGGCCTGTGGGAAGTCGGCGGTTACTTCACCGAAACCCCGGATGAAACCGCACTGGCCGTGCTCGCCGCCGCGTTCGAAGCCAAACCGTTCGTGGTGTCAGAATTGCCGGAAACCGATTGGGTTGCCCACGTGCGCCGCGAATTGGCCCCCGTCGAGGCCGGACGTTTCTTTGTCTATGGAAGCCACGACGCAGACAAGCTGCCCGAAGGCCGCATCCCGCTGTTGATCGAGGCGGCAATGGCGTTTGGCACTGGTCATCACGGAACCACTCTGGGCTGTCTCAAGGCTTTGGACTACCTGCTGGACGATGGTTTTTCGGCAGACAAAGTGGCGGATATCGGATGTGGTACGGCAGTCTTGGCCATGGCCGCCGCGCGGGTTTGGGACGGGCAAATCATCGCAAGCGATATTGATCAGGTCGCCGTAGACGTCGCCGAGGCCAACCTGAAGGCAAATGGCATGGCCGGACAGGTTCAATGTGTCGAAGCGGCTGGTTTCGACCATCCCGATCTGAATTCCCTTGCGCCGTACGATTTGATTTTTGCGAATATTCTAAAAGGACCGTTGGTCGCCCTGACGCCGGAAATCGCCGCGAATCTGCGCGTCGGCGGCTATGCAATCCTTTCGGGAATCCTCAACGAACAGGCGGATGACGTTGTTACTGTTTATCTCCAAAACGGATTTAATCTGGCCAATCGTTCGGAATTTGGTGAGTGGACGACGCTAATCTTAAGCAAACAGGGCTAAATTCGGGCCATTTACAGGAGTTTTCTAGATTTTCGCCACTTTTTTGGCGCAATCTCTTTCTACCTTGAAAAGATGCAACCTGGGGGCGGTTTTTGGAGGCTGCCATGACTGGAAAACAACTTGAATTTGATCAGCGCATTCATCGCCTGAGCAAAAAACATGCCAAGCTCAGCCGCGGCTATCGCGCGACCATGCGTAAGGATGGTCTTGTCGTGATGCGGCCGCAGCGCGTGCAGTCCGCCGTACCTGCAAAGGTTCTGCTGCTGTGTCTTGTGGGCTTGTTTGCCTTCAAAACATTCTTGCTGACCAGCCTGGGCGCGTCTGCTTATCAATATCGGGTCGATAGCCTGGCTGAAGGCACAGCGGTTGAAAAAGCCGGTGCCTGGGTGATGCAAATCGATCCCATCTCGGAACGTCTCTCTGCCCAGTTGGGTAAGTACCTGCACTGAGCATTTGTCCGCTTTGACGAGAAACGCCGCGCATTGAAAGATGCGCGGCGTTTTTCTTTGCCCCCGAGGGAGGAGGAAGGGGCGAGTGAGTGGCAGGGTTGTGCTAATCCCTACCGGCGACCCTCCGCGACGACGTCAATGTCGCCCCGGCAAAGACCAATGTCTTCGAGTTCGCGGTTCGTCAGACGATTCAGCACGTTACGAGTAACGCGGGCATCGTTCCATTCGACAACGGCGGTCACTGCCGATGCAAAAAATGCGCCGATACGGCCAGCAAGGCCGAACGAGCCAGTGGTGGCGCGGGTGGTATCCAGTGCAGCCATATCCTGTTTCCTTCTGGTTAAATTTCATGTCTCGATCATTCGATCTGATCGGCATTTAGTTAGGGTGATCGGGTTCCGCAAGCGCAGAAATTGCATGTGTCCTATGCGTTTTTTGCAAGGCTTTCCAATTATGAAAAATCCTTAATTTTAAGGCCATTAACCGGTAATCTCCGTGTCGAAAACAGACGCTTTGGCGTCGCAAACTGGCAGGTTTGTCGGCCCCGGAACACAAGTGTCGTTTTTAGACTTTCGGTCAATTCGCTTGGAAAATGTTCACGCTTCGTGCTAATCGAAGGGAAAGAGCATAAAAACCCGAGCAGGCCGAGGCAAAAAGATGCGGATATTGGGCATTGATCCGGGGCTCAGGACCCTGGGATGGGGCGTCATCGAATCGCGTGGCAGCCGCCTGAGCCACGTCGCCAATGGTTTGTGCAAGTCAGATGGCGATGATCTGGGCGAACGGCTGCTGTCTTTGCACAATCAGATTGTCGAGGTCATCGCGGAATACCGGCCCGAACAGGCGGCAATCGAACAGACTTTTGTGAACAAGGACGGTGCGGGCACGCTTAAGCTGGGTCAGGCGCGCGGGGTGGCTTTGCTGACCCTTGCGCAGGCTGGGCTTGCAGTGGGTGAATATGCGCCCAACAGGGTGAAGAAAACGGTGGTGGGCGTTGGCCACGCCGAGAAAGAGCAAGTTCTGCATATGGTCAAACTTCAACTGCCGGGGTGCGAACCCAAAGGCGCGGATGCGGCGGATGCACTGGCTATTGCGATCTGTCACTCATATTACGGCGCAGCGCCACAGGCGCGGATGAAAGAGGTTCGGGCATGATCGGCAAACTGACAGGGCGCTTGGACTACCGCGCGGCGGATCACGTTCTGATCGACGTGCGCGGGGTGGGGTATATCGTCTATTGCTCGGATCGAACAATGGCGGCGCTGCCCGGTGTGGGCGAGGCGGTGTCGATCTACACTGACATGGTCGTGCGCGAGGACCTGATGCAGCTTTACGGGTTTCTGTCGCTGGTCGAGAAGGAATGGCATCGCCTGCTGTGCTCGGTTCAGGGGGTCGGGGCCAAGGTGTCGTTGGCTATCCTGTCGGCGCTGGGGCCTGATGGCGTCAGCCGGGCCATTGCGCTGGGTGATTGGGGCGCAGTCAAATCCGCCAAAGGTGTCGGCCCGAAGACGGCGCAGCGCGTCGTTCTGGACCTCAAGGACAAAGCGCCCGGTGTGATGGCGATGGGCGGTACGGTGACGGAGGCGATGGACGGCCCTGATCTTGAGATTGTTGAGGCGGTCGAACCTGCGCCCAAACGGGTTGTTAAACCTGCATCGGGTAACGCCGCGGCCTCTGCCGGTGCGTTGTCGGCTTTGTCAAACTTAGGGTACGGCCCGTCCGAAGCTGCGTCCGCTGTGGCCGAAGCTGCAGCCAGTCAGCCCGAAGCTGGCGAGGCGGAACTGATCCGTGCAGCGCTGAAACTGCTGGCCCCGAAAGGCTGAGTGAATGGTAGACGCCGATCCCACCCTGCGCCCTGATCCTCTGCCCGAGGATAACGACCGTGCCCTGCGTCCGCAGGGGTTGGATGAATTCATCGGTCAGGCCGAGGCGCGCGCGAACCTGCGTGTGTTCATTCAGTCGGCCCGGCAGCGGGGCGAGGCGATGGACCACACGCTGTTCCATGGCCCTCCGGGGTTGGGGAAGACGACGCTTGCGCAGATCATGGCACGCGAGTTGGGGGTGAATTTCCGCATGACCTCTGGCCCCGTGCTGGCCAAGGCTGGTGATTTGGCGGCCATCCTGACCAATCTGGAATCGCGCGATGTGCTGTTCATTGACGAGATTCACCGCCTGAACCCGGCAGTCGAAGAGGTTCTGTACCCCGCGATGGAGGATTTCGAACTGGATCTGGTAATCGGCGAAGGCCCAGCGGCGCGCACGGTTCGGATCGAGCTTCAACCCTTTACCCTGGTCGGTGCGACAACACGGATGGGCCTGCTGACCACACCGCTGCGTGACAGGTTTGGTATTCCGACGCGGTTGCAGTTCTACACAGTGGATGAATTGCACGAGATCGTCACCCGAAATGCTCGCAAACTGGGCGCCCCTGCTGATGACGACGGCGCGCGGGAAATCGCCCGAAGGTCACGAGGAACACCGCGTATTGCAGGTCGGTTGCTGCGGCGCGTTGTGGACTTTGCCATTGTCGAAGGTGACGGTCACATTACGCGCGACCTGGCGGACGGTGCTTTGACCCGGCTGGGGGTCGATAATCTTGGATTGGATGGTGCGGACCGGCGATACCTGACGCTGATTGCCGAGAATTACGCAGGTGGACCCGTTGGCATCGAAACCCTGTCCGCGGCGCTGTCGGAAAGCCGCGACTCGCTTGAGGAAGTCATCGAGCCCTATCTGCTGCAACAGGGTTTGATCCAACGCACGCCACGTGGTCGAATGCTGGCGCGGAAGGCGTGGACTCATCTTGGGATGGCGGCGCCCAAGGGGCAAAGCGATCTGTTTGGTTGAAGCTGGGCGTCATAGCTTTTAAGGGTTCGAACGACCCTTTTGTGACCACCGAGGATTGCGCGTGACACCCGAAGATATCCAAGCGTTGTTCACCCGCGAAAGCGGCGAGTTCCTGTTTGCACGCTGGGGTCGCCCTATCGTACCCATTGTTTTCGGCGTGGAAGACGAAACGCTGGCGACCGTCAAAGGTGCGTTTGAAGCGGTCGTCACGCTTGCCGGTCACAACATGGCCGAAACCGACCCGGAGTTGGGTGCAAACTGCATGGTCTTCTTCTTCCGTGATTGGAAGGAATTGCTCGAGGTTCCGGATCTGGACCGTTTGGTGCCCGATCTGGCCCCGTTGGTCGAGCGGCTGGTTGCGGCAGATGCCAATCAGTACCGTATCTTCAGGTTTGAAGAGGACGGGTCGATCAGGGCGGCGTTTGTGTTTCTCCGGATGGACAAGGAACTGTCCAAGGTTCCGGCAGAAACTTTGGCGCTAAGTCAGGTGGTGCAGACGATCTTGCTGTGGTCTGACGCCGCTTTTCGCAGTGCGTCGCCGCTGGCGATTGCGGGTGGCGCGACGATCCTGCGGCCGGATATTGCCGGGCTGATCCGTGCGGCCTACGATCCGGTCCTGCCGGGCGTCGCACAGGACCCATCTCACGCTCTGCGATTGTTTGCGAGGATGGAGCAGCCGCAATGAAACACGTGTATCCTGTTCAGGTTTTCTACGAAGACACCGATATGGGCGGTGTCGTTTATCACGCAAACTACCTGAAGTTCATCGAGCGTGCGCGATCCGATTATGTGCGTAAACTCGGCAACGACCAGAACGCCATGCGCGATGCTGGTATTGTCTGGGTCGTCCGCAGGATCGAGGCGGACTATCTGGCACCAGCCAAGTTTGAAGACGACCTGATCGTCGAAACCACGGTTGCTTCTGTGTCGGGCGTGCGCCTGACCATGGATCAGATCGTAAAACGGGATGAGACCGAGGTTTTTCGCGCCACGGTGACCGCCGTTTGCATGAATGCGCAGGGCAAGCCGGTGCGGCTTCCGGCAGAGATTCGCGCATTGTTGTAACAATTTGCGGGGTAGGGGTGGTTCTGTTGGCTTTTCATAACCAACTGCGTTAGCGTTTGGCAAAACAAGGCCAAAAGAACGGCCGTCAGGCAAAAACAAAGAGCAGGTTCATGGAAGCTGAAACGCTGGCGCTGGCGCAGGAGATCGACTTCTCCATGTGGGGGCTGTATGCCCGCGCGACCTTTGTCGTAAAACTGGTGATGCTGATGTTGATCGGGGCATCTATCTGGTCATGGGGCATCATTATCCAGAAAATCATCAACTATCGGGCGGCTCGGCGCGAGGCGCAGGTTTTTGATGAATCCTTCTGGTCAGGCAATCCGCTGGATGAGCTGTTCGAACAGATTGGCACGCAGCCGGACGGAAGCTCGGAAAAGATTTTCGCGGCTGGCATGATCGAATGGCGCAGGTCCCATCGCACCGATGGAGGGCTGATTGCCGGGGCAACTGCGCGTATCGACCGGTCGATGGATGTGGCGATCGCGAAAGAAGCTGAAACGCTGCAAAAGGGGCTACCGATCCTTGCGACGGTTGGCTCGACCGCGCCGTTTATCGGTTTGTTCGGCACCGTCTGGGGCATCATGAACGCCTTTATCGAGATTGCCGAGCAGCAGAACACCAACCTTGCCGTTGTTGCCCCCGGTATTGCCGAGGCGTTGCTGGCCACGGGTCTGGGTCTGTTGGCCGCGATCCCGGCGGTTATTTTCTATAACAAACTCAGCGCCGATAGTGACCGGATCGTCGGCGGGTACGAGGCGTTCGCTGACGAATTCGCGACCATCCTGTCGCGCCAATTGGATAGCTGACATGGGGGCTGCGGTTCAGCAATCCTCGGGGGGGAACGGGCGTCGGCGCGGGCGGCGTCGGGGCCGCGCCCAGCCGATGGCCGAGATCAACGTGACGCCCTTTGTCGACGTCATGCTGGTGTTGCTGATCATCTTCATGGTGGCTGCCCCTTTGTTGACTGTTGGCGTTCCGGTTGATCTGCCCAAAACTGCGGCCAGCGCTTTGCCCGGTGACAACGAAGAACCGCTAACAGTGACGCTGACGGCTGACGGGCGGGTACAAATCCAGACCACGGATGTCTTGCGCGAAGAGTTGATTGGTAAACTGCGCGCGATCGCGGCAGAACGGAGCAGTGACCGCGTGTTCTTGCGCGCAGATGGCGCAATCCCTTACGCGCAAGTGATGCAGGTCATGGGCGCGCTGAATGCGGGCGGTTTTTCCAATGTCGGGCTGGTGACGGATACCGGCGGCCCGACACTGGACGAAGGTGGAGAGTGAGGCCGCGCGGTGGATACCGGCACCAAGATCTCGGCGATCGCCCACGTATCTCTGATCGGATGGGCCTTGTTCGGCGGCACCTTTCGGTCCGAGCCTTTGCCTATGGCCGTTCAGGATGTTTCCGTGATCTCGGCTGAGCAGTTCGCGGCGATGACCGCCCAACGCGAAGCGCCCGAGGTGCCGACACCCTCGTCCTTACAGCAGCCTGAAGAACCGCAAGATAACACGGCTCCCCCGGAACCTGTGGAAGAGGAACAGCCAACTTCGGAAGTTTCAGAGGCGGTTGAGCCTGAACCCGACGCCGCGCCAGAGGCGGTCGAGCCGTTGCCTGAGCCTGTTGAAGTGGAACAGCCCCCTGCGCTGGACCCTCCGCCTGACACTGAAATTGCGGCATTGCCGGTCCCGCCCGGCCCCGAGGCGCAGCCGCGCTCCGCGGACAAGGTCGCGCCCGAGCCGGTTGCCCCACCGCCGCCCGAAGCAGCTCCGGATGATATCGAAACACCGGCTGTGTCACTGGACGAAGGCGCAGAAATCCAGCAAGAGCAGCAAGATCAAACCGCCCCGGAGGAAGCCACGGATGAGATCGTGACCGAGGCTGAAGAGGCCAAGGAATACGCGCCCCGGTCGTCCCCGCGCCCTCAGGTCCGTCCAAGAAGGCCAACACCGCCAGCACAGACCGAAGTCGCTGAAACCGAAGAGCCAGAGCCACCGGCAGCCGACGAAAGCGCCATTCAGGACGCTCTGGCCGAGGCATTGGGTCAAGGCAACGAACCCTCTGGCCCCCCATTGACCAGTGGCGAGAAGGACGCGATGCGATTGGCCGTTTCGCGGTGCTGGAATGTTGGCTCTTTGTCAACGGATGCGCTGCAGACTGTTGTTGTCGTGGCGTTTTCACTGACGCCGGATGGTAAGGTGGTGGGCGGCAGTTTACGCATGATCGACAGTTCCGGCGGGTCTGCCGGGTCTGCGAGCCAGGCATATGAGGCCGCCAGACGCGCAATTCTGCGCTGTGGGGCAAAAGGATACGACCTGCCTGCTGACAAATACGCGCAATGGCAGGATATTGAGATTACATTCAATCCCGAGAGGATGCGGATCAAATGATGAGATTTCTGACCAGCTTGTTGCTGGGCCTGACGATACTGACGGCGCCTGCATATGCCCAGAACGGACCGCTGCGTCTGGAACTGGATCAGGGGATCATCGAGCCCTTGCCCTTTGCCGTGCCCAGTTTTGTCCCCGACAACGCGGCTGCGGCCCAATTCGCGCAGGACATCTCGCGGGTGGTTGCTGCTGATTTGACTGGAACCGGTCTGTTCCGTGAGATTTCATCGGATGCGTTCATCAGCCGGGTCAGCAGTTTTGATGCCCCGGTTCAGTTTGCCGACTGGAAGGCCATCAACGCCGAGGCGCTGGTAACCGGCGCTGTGAATGTGTCGGGCAATCGCCTGACAGTTCGGTTTCGGGTGTGGGATGTATTTTCGGGTCAGGAACTGGGTAATGGCCTACAGTTTGCAGGCACCACCGACGGCTGGCGGCGAATGGCGCACAAGGTGGCGGATCAGGTCTACAGCCGGGTGACTGGAGAAGGAGCCTATTTTGACAGCCGTGTCGCCTTTGTGTCCGAGAGCGGACCCAAGGACCAGCGACTGAAACGGCTGGCGATCATGGACTATGATGGCGCGAATGTGCAGTACTTGACCGACAGCGCCGCCATCGTGCTTGCCCCGCGTTTTTCGCCCACGGGCGACCGGCTGCTTTATACCAGCTATGAAACTGGCCAGCCACGCATCTATGTGCTGGACGTGGACCGCGTCCGCAGGACCGAGCTGAATACACCGGGCGGCACCATGAGCTTTTCGCCCCGTTTCTCGCCGGATGGACGCTCGATCGTGTATTCGCTGATTCAGGGTGGCAACACGGACCTGTGGAAGATGGATCTGGCGTCAGGGCAAAGTGTCCGACTGACGAACACACCTGCCATCGAAACCGCACCCAGCTATTCGCCCGATGGGTCGCAGATCGTGTTCGAAAGCGACCGCTCGGGTACGCCGCAGCTTTATATCATGCCCGCCAACGGTGGCGAAGCGACGCGGATCAGCTTTGGTCAGGGGCGCTATGGCACACCTGTCTGGTCGCCGCGTGGGGATCTGGTTGCTTTCACTAAGCAGAACAAGGGCCGTTTTCATATCGGTGTGATGCGCACGGACGGCAGCGAAGAACGCCTGCTGACCTCGTCCTTCCTTGACGAGGGGCCGACATGGTCGCCCAACGGTCGGGTTATCATGTTTACCCGCGAAACGCAGGGTGCAAGTGGTCGCGCGACGCTGTACTCGGTGGATATTTCGGGACGGAATCTGCGCCCGGTACGGACCCCAGATGGCGGAAGTGATCCGTCATGGGGGCCATTGCAGAATTGATCAGGGCAGGGGGTTGGAAAAGTTCACAAAAAAACTGCACTGTGATACAGAGACGGCAATAAACAGATAATATGACGAGGCACCTGAAATGAACGTATTGAGCAAAGTTTTGGCTTTGGGCGCGCTGAGTGTGATGGCCGCCTGTACCAGCAACGATCCTTCCGCACTGGGCGGTGGATTTGGCAGCGGCGCGAACGGGGCCATCGCGCCCGGTTCGCCAAGCGATCCGCGATCCCCGGCGTATTTCCAGCAAACCGTGGGCGACCGCGTGCTGTTCTCGGTTGACCAGTCCACGCTGACACCGCAGGCACAAACAGTCCTGCAAGGGCAGGCGGACTGGCTTTTGGCAAACCCCGATTTTGTCGCAACCATCGAAGGACATGCGGACGAACAGGGCACGCGTGAATACAACCTTGCCCTTGGAGCGCGCCGCGCAAACGCGGCCCGCGAGTATCTGATTTCGCGGGGTGTTGCGGGTAATCGCCTAACGACGGTGAGCTTCGGCAAGGAACGCCCGATCGAGATTTGCAGCACCGAGGATTGCTATTCCAAGAACCGCCGCGCGGTGACGGTGCTGACCGGTTCAACCTTGGGGTAAGACGATGAGAATTGCAGGATGGGTTCTGGCCGCGGCGGTAGCGACCGCCGGAGTGGCACAAGCGCAGGATCAGCAGACTTTGGCCGATATCCGGCAAGAGCTAACGGTGCTGCACGTGGAAATTCAGCGCCTCAAGCGCGAGTTTTCCACAACGGGCTCCCCCGCGCCAAACCTGTCTGGCAGTTCAATTCTGGAACGCGTCGACGCGATCGAGGCTGAATTGCAACGCCTGACGCGGCAGACCGAGCAATTGAATCAACGGGTCCAGAATGTCGTCACCGACGGTACCAACCGGATTGGTGATCTTGAGTTTCGTCTGGTTGAACTTGAAGGCGGCGATCTGAGTACGCTGGGCGAAACATCGACCCTGGGCGGGGACACCGAGATCACCGCAGCGGCTCCGACCGTGACAACAGAGACACCGCTGATCGCCGAACAAGGCGAACTTGCCATTGGTGAACGCGCTGATTTTGACGCCGCTGCACAATCTCTGGCCGACGGTAATTTTCAGGCGGCGGCCGATCAGTTTGCGCTGTTTGAAACGTCCTACCCCGGAAGCCCCCTCGCACCAGAGGCCCACCTGAAGCGTGGACATGCGTTGCAGGGGCTGGGTGACACCCGCGAGGCTGCGCGCGCGTTTCTGGCCAGCTTTACGGGCGATTCCGAAGGCACGTTTGCGCCCGAAGCCTTGTTCGAACTGGGCGCGGCGCTTGGACGATTGGAGCAGATTGATCAGGCCTGCATAACCCTTAGCGAGGTTGGAGTGCGTTTTCCGGGTTCGGCTGCGGCCTCGGCTGCGACGCAGGAAATGGCTTCGCTGGGCTGTTCTTGACCGAAATTTCAGACATTTTGCTATCCGAGATCAGGGCGCGGCTGGGAGCAGATTTTCCAGCCCGTTTGGGCATTGCGGTGTCGGGCGGTGGCGACTCGGTCGCGTTGCTGCATCTATTGAAAGATATCGCCGGGCAAAAGCAGGTGGCGTTGTTTGTTGCGACGGTTGACCATGGACTTCGCCCCGAGTCCTCAACAGAGGCGGACTGGGTGGCACAGCAGGCAAAATCGCTTGGCGTGCCGCACGAAACTCTGATCTGGAACAACTGGGATGGCCGGGGAAACCTTCAGGACCGCGCGCGACAGGAGCGTTACGGGTTGCTGGCGGACTGGGCCCGCAGAAACGACTTGGGCGCGATTGCGCTGGGCCATACTGCAGATGATCAAGCCGAAACCATTCTGATGCGTCTGGGGCGGGCCGCGGGTGTGACGGGCTTGTCTGGAATGGCTGATTCAATCAAGCGGAACGGCGCGACTTTCCTGCGTCCGATGCTGGGCGTTACGGGCCTTCAGTTGCGCGACTATCTGACGGAAATCGGTGTGGACTGGATAGAAGACCCATCGAATCACGACATGAGATTCGACCGGATCAAGGCGCGGGACGCGCTGAAATCGCTTGGGGGCTTGGGAATTTCGGCCCAGTCTCTGACACGTGTTGCGCAAAATCTGGCGCGGGCGGATGAAGCTTTGGCGCTATATACGCAAGACTCGGCACGGCAGGTTCTTGTTGCGGATACGGGGGCCGTGTGCTGCGACCAAGCCGGATTCGCGGCTTTGCCTGCTGAGGTTCAGCGCCGGTTGGTGCTGGGCAGTTTGGCGTGGATTGCCGGACCCGGCTATCCCCCACGACACACAGCCACCGAACAAGCAATCGAGGCGATTGAGCTTGCAAAACCGGGCACGATTGGGGGCTGCATTCTGATCCCAAAGGGCAATAAAACGTGGATTTGCAGAGAGCTAAACGCCGTGAAGGAAATGCGCTGCGAAATTGGACAAGACTGGGATGACCGTTGGGTTTTGACCGGCCCTTCTGCGCCCAATGCAACGATTGCGCCATTGGGCGACGCAGGGCTACGTTCAGCGTCAGAGTGGAGGGCTCTTGGAAAACCCCGCGAGGTGCTGGTATCATCACCCGCAGTATGGGACGGCGAAACCCTTTTGTCCGCGCCTTTGGCAGGTTTTACGAACGGTTGGCAGGCAGAATTGACGGCGGAAAGGTCCGACTTTCATTCTTCGTTTTTATCGCATTGAACCTGCTTGAATCATCTCTATTTTATAGAGCAACCCGGCAGACCCCCACCTGCCGAAATCTTTTGGGAGATTTTCCTTGGGCAACGCTCGTAACATCGCCTTCTGGGTCGTTCTGTTTCTGCTGATCCTTGCACTGTTCAATTTGTTCAGCGGACCAGGCGGAACGCTTCAGAGCAATGAAAGAACTTATTCCGATTTCGTGACCGCTGTTGAAGGCGGCGAGGTCAAGAATGTGACGCTGGATGGTGAACAGATTCGCTATACCACGCAAAGCGGCGCAAATTATGTGACGATCAAACCGGGTGACGCCGAGGTCACCAAGCTGTTGATCGACGAAAATATTCCGGTGCGCGCTGAAAAGCAGCAGCAATCCGGGTTCCAGTCCTTCCTGATCACGCTTTTGCCATTCCTGCTTCTGATCGGTGTCTGGGT
Organism: Ruegeria sp. HKCCA5491; assembly: GCF_013034565.1. Taxonomy (NCBI): domain Bacteria; kingdom Pseudomonadati; phylum Pseudomonadota; class Alphaproteobacteria; order Rhodobacterales; family Roseobacteraceae; genus Ruegeria; species Ruegeria sp. HKCCA5491. The sequence continues at coordinate 135,137 of NZ_WQGG01000012.1, forward strand.
CTATTTCATGAACCGGATGCAAGGCGGCGGCAAAGGTGGCGCGATGGGCTTTGGCAAGTCCAAGGCCAAGATGCTGACCGAAAAGCATGGGCGGGTGACCTTTGACGACGTGGCCGGCATTGACGAGGCCAAGGAAGAGCTGGAAGAGATCGTCGAATTCCTGCGCAACCCGCAGAAATTCAGCCGTCTGGGTGGTAAAATCCCCAAAGGCGCGCTGCTGGTTGGCCCTCCGGGCACTGGTAAGACGCTGCTGGCCCGCGCGATTGCCGGTGAGGCTGGCGTGCCCTTCTTCACCATCTCAGGCTCAGACTTCGTCGAGATGTTTGTGGGTGTGGGTGCGTCTCGTGTACGCGACATGTTCGAACAGGCCAAGAAAAACGCACCTTGCATCGTGTTCATTGACGAGATCGACGCCGTGGGTCGCCATCGTGGTGCCGGCTATGGCGGCGGCAACGACGAACGCGAACAAACGCTCAACCAGTTGCTGGTTGAGATGGACGGGTTCGAAGCCAACGAAGGCGTGATCATTCTGGCCGCGACCAACCGTAAGGACGTTCTGGACCCTGCGCTGCTGCGTCCGGGCCGGTTTGACCGTAACGTGACGGTCGGCAACCCCGACATCAAAGGCCGTGAGAAGATCTTGGGTGTGCATGCGCGCAAGACGCCTCTGGGCCCTGACGTTGACCTGCGCATCATCGCGCGCGGTACTCCGGGCTTCTCGGGTGCGGACTTGGCGAACCTCGTGAATGAGGCCGCGCTGATGGCGGCGCGTGTAGGCCGTCGCTTTGTCACCATGGAAGACTTTGAGAACGCCAAGGACAAGGTGATGATGGGGGCCGAGCGCCGCTCGATGGTGCTGACCCAGGATCAAAAGGAAAAGACCGCCTATCACGAGGCCGGCCACGCCGTAGTTGGTCTGGAGCTGCCGCTGTGCGACCCAGTCTATAAAGCAACGATTATTCCGCGCGGCGGTGCGCTGGGTATGGTTGTGTCTTTGCCTGAAATGGATCGCCTGAACTATCACCGGGACGAATGTGAGCAAAAGCTGGCCATGACCATGGCAGGTAAGGCTGCCGAAGTCATCAAATACGGTGAAGACCATGTGTCGAACGGCCCCGCCGGTGACATCATGCAAGCCAGCCAGCTTGCGCGCGCCATGGTTATGCGCTGGGGCATGTCGGACAAGGTTGGCAATATCGACTATGCTGAAGCGCATGAGGGCTATCAGGGCAACACCGCTGGTTTCTCGGTCTCGGCCCATACAAAAGAGCTGATCGAAGAAGAGGTGAAACGCCTGATCCAGCAAGGATATGAGCGTGCGCACAAGATCCTCACCGACAAGAACGAGGCGTGGGAACGTCTGGCGCAAGGTCTGCTGGAATATGAGACGCTGACCGGCGACGAGATCAAGCGCGTTATGAACGGTGAATCGCCCAGCGAAGGTGACGACGAAGGCGGCAGCCCGGATGAGGGCGGTGCGCCAAGCGTCACGGCGATCCCGAAAACCAAGGTTAAGAAATCTCCGCCCGATGGTGGCATGGAGCCGGAACCGACCACTTAACGCTAAAACCCGAGCCAAGGCTCGGGTTTTTCTTTTCTTTCCGGCAAACCTGCCGGCTAGTTGCCCGAAGATTGTGGCGGTTATAGGGGGCAGAACATGCCGGTCCTGCGAGAAACAGAATTCACGGGTGAAATCGTTTGGCTGGGTCACGTTCAGGCGGGGCAGTCGATCCGAGCATCTGCCGTCCCTGAGATGTCTTTGGGTTTTGCAGGTGCAGCGGGCGAGCGGCATGAGGGGGTGAACCGTTCCTCTTGCGTGCGGATGAAGAATCTCTACCCACAGGGCACTGAGATCCGCAATGTGCGGCAATTGTCCGTGTTGTCCGAAGATGAGATGCAGGCGACGGCGGCTGAGATGGGGCTGGACGCGCTGGACCCCTCTTTTCTGGGGGTCAGCATCCTGTTGCGTGGAATACCGGACTTTACGCATGTACCGCCATCCTCGCGGCTTCAGGGGCCCGATGGCGTCACGATCACGGTAGATATGGAAAACCGCCCCTGCGTGATTCCTGGTCGCGAGGTCGAGTCCGATCTGCCCGGTCACGGTGCGGCGTTCAAGCCCGCAGCGAAGGGGAGGCGGGGTGTGACCGCATGGGTCGAGCGACCCGGTGTGTTGAAGCTGGGCGATCGTATGAAGCTGTTCGTTCCCGATCAGCGCGCCTGGGCACCTTAAGTCACAGGTTTTCCGATGGGAAACGATCAAAGTTACGTGACGCCATCCTGTAAGTGACGCTACGCCGTTTCGGGGCTTGATTATGTCGGAATCCACATTCATTGCCGGGGTTCACAACTGTATGGGTTGATCAGCGCCGACGCCCTGCGTTGGTTTTGCACGGCATTCAATCAGGGACCCTGCCCAATGAGCTACAAATCCGACATCGAAATCGCCCGCGAAGCGAACAAGAAGCCGATTCAGGAAATCGGCGCCAAGATCGGCATCGAGTCCGCCGATCTGCTGCCCTATGGCCACGACAAGGCGAAAGTCAGCCAAGACTTCATCAACTCGGTTCAGGACCGGGAAGACGGCAAGCTGATCCTTGTTACCGCGATCAACCCGACCCCTGCGGGTGAAGGCAAGACCACCACAACCGTTGGTCTGGGCGACGGCCTGAACCGCATTGGCAAGAACGCGATGATCTGTATCCGCGAAGCTTCGCTTGGCCCCAACTTTGGCATGAAGGGCGGCGCTGCAGGTGGCGGTTACGCGCAGGTTGTTCCGATGGAGGAAATGAACCTGCACTTCACAGGCGATTTCCACGCCATCACCTCGGCCCACTCTCTACTGTCGGCGATGATTGATAACCACATCTATTGGGGCAACGAGTGCGACATCGACATCCGTCGCGTTGCATGGCGTCGTGTGGTCGACATGAACGACCGTGCGCTGCGTCAGATCACTGCTTCGCTGGGCGGTGTGTCGAACGGCTTTCCTCGTGAGGCAGGCTTTGACATCACTGTTGCGTCCGAAGTCATGGCGATCTTGTGCCTGGCCAACGACCTAAAAGATCTGGAACAGCGACTGGGTGATATCATCGTGGCCTATCGCCGCGACAGGACTCCGGTCTATTGCCGCGACATCAAGGCCGAAGGCGCAATGACCGTTCTGCTGAAGGACGCGATGCAGCCGAATCTGGTGCAAACGCTGGAAAACAACCCGGCCTTTGTACACGGTGGTCCGTTTGCGAACATTGCACACGGCTGTAACTCGGTCATCGCAACCAAGACCGCGCTGAAAGTGGCCGACTATGTCGTGACCGAAGCGGGCTTTGGGGCCGATCTGGGTGCCGAAAAGTTCATGAACATCAAGTGCCGTAAGGCGGGCATTGCTCCGTCGGCTGTGGTGCTGGTCGCCACCGTGCGTGCGATGAAGATGAACGGCGGCGTGGCCAAGGCCGATCTGGGTGCCGAAAACGTCGACGCGGTTCAGGCGGGCTGCGCCAACCTGGGTCGTCACATCGAGAACGTGAAGTCGTTCGGCGTACCAGTTGTGGTTGCCATTAACCACTTTGTCACCGACACCGACGCTGAAGTGCAGGCTGTCAAAGACTATTGCGGTGAACACGGTGTCGAAGCGATCCTGTCACGTCACTGGGAACTGGGTTCAGAAGGCTCTGCACCGCTGGCTGAAAAAGTTGTCGAGATCGTCGAAGGCGGTTCCGCGAACTTCGCGCCGATCTATCCCGATGAAATGCCTTTGTTCGAAAAGATCGAAACCATCGCCAAGCGCATTTACCGCGCGGACGAGGTTCTGGCTGACAATAAGATCCGCAACCAGCTTCGCGATTGGGAAGAGGCGGGTTATGGCAATTTGCCGGTCTGCATGGCGAAAACGCAATATTCCTTCTCGACCGATCCGACCCTGCGCGGCGCGCCCAACGGTCACTCGGTCCCGGTGCGTGAGGTTCGCCTGTCCGCAGGTGCCGGCTTCATCGTGGTTGTCTGCGGCGAGATCATGACCATGCCCGGTCTGCCCCGCAAACCGGCTGCGGAAACCATCTGCCTAAACGACGCAGGTGAGATCGAGGGCTTGTTCTAAGCCCCCAAATGAGACATCTCGTGGTCCGGGGACATCCCCGGGCCATGAGGAGACGAACATGCCCACTCTGACACCACCGCAGGACTGCAATTCAATGCAGGAATTGCGGGCTCAGATCGACAAGCTGGACCGTCAACTGATCGAGAAGTTGGTGGCGCGCGCGGGATATATCGACCGTGCCTCGCAGTTGAAACCGGCCGAGGGGCTGCCCGCCCGCATTCCGGACCGTGTCGAAGAAGTGGTGCAGCGCGTGCGCGCAAGTTCGGACGATCTGGGCATGGACCCGGACCTGGCCGAGCAGATGTGGCGCATACTGATAGAGTGGTCGATTGCACGCGAGGAACGTGTTCTCGGCTCTGACTGACCGGGCGTTTCAAGCGCCCGCTCCGTTTTCAAGGAAGGGATGACAGGATGGTAGCCCAGGTTATTGACGGTAAGGCGTTCGCAGCAAAGGTTCGCGCGCAGGTGGCTGATCAGGTCACTAAGTTGAAAGAGGAAAACGGAATCACGCCCGGTCTGGCGGTGGTTCTTGTGGGTGAAGACCCCGCTAGCCAGGTTTATGTCCGTTCGAAAGGCAAGCAGACGGTCGAGGTCGGCATGAACTCGTACGAGCATAAGCTGGACGCCGAAACCTCGGAAGACGACCTGCTGGCGCTGATCGACAAGCTGAACACCGACCCGGCGGTGCATGGCATTCTGGTGCAGTTGCCGCTTCCCAAACATCTGAACGAAGACTTGGTAATCAACTCGATCGACCCGGCCAAGGACGTCGATGGGTTTCACATTTCGAATGTGGGTCTGTTGGGCACAGGCCAGAAGTCGATGGTGCCTTGTACCCCGCTGGGATGCCTGATGATGCTGCGCGACCATCATGGTTCATTGTCCGGAATGGACGCTGTGGTGATTGGCCGTTCGAACATCGTGGGCAAACCGATGGCGCAACTGTTGCTGGGAGATAGCTGCACCGTGACCATTGCGCATTCGCGCACCAAGGACCTTCCGGACGTTGTCCGCCGCGCCGATATCGTTGTGGCCGCCGTGGGACGCCCCGAGATGGTGCCGGGCGATTGGATCAAGGAAGGCGCAACCGTCATCGACGTGGGCATCAACCGGATCGAACGTGACGGCAAGAACAAGCTGGTGGGTGACGTGGATTATGCCAGCGCCGCGGAACGCGCGGGTGCGATCACTCCGGTTCCAGGCGGTGTCGGCCCAATGACGATTGCCTGCCTGCTGGCCAACACGGTGACGGCCTGCTGCCGTGCCAATGGTTTGTCGGAACCCGAAGGCCTGACGGCCTGACGGTCGGGCCTCGGTAGTTTATAAGCTAAACATTTAGGCCGGTGAGCATGACGCTCATCGGCTTAAATGTTTCATTAGGATAAATTAAGTTTGTTCCCTCGGGGTTTGAATGTTCTTCGATCGGTGATATTTCATTTTTCCCAGCCAGTTACGATCTGATCTTGTTGTGGCTTGGTGTGTTGTGAAATGTGACTGTAGGTTTTGTTCGAACAAGCATGAAGACGACGCTTCGCTCAATTCTGGCCGAATTTACCTTGCAACGGGGCGTGGCAGGTTTGGTGTTCCTGCCCTTGTTGGCGATCGCGTTTCAACCGTTTCCGGGCATATCCCTGTCTTTCTTGCCGCGCCTCCTGTTTTGGTGTGGTGCTATGGCCCTTGCGTTGGCGTTGACGTGGTTCGTTAGAAAGCTGTTTTTCGAATACCTTTCATTTGTCGAGTTCCGAGGGCGTGATGTTGCCCAAGTCGCCTTGGTCTTCGCCCTGTTCGTGCCGTCAGTCTGGTTGTTCGCCTGGCTTCTGCTTGCTGCCCAAGGGGAACAGGCGCCGGGAATTCTTTCGGTTGCGTCTTATGGCGGTTTGTTCGCAACCGGCCTTGTTTTGGTGCGAAGCAAACCTTTGGAAACCAGCCCGGATCAGGCCCCAGAACCTCAGAAACCACGGCTGCTGAACAGGTTGCCACATTCTTTCCAAGGTCAGGTGTTTCGGCTGGCGGTTAGGGATCACTCGGTTGACGTCGTAACGTCCGAGGGCACATTTACTATTCGGTCCCGGTTTACTGACGCAATTGCCGAAATGGAGCCCGTAAATGGCCATTGCACGCATCGCTCGCATTGGGTGGTCGACGCGGCCGTGTCCGGTGTTGAACGGCAGGGCGGCAAGATTTTCCTGCGGCTCAAGAACGGCGAGCTTGTTCCAGTAAGCAGGAAATATAAGCCTGAGTTGGAATGTGACGGTATCATCCAATAGGACGTCACCGTGGCATCGGGATCATCCGCGCGTGGGTGCCTGTCAAAATCGCTATCGCATCATCTTGCATCAGGTCGCATAGAACCTCGGCAGTACTGTAAAGCCCACCCGTATACGTTCCGTAAGCGGGTAAAATCAGCCGCTCACTGTCGGTCAGAAAGGCTGGTCTGGTGATGGAACTACCGCGCGCCCGAAGACGCGCTTTGGGGTGGTAGTGGCCGGAAACTTCGGCCTTGGCGTTGGGCTGCGCGATGTGGCGAAAGATCAAAGGCTCAACCTCAAACTCGGCCAGATGGCTACCGCCCAGTTCGACGGGGCCGGGGTCGTGATTTCCTTCGATCCAAATCCAGCGCCGCCCCGCCTGCAACGTTGTAATCCGGATCTTTTCCTCTGGGTCCAAACCAATTAGAGACTCCAGATCGTCAAAGCTGTCGCCTAGGCAGATGACAGTTTGGGCATTGGTCCGCGCGATATCTGCGGCCAAACGTGACAGTGTGTCCTGGCTGTCATAAGGCGGCAGCGATGGCCCGCCCAGACGCGCTAAACGCTCTGATTTACCAAGATGCAGGTCAGAGACACATAACAGGCCTTGATCCGGCCACCACAATGCCCCGGATCCCATCGCACAAAGGCTTTGACCGGCGAAGGAAAATGTCAGGTCGTTCATGCTGTGTTCTTTGCGAGTTTAAACCTGTTGTGCAAGAGGGTTTATGCAGGGTCCAACCCTGCCTCTTGTAACAGGCGCAGGCTTTCTTCCTCCAACAATCGTTCTTCGGCGGCTCCTTTGACGGGTACTTTTCCAACCTCCAGAAACAAAGGCGCGGCCAGAGGCGAAACACGATCCAGACGCAAAAGGTCGACCCGGTTGCCGATGCGCTCGATCATCGCTTCGATCCGTCCAAAATCCACCAAACCACGCATGGCCTCTTCCCGAGTGATTTGCATTAACAGGTGCTCAGGATCGTATTTCAGAAGCGTGTCATAGAGGATATCCGAGGAAAACGTCGCCTGCCGCCCGCTTTTGCGCTGGCCGCCTGTGTTGCGTTCGATCAGCCCGGCAATTGTTGCTGACGCTCGAAAGGTTCGTTTCATCACGGCGTTTCCGGCCAACCAGACGTCTAGCCCTTCTCGCAAGGCCTCAATTTGGAACAAGGGGCTGGGGTCGGTCACCGCGTCCAGCCCCCAAATCAACGTCGCGTAGTCGGTGGCGACAAAACCCAGTGGGGCGAGGCCCGTTTCCTCCATCCTTTTTGTCAGCAGCAGCCCAAGCGTCTGTTGTGCGTTTCGGCCCGCAAACCCGTAGACACAAAGATGTTCGCGCCCGTCACTGGGAAAGCTTTCGATCAACAGCCTGTCGCGTTGCGGTAATCGGGATATGTCGCGCTGCAGGGCCAACCAGTCGGCGGTATGCGCAGGCAATTGCGGCCAGTCCGCTTGGGCGAACATGCGCAGAATGCGGTCGCTCAACTGCGTGGAGGTGGCAAATTTGGTTCCGGAAAATGTTGCGATCTTTGGCTTGCGGTTTGCTTGGCGGCTGACCTCGACCGTCATGTCGCGTAACCCTTCGTATCGCACGATCCGTCCACCGATCAGGAACGTATCACCGGGGGTCAATGAGGCGGCAAAAGCCTCTTCAACCTCACCCAGTGGTTTTCCGCCGCGATTGCGCCTGAGCCGTACTTTCAGCGTGTCGGTGTCCTGAATCGTCCCGAGATTCATGCGAATACGCTGCGCGGCACGCGGGTCACGCAGTTGCCATTTGCCATCAGGTCTTTGTTGCAGGCGTTGCCAGCGATCATACGCGCGCAGGGCATAGCCTCCGGTCGCGCAGAAATCCAAACAGGCATCGAACTCAGTCCTTGCAAGTCGAGCGTAGGGGCCAGCCGTCGTCAGTTCCTGAAACAACGCGTCCGCCTCAAATGGGGCAGCAGCCGCAGCGATCAGGATATGCTGGCACAACACGTCCCGCGGCCCTGCCCCCCGCGGCTCTCCATCCAGATCGTGCGCTTTGGCGGCTTCCAGCGCAGCGATGCATTCGACCACTTCAAAGCGGTTGGCGGGTACAAGCAGGGCCTTGGACGGTGCGTTATACCGGTGATTGGCCCGCCCGATCCGCTGCACCAGCCGTTTGACGTTCTTGGGTGCACCGATCTGGATCACCAAATCGACATCCCCCCAATCGATCCCCAGATCAAGGCTGCCCGTGCAGACAATTGCACGCAGATCGCCGCGTACCATCGCAGCCTCGACCCGTTCACGCTGTTGCCGGTCAAGGCTGCCGTGGTGAATGCCAATTGGCAAGCCGTCTTCGTTGGCGAGCCACAGGTTGTGGAAGAAAATTTCGGCCTGCGCGCGGGTGTTGTGAAAGATCAGCGTCGTCTTGTGCTGGTTGATCTGCTCAAGCACAGCCGGGATGGAATAGGCTGCACCACCGCCTGACCACGGCGGCATTTCCTGCGTTTTAAGCATTCGGATGTCAGGATCCGGGCCGGGGTCAGCCTGAACAACAGGGCAGGGGTCAGGGTGACGGGCCAGAAATCGCGCGATGGCGTCCGGGTCTTCAACGGTGGCGGACAGTCCCACGCGGCGCAATTCTGGGCAGAAGCTTTGCAGTCGCGCCAGCGCCAACATCAACTGGTCCCCGCGCTTGCTTTCGGCCAACGCGTGGATTTCGTCAACGATTACGCGCTGCACGCCTTGGAACATCCTTGGCGCATCTTCATAGGACGTCAGCAGCGCCAGACTTTCCGGGGTGGTCAGCAGAATATGCGGCGGGTCGACACGCTGGCGCTTTTTCTGTGTGGCCGAGGTGTCTCCCGTCCGGTCTTCGATGCGAATTTTCAACCCGATGTCATCCGCCGGGCCGCGCAGGTTGCGCCGGATATCAGCGGCCAGCGCCTTGAGGGGCGAGACATAAATCGTGTGAAGTCCGGCATGATCCCGCGCCGCCAAATCGGACAGGGTCGGCAGGAAGCCAGCCATGGTCTTGCCACCACCCGTGGGCGCAATTAGCAGGGTTGCCGGATCAGCGGCCCGGTCGAACATTTCTTGCTGATGCGGATGGAAGGACCAGCCTTTGGCGGTGAACCAGTCGGTGATCCGGGCGGGAATCTGCGTCATACGCGCAGATTACTCGGCCCGGCCCCGAAATGGCACGGCCTTATTTGACGATTTTCTCGTCCTTGACGAACATGTTGGCCCAGGCGCGGTCGATCAGGTCGGGGCTCATCTGATAGGGGATGCCCTCGAATTCACAGATTGAGATCATCTGATCGATCAAGAAGATGGGCTGATAGTTCGCGTAGATATTGTTGATGGTCGGGTATCTGACTTTTAGCAGGTGCACCAGGGCGGCCTCATCCAACGGCATACCGCGTTTACGGGCAACCATGGCAAAGATTTTCAAGAAGTTCTCCTGGTTTGGACCGTCGATCTTGATCTTGAAGAAAATCCGGCGGAGGGCCGCTTGGTCGAAGATTTCATTCGGGTGGAAGTTGGTCGAGAAGATAACCAGCGTGTCAAAGGGGACTTCGAATTTCTCACCCGATTGCAGGCCGAGGATGTCCTTGTTTTCTTCCAATGGAACAATCCAGCGGTTGATCAGCGCCTGTGGCGGTTCAGCCTGACGCCCAAGGTCGTCCACGATAAAGATGCCACCAGTCGATTTAAGCTGCAGCGGGGCCTGATAGGTCCGCGCGGTGGGGTTGTAGACCAGGTCCAGCATGCTGAGCGAGAGTTCACCGCCAGTCACAACAGTCGGGCGTTCGCATTGAACATAGCGCGTGTCGAACCGTTTGCGGCGGCGCAAACTATTTGGATCGTCGGCTTCTTGTTCGATCGCGGTATGCACGATCGGGTCGTAGACGGTGATCACCTGACCGGCATATTCAATGGCGCGCGGGACATACACGCTGTCCCCCAAAGCATCACGAATACCGTTCGAGATTGACGACTTACCGTTACCGGGGGGGCCATACATGAGGATCGACCGACCCGCGCTGACCGCAGGGCCCAGATGATCCAGAAGGCTGTCGGGAAGAACCAGATGCCCCATGGCTCCGGTCAGTTGATCACGCGTGACCTGAATGTTCCGGATCGACTGGCGCTTGACCTGTTCGCGGTACACATCCAGCGGGACCGGCATTGCGCCAAAATATTCCGACTGGCTTAGCGCGTCCAAGGCACGTGCCTTGCCCGCATCCGTCAGTTGGTATCCCATTTCGTTGCCACTGTTCGCGTTCAGCGTACCGGTTGCCTCAAGAAGCTTTTGTTCGCGCGCGATGTCGATCAATTCCTGCGTTACCGAACCGGGCAAACACACTGCCGCGGCAACCTCGGACACAGTATCCACGTTTTTGCGAAAAATTGTCTTCAGCAGGATGTCCCGCATCATGACGATGGGAAGCTGCATTTCACCCAACCCTTTGGGGGCAGGAGGGGCCATTACCGTAGTCGTCTGCATATTCATGAGCGTCGCCCGTCTTATCCAGTATTCACGCCAATTGCCCGATGCCGGGCCACTTGCGGAAAATCTGGTCCTGCTTTGTGTCATCACCAAGGCAGGGAAAAGGCGGTCTGATGATAGTTTACGACCCGTAAACAGTCCCCAACATCAAATAGATGGCCAATCCGCCGCCCAGCGAAAAGCCCATTGGGAACTGCTTGGCGCGGTTCCAACTCTCCCAATCAGGAGCAATGGTTCTAAGGGCTGTGTTTCTGGCAAGCCGGTGGGTTACAAACGCGGCCAGTGTCGTGGATACCAGGATCATGGTCGCTGTCATGTAATCCCCCGGCCAGATAAATGCAGAAGCCGCCGCCAGAAATTTGGCGTCGCCAGCCCCCATAAGGCCCGCCGCGTTGAAGAAGATTCCAAGGATCAGGACAACCACGATATGCAGCAATTGCCAAACATACGGGGGCAACGTGATGGTAAACGGGCCGACCCAACCAGTGGTCCATTCGGTTGACCAAGGCGGCAGAACAAACAGACCTACGACAACAAAAACCAAGGCCAGCGTGATCACCGCGTGGTTCTTGATCAGCATGTCACGCAAGTCTGTGAAGGCCACGTAAAAGCAGATCGGCAGAACAAACGGTAAGAACCAGCCCGCGGCAAGTGCGGGAATGCTCATCAATCAGGCTTCCTCGAGCGCCCGGAGCGAGCGGACAGCTTCTTCGAAATGCTGTGGATGCGTCGCGATCGCTTCACGGAACAGGTTCTTGGCCGTCGTAACGTCACCCTGCTTGACCGCAGAAATCCCCATCGTATTCAGCAACATAGCACGTTCCGCCTGCGTCAGGGGGACAACAGGCATGCTGTAGTTTCCCTGTGCCGCACGCGCCAGAACAAGGTTGTTCTTGGCAGTAAACAAAGTGTTGTCCTGACGAATGGCTTCTGTGAAAAGACGCTCGGCCTCTTCGAATTCGCCACGAGACAGCTTGGAGTATCCCCAGTTGTTCATGACGCTTCCGGGGCGCGTGGTCAGCCCGACAGCAGTTTCATAGAAATGATCCGCACGCTTCCAATCTTGTTTGGAATCCGCAACGACAGCCTCGAGGCGGTAGCGCTTGAAGCTTTCGTACGTTGGCGGGATGGAATCCAGAACCGTTTTTGCCTGTGTCCAGTTGCCCGAACGCACAAGCGCGTCGGCATATTCGACCTTGTCGACGTTGGCCGCACCTTTCATGGTTGTCACTTTTTTCCATGCGGCGGCTGCTTCGGTCGTGCGTTTGGCGCGTGCCAGCGAAATTGCCAAACCGCGCTGCAGGTCGATACGGCCGGGATTCTTAGCAGCCGCACCTTGGAAATAGGTCACAGCCTCATTCGGGTCGGCCGCCGTCAGCAGAACTTCGTTCAGGTTTGTCTCGTCGATGACGTTCACTTCCTGAAACGTCTTCGCGACCTTTTCCTCTTCGGTTTCTTTTTCACAGGCAGACAGGGTCAGCCCGCACAGAACCATTGCCGGAATCAAGAATTGTTGGCGCATTTTGCGTCCCTTACTGCTCTTGCCTAAGTTACGGGAGCTTGCGCAGCTTGAATTGCCCGTCGCCTTGCTGCTCCAGTGTGTATTCTTGTTCTTCGGGTGTAGTATTAACAGGATTTTCCATTTTTGCGAGTGCTAAGCGAAGATTGTCGCGAATTGCGTCACTTTCGCCATTGTCCAATGCAAAGGCGCGCCGAAAGACCTGCGCTGCTTCGGGGTATTCGCCTTTTTCCACCAGAATAACGCCCAGATTATTCCACGCCACCGGCCAGTCTGGTTCATCGGCGACGGCACGACGCAGCAGGGTTTCAGCCGGCTTGAGCTGCCTGAGGCCAAGGTTTGCGGTGCCCATCGCCGCCATGATTTCCGGTGTCATACCTTGATCCAGGGCCGCGCGGGCAAATGAATCTAGCGCCAGGTCATATTCTCCGGCCACCAAAAGGCGATTGCCCACAACCAACGGGTCTTCAACTTGCCCCTTCGGATCAATACCCGGTGGATCCAATTGGTCCGAAACGCTGGTTTCCGTGCAAGAGGCCACCATGGTCATCACCATAGCGGCCCCTAGTGCGCGGCGAATCCCGAGTTGGACGCACCTGCTTGTTGAAATCATAGGGCTGAAGGCTCCCCTAGTTGCCACCTGCGAAGTCTGCGATGCCCTTTGCCGAAGGTCCAACAAGAATGACCAGCAACGGCGGCACCGTCAGCATCATTGTGGCAAGTGTCATTTTGGTTGGCAACTTGTTAGCGGCCTCTTCCGCGCGCATCACGCGTTTGTCACGCATTTCGCTGGCGTAAACCCGCAAAGCCTCGGCAATTGACGTACCAAAGGTTGCCGATTGGATCATCACCGTAACGAAAGAGCTGACATCCTGCACCCCACAGCGCGTGCCAAAGTCGCGCAGGACGGTGTCTTTATCCTTACCTGCCTTAAGCTCGTAGGCAACGACTTCGAATTCCTGTGCAATATCAGGGTAGGAAGCTTTCATTTCAGTTGCCACTCGGACGATGGCCTGGTCCAGAGACTGCCCGGCCTCAACGCAAACCAGCATGAGGTCCAGCGTATCGGGGAAACCGGCAACGATCGCCTCTTCCCGCTCGGCTACGCGGCGTGTGATCCAGTAGCGCGGCAGGAAATAGGCTGCGGTTGCCGGAATGATCACACGAATTGCCATTTGCGAGGGTGTGAATTCCTCGTCCCCGGCCAGCACTGTCACCAACATCACACCGATCAGGATACCGACGATCCCCAGCGCGAATTGGGCAAAGTGAAAGAATCGGACGGCATCCTTTGAGTGATATCCGGCCTGACGCAGCTTAAGCTGCATGGCCGACAGTTCTTCTTCGTTTTGCGGTTCAAGAAATGTCGCAAACTTTTCAAGCTGTTCGTTGCGACTTGCATTACGCAACTTGTCCCGCTTTTCCTTTTTGCCCTTCTTCGGAGCCGCGTTAGATCGCTGAAGCTTTTTAAGAGGATCTTCGGGCTGATTGATCATCAGCGGAACCGCAACCAGGATCATAAAGACCCCCAGCACGCCGACGACGATCAAGGGCCCGAATTCACCCAGGTTATCTTTCAGCAGGTCGTTAATTTGAGCCAAGAACTCCATGATACTTACCTCAGACCTTAATGTTTGTGAGAATGCGCATGACGATCAGGTTCAGCGTCAGCATGATCCCAACGAAGAAACAGCCGGGAATGAACCATGCGTGGTCCAGAACATCGTCATAGTAACCCGGGTCTTTCACCAGAATGAAAATCAGACAGAAGACCGGGAAACCGGATAGGAACTTGCCGGACCATTTTGCCTCGGCAGTGATTGCCTTAACGCGGCGGAACAGCCGAAAGCGCGCCCGGATCACCTGGGCCAGACCAGCCAGAATTTCGGCAAGGTTACCACCTGATTGCTGCTGAATTCCCACGGCCACAGACAAGAAGCGCAAGTCCTGCATATCCAGACGCTCGGCCAGGTCCTTCAGGGCTTCGCCGACGTCGCGACCATAGGCACACTCGTCTGCAATCACGCCGAATTCGGTGGCCAGAGGATCCTGAACTTCGTTTGCAACGATCTGGATCGTAGACACAAAAGGGTTACCAACGCGCAGCGAACGCACCATCAATTCCACGGCGTCAGGCAACTGCTCTTCCAGCAGGGCCATCCGTTTCGACGCCTTGTGGTTCACCCATGCATAGACGCCACCGACACCGATTGCGATCGAGATTGCAATGCGAAGGTAAGTGTCTGTTGCTGTGCCGATACTCAGCCCAACAAACGCAAACCCCGACAACAATGCCATTATCACGATCAACTGATGGGGTGAAAATGCAATCGCTGCTTTCTGCGCCTTGTCAGCCAGCAGAGAATAGAGCGGGATGCTCTGGGTTTTCATGTGCTGCTGCATTTCTTTCCGCAGCTGCTCAAGAACCTGTTCGCGCCCGACACCTTTATCCAGCATGTCCAGGCGCCGGTTGACCCGGCTGTTCAGACTGATGGATTTGCCGAATGCGACAAGATAGATACCTTCGACCAACGCCAGAACAGCGACGAAGATAACAACATAGATAAGGGCCTCTAACGGCAGTTGCATATCTGGCTCTCCTTACATCGTCGTTGGTTCGTAAATGGACGGGGGCAGGTCAAAGCCCCACAAACGGAAGCGTTCTGAAAAGTGGCTGCGAACGCCGGTTGCTGTGAAATGACCAATGATCTTGTTGTCTGGGGTCAATCCAACGCGTTGAAATTTAAAGATTTCCTGCATCGAGATCACATCGCCCTCCATGCCGGTGATCTCGGTGATCGAGGTCATCCGGCGCGAGCCGTCCTGTAGGCGGCTGGCCTGTACGATCAGGTTCACAGCAGATGAAATCTGGCTGCGGACCGCCTTGATGGGCATTTCGATACCGGCCATTGCGATCATGTTTTCCAAACGTGAAATACCGTCGCGGGCCGAGTTGGCGTGGATCGTAGTCATCGAGCCGTCGTGACCGGTGTTCATGGCCTGCAGCATGTCGATGACCTCGGCGCCACGCGTCTCGCCCACGATGATGCGGTCGGGGCGCATACGCAGGGCGTTTTTCAGACAGTCGCGCGGGCTGACTTCGCCTTTGCCTTCCACGTTCGGTGGGCGGCTTTCCATCCGGCCCACGTGGGTCTGTTGCAACTGAAGTTCCGCGGTATCCTCGATGGTCAGGATACGTTCGGCATCGTCGATAAAGCTGGACAGGGCGTTCAGCGTTGTCGTTTTACCGGAACCCGTACCGCCAGAAACGATGACATTCAGGCGGGTTGAAACCGCTGCCTGCAGATAGGCGGCCATTTCTTCGGTGAACGCTCCGAAATTGACCAGATCGTCAATCCCCAGTTTGTCCTTTTTGAACTTACGAATGGAAACCAAAGAACCATCAACGGCAATCGGAGGAACCATTGCGTTGAAACGCGAACCATCGGCAAGACGGGCGTCAACATATGGGTTGGATTCATCTACGCGACGACCCACAGCGGACACGATCTTGTCGATAATCCGCATCAGGTGCTTTTCATCTTTGAACGTGATGTCGCTGATTTCCAGCTTGCCCGCACGCTCAACAAAAATCTGCTGAGGTCCGTTTACCAGGATATCGTTGACCGTATCGTCTTGCAGCAACGCCTCCAAAGGACCAAGTCCTGTAACTTCGTCGTACAGTTCCTTGGTAAGCTGCGATCTGTCCTCGCGGTTTAGAACGATGTTCTTGAGTTCCAGAACTTCGCTGGCAATTGCGCTAATTTCAGCGCGCAGTTCGGATTCGCCTGCGTTTTCAAGCGCCGCGAGGTTGAGGTTTTCAAGAAGTTCGCGGTGCAACTCGATCTTGATCTCGCCAAGGCGCTCTTTGCGTTTGCGCTCGCGATCAGAGGCTGCAGGCTCTGCTGCCTTCTTTTTCACAGGGCGACGCGCGACGGCATTCGCGGAAGGGACCTGTTCAGCAGCGGGTTTGGGCGCTGCGGCTTGCGCTTGTTCCGCCGGTTGAACCGGCTGCGCTTCGGGCTGTTTCTTGTATCTTGAAAACACGGCGGCTCTCCCTTTGGGATTGTGTTATGCGGCCTCGGCGCTGCTGCTGCCCAGGCTGTGAAGAGATTTCGCAAGCTTCGCAATTTCACGACGTAGCGGGTTCTTGGCGGCAGAACTGGCCAGCGGCAGACCATGGTCGCCACTTTGCATCACCGGCTTTCCGCCATCGGGCAATTGCAGATCGATCGAAATGCCAAGGCTCTCGCCCATGCGTTTGATCCTGCTTTTTCCGTTCAGATCCGTGAATTTAGGCGCACGGTTCATCGCAAAACGCAGCTTGTTGAATGGAAGCTCTTCGGCTTGAAGTGCCCGTTTCAGGCGCAAAGCGTTCTGCGCGGACCGCATATCCAGTTCAATTAATGCGAAATACACATGTGCAGCTTGCAGAACGGTTTCGGACCACTGAACCAGTGTTGTGGGCATGTCCACAACCACATAGTCAAAGTGCCGGCGTGCCGTATCAATGACGCGCTGAATATCCTCTGATGTGATCAGATCCAGCGGGACCATATCAGACGGTGCCGTCAGGACCTGCATTTTTTCTTCATAAGTTTGAAGGGCTTGCGAGAACACGTCATCGTCCATTGACGCCGTGTCCGAGAGCATCTCAAAAACAGTTTCCCGGCGCGGCAGATCCAGATAGGTCGAAACAGTGCCGTATTGCAGGTCCAGGTCGATCAGGCAGACAGACGGGGCCTCTTTTTCCGAAATCGAAGCCAGCTCCCAAGCCAGGTTTACCGCCAGAGTCGTCGATCCGACGCCACCGGCCAGACCGTGGGTCACAAACAAAGCGCCTTCTTTTGATTCGCCCTGCGCTAGCGAAACGGCCGCTTCCTGCGCCAAAACGACCGGGTCGGGCTTGTTCATACGCTCGATTGCTTCCTGCAACTCGCCTTCTGGCAAAGGGTAGGGGACAAATTCATCCGCGCCCTTGCGCAGCAACTGGTGCAATGAAGCTGGCGTCACGTCCTCGGCAATCAGGACAACTTTGATCTTCTTTTCCTTGGCCTGCGTGATGATCTCACCCATCAGGGTAAGGTTGTCTTCGTCTTCGCCGTCAATAGCTAGGGCAACGAACTCAAGGTGATCGGCTTCAGGCTGTCCAAAAAAGGCCAAAGCCTCGGCAAACCCCAAGTCGCCCCAACGCTCACCCAAAGCGGCTTCCATGTCTTCGATCAGAAGATCAAAATTCTGGACGTCCCGGCTTATTGTGCAGGCCAGAATAGCGGTTTTATCATCTTGCGTCGTTGCGCTGGTCATTAACACAGTCCTCGTCGAGAGGGCAGCAACCTTCGCGAACCAAATGGTCCGGTCAGGCTTCTGTTGCCCTGTTGCGGCCTTATCCGGTCGCAGTTCACCCAATTGTTGAAAATGTGGCTTGGAACTTAGGCAAGAATTAGGCGCAAAAGAACCAATTGTTGGGAATTGGGCGACGATGTCGCCCAATTCAAAAGATTATTCAGAGATGTCTGTCGCGTCTACATCAGTGATGTAGCTCAGGTTGGTCGCGCTCTCGACATACTCGCGATAGATGACTTCTGCGTACTTGCCATCCAACAGCTGAGGTGCGCGATCAACAAAGCCTGAAACCTCTGTAACCGTACGCCGGTTGCGGCGGTCTCTGTTCGGCGTGTCGATCAAGGGTCGAGTTTTGCCAAAGGAAACAACGGCTTCCAGTCGCGACCGCGAGATGCCCTGACGTGTCAGGAAGGCAACCGCTGCGTCTGCACGACGCTGGCCGAGGCTTTGGTTGTAGGACTGGGATCCAACAGCATCCGTATGACCGTAAACGCGGAAGCGCGCTTCGGGGAACTGTTTGATCCAGTCTGCCTGCCGCAGCAGGATGCGCTGTGCGCTGGCATCCAACTGCGCGCTGTCAAAGGCAAAGTTGATCTGCGTTGGAACTTCGGCTGCGAACCTACGGCCCAGGATTTGGGCATATGTCAATTCGCCAGTCATGACTTGCGAATTGTTCAGAGTCGCATTTCCGAACGCACCTTGGTCAACTTCATATCCGGCCTCACGCGTACATGCGGCGACAGCGACCGAAAGACCCAGTGTGATGATCCACTTCTGCATTGGTCCTATCCTCCTTATCATTCCAGCACGTAGCCGTATGAGCTACCGAAGTCTTGCTTGGCGACTTCAGACGCACCACCGGAACCCAGACGTTCGGTTCTTGCGGTCCGGCCGTTGATGAACAGATCGAACTCGCTTGGCGGTTTGACCCGATCCGTCGGCAGAGCAAGAGCTTCACCGCGAGTCGGCGACACCAGGTGTGCGGTTACGATGACGACGAGTTCGGTTTGCTGACGCTGATATTCGGCGCTGCGGAACAGGGCACCAAGAACGGGGACGTCGCCCAGCCACGGCACCTGGTTGTTCAGGTCCGCAAAGTCGTCTTGGATCAGGCCCGCGATTGCAAAGCTTTCACCGTCGCGCAGTTCGACCGTTGTTTTGGTCCGACGTGCAACGAACGAAGGAACATTGTTACCTGCAATCGTAAAGTCCGAGTTATTGTCGATACTTGAAACAGATGTGCCCATCTCAAGGTTGATCAGATCACCGTCCACAACGCGCGGAGTAAAGATAATCTGAACACCGAAGGCCCGATACTCGATCGCGATGTTGCCGTCATCGGCAGGGACCGGAATTGGTACTTCGCCACCCGCGAGGAACTCAGCTTCCTGCCCGGACAGGGCAGACAGGTTGGGTTCCGCCAAGCTGCGCGCCAGGCCCTTTGCCTCAAGTGCTTCCAACAACAGGCGAACTTGCGTCGAACCGGCACCAAAACCGAACAGGATCGCGCCTGTGTTGGTCTGAGACACCGGAATGTTGTTGTTGATCGCGTTTTGTAGCGACAAAGCGTTGTTCAAGGTGTTGAAACCACCCGTTACGTCGCTACCGCCAAAGCCCAGCGATGCTGTAAGGCTTTTTGCGATTGAACGGCTCATTTCGGCGAAGCGTACCTTCAGCATGACCTGCTGAACGCCGCCAACCGACATCAGGTTCGAAACACGCTCGGGCGCGTAGCGCTCTGCCAGTTCCAGTGCCCGGGCCAGTTTGGCCGAGCTGGAAACAGTGCCGGACAGCACGATCCCGTCATTTGCCGTGCGGACCTCGATCGGTTCGCTTGGCAGGATCTGCCGCAGACGCTCTTTAAACTCCGAAACGTCCGGAGATACGCGGACGCGAACGTTGGCAAGCAAGTTGCCCGCCCCGTCAAACAGCGTCAGGGTGGTCAAGCCGGGGGCTTTACCCAAAACATAAATCGTGCGGTCCGAAAGCGACGAAATATCAGCAATGCCGGCGTTGGCGATGCTGAGTTCGGCAAACGGTTCCTCACTCTCTACGACAATGGCGCGGTTCATCGGGACATCGAGCGTTTCCGCCGTACCCTTCTTAACCACGCGCAAACTTTGAGCCCAGGCGGCATCGCCGACGGAACTCATTACAAGCGCCAACCCCAAAAGGGTCGCGCTAATCCAAGATTGTATTTTCATGTGACCTGCCTCTCCGATCACGCCTCGTTGTAGGTCTAGTGCCTTATGCCAGTTAACACTGCGCGACTTGTGAATTTATTGCAATAATCAATGGTTTCTGGAATTTTCCTTATGTGGATAATGCGCAACATCCAAAATAACACAAGCCGCGCAAGATGCGCGGCTTGTACGTCTAAATCGCTGATTTGGCGTCAGTTTGTGCAGGGAATCACTGTTTTCACGATCTCTCCTCCGCGCCGGGTATTTACCGTGCAAACTTCTTCCTGGACTTGCACCGGAGCAGGGGCGGCTTCTTTGATTCCCAACAGCTTTCTCTGGTCCACTTCAACCGCGCTTGCGACGGTTTCGTCCTGAACTCCTACCAGTGCCAGAGACAGTCGACCTGTGTTCTGCGCCTGTGCCAGGGCAGCAATTTGTTCAGGCGTCGCCGCGACCGTGACGGTGCGCGCGATGGTTGCACCTGTTAGGTCGGAGCCCGCCTTTTGGTCAACCGCGATAAGTTCAATGTTGGTTTGAATCAGCCGCGTGATTTCACCGCTGTTGCCAGCGATTGCACCACTCACCGATCCCGTCCAGTAAACGTCGACATTGTCACCCGGACGCAGGAAACCCGATACACCCGATGCAACATCAACACTGATTGCAAAAGCGCGTTTCCCTTTTTCAATACGCGAAGTCAGGCCAGCCGATTCTCCGGGCTTGGTCACCTTGACTTCCATCAGGGCTTCGTCCTTTTCCATTGCTCTCAGGACAAAGCGGTCGCCTTTTTTGTCTTCGGGAAACAATTCCGCCAATCCCAAAAAGGTGCCTTCGGGAATCGCATCTTCGGGCCACTGCACAACGCGAATGTCTTCCTCGGTCAGGCGCTCGCCGTATTTCAGCGCGCGGTTCGAGACCAAGACGTCAATTGTTGTGATTGTCTTTACATTCGCAAGCGCGTCCTGCGCGGCGCGCTTCTCTTTTTCAAGTTCAGCCTGAGTTTTGGAGATGTAGTCTTGTGCCAAATAGACTGCGCCACCGGCCAGAGCCACCCCGATAATCAGGACTAGTCCAAATACTGCACGCATTCGCGTCCCCTCGCTTATTCTGTTTACTCATGACGTCGCAACGAATGCGCGTCAGCTCATCCCTCGCTAATCGTGAATTGTGTCGAAAAGGGGGACAATCCTTGATTTTTTTTGCGTCCGTGGATTTTCGGTCGATCCAATCAAGCGTTACTCGGATACGGGTATCTGAAAACTGGGGTCTCGCACCTCGGCACCTCTGAGCGCATTGCCGGTTTGATTGTCCACGTGTTGAATGGATGGAGAAAGGTTTACGAAGATAATTGCGCCAAAGCCGACCAGACCCGCCGTCAAAAGAACCCAGTCGGCGGTGATGGCCCCATCTTCACCAAATAGATATTTTGCGATTCTGTTCATTTTTCAATCCAGCTTTTTGAGATAAAAAAAGGGTCGCAATCTGACGAACGCGACCCCTCTTAAAATGCTGTTCGGGCTATTAGTTGCTTGCTGCGCCGCCAATTGCCGGAACGCTTACGGATACACCCGACAGAGCCGTGTCGATTTCGCCGGCCAGGTCCGAAGTACCTGCGCCAACCTGGGTGTAAGCAACGGCTGCCAGGCCAACGATAGCTGCGGTCAGAACGACCCAGTCAACTGTTACGGCGCCGTCTTCGTCTTTGCGGAAGTTCTTGATGAACTTGATCATGTTACGTCCCTCCTAAAGGATCAAAATAGTCTGTTAAACCTCGGCGTCTTACAGAGCTTCGTCTCTCAGTCCGCTCTTGACCGTCTCGGTATGGCATTATGTTTGACTGGCGTGCGTGGCAGGAATTGGGCCAAAACCATTTTTTTTTCGCCGAATGTTAACTTTCCGGTAATTTTTTTGTCAAGCAGCTGAAATATAAAGATAAAAAATGCGAAATTAGTTGAGGCGACCCATTCGCCCGATGCAAAATTGCGCCAAATGAGGCGAAAATGCCCCAATTCCGGTGGTTTTTCTGGTTTTGGGGCCGGTTCTGGGGTTCAAATCAATCAAAAGATAAATGCATGAGGCGGGCAAAATGAATCTCAGGGACGCAATATTCTGCGTCGGTGTTGTGGCTGCGTTGTTTTTCAGCCCTGCACCTGTTGTTGCGCAATCCGTAGAACCAAGAGGCGTATATAAACGAGTCAAAGCGCCAAAGCCGGGTACGCGCCCTAAGATCACGGTTCAAATCTCGCCCGAGGAACATGCCACAGCGCCTTTCGCTCCAAGTACTGGAACCGAGATCGCTGTTCCCGAGATTGTTGCGCGGACTCGTGTTGCGCCCCCTAGCCTGCCGGGAGGGGCCGAAAAGCCCACCGGTTCCTACAAGGAGTTCTGGGAAAAGATTTCGCCCGACTTGGCGCGATCTGGCGCGGGACGCCTGGATGAGGCGATAAACGCGCTGGCTGCGATTAATGTCGCCTCGCCCCGATTGCAGACGCTTCAGAACATTGCGCAGCAGCAGGGGATTGAGATTCTTCGCTCCACCGTCGGCACGAATGTCTCACCCGCCTTGGTGCTGGCTGTGATTTCCGTGGAATCCGCGGGCCGTTCGGATGCGGTCAGTTCCGCCGGGGCGCAGGGCCTGATGCAATTGATGCCTGCGACGGCCAGACGGTTTGGCGTGAAAGACAGCTTCCACCCGGGCCAGAATATCTCTGGCGGTGTGAAATACCTGAACTGGTTGATGGAAGAGTTCGGGAACGATCCCATCCTCGTTCTTGCCGGATACAACGCCGGTGAAGGCGCGGTACGCAAACACGGTGGGGTCCCACCTTATTCCGAGACGCGCAATTACGTTCCCAAAGTGCTGGCCGCGTTTCAGATAGCACGGGCTTTGTGTTCCACGCCGCCTGAGCTGATCTCGGACGGGTGCGTGTTCCAGACGCAGAACTAAAAAAGGCCCGCCGTTCTGGTGGGCCTTTACCGTGATGCTTGTCAGTTGACGATGGTTGCTTCGGTGGCGCTTCGAATTTCGTCTTCGGTAACGCCCTCGGCGGTCTCGACGATCTTTAGCCCACCGTCCACGATATCCAGAACGCCCAGATTGGTGATAATTCGGTTCACCACCTTTTTGCCGGTAAGGGGCAGGGTGCATTTCTTCAGCAGCTTGGACTTGCCGTGCTTGTTGGTGTGATCCATCACCACGATCACCCGGCCAACGCCGGCCACAAGGTCCATCGCGCCGCCCATGCCTTTGACCAGTACGCCGGGGATCATCCAGTTGGCCAGATCGCCCTCTTCGTCAACCTCCATCGCGCCCAGCACGGCAGCGGCGATTTTGCCACCCCGGATCATGCCAAAGGATGTGGCGCTGTCGAAATAAGATGTGCGGGACAGTTCGGTGATCGTCTGCTTGCCTGCGTTGATCAGGTCGGGGTCTTCTTCGCCCTCGAACGGGAAGGGGCCCATGCCCAGCATGCCATTTTCCGATTGCAGAGTGATGTCCTTGTCGCCGACATAGTTCGCCACCAGCGTCGGAATTCCGATCCCGAGGTTTACATACATGCCGTCTTCCAGCTCTTGCGCTGCGCGGGCGGCCATCTGATTTCGGTCCCAAGGCATTATGCGTCCTCCTTCTTGCGGGTGGTGCGCTGTTCTATGCGCTTTTCGTGGCTACCCTGAATGATGCGGTGCACATAAATGCCGGGCAGGTGGATGGCGTCGGGGTCCAAGGAACCACGTGGGACAATCTCTTCAACTTCGGCCACGCAGATCTTGCCGCAAGTCGCGGCGGGGACGTTAAAGTTACGCGCAGTCTTGCGGAAGATCAGGTTGCCAGTGTCGTCGGCCTTCCACGCCTTGACGATCGCGAGGTCGGCAAAGATGCCTTCCTCCATGATGTAAGTCTCGCCGTTGAAGTCTTTGTGCTCTTTCCCTTCGGCGATCACGGTGCCCACGCCGGTTTTGGTGTAGAAACCGGGGATACCAGCGCCACCAGCGCGCATACGCTCAGCCAGAGTGCCCTGCGGGTTGAACTCTAGCTCAAGCTCTCCGGCCAGGTACTGACGCATGAACTCGGCGTTTTCGCCAACGTAAGAGCTGATCATTTTCTTGACCTGCTTGGTTTGCAGCAGGATACCGATGCCGAAATCATCAACACCCGCGTTGTTTGACGCAAATGTCAGGTCCTGAGCGCCGGACTCTTTAATTGCTTCCAGCAGAAGCTCGGGAATGCCGCACAGGCCAAACCCGCCCGCCGCAATCAGCATGCCATCCGACAACACGCCATCAAGCGCATCGGTGGCATTGGCATAGACTTTTTTCATGAAGAAACTCCCCCAATGACATGGTGATGGGCAGGTTGTGCCGCCACGTCACGGGGAAGTCAACGAATCCAAGGGGGTGGTGGTATTTCTACCTATGAGGCCGCCTTTTTGGTCGTCTTCTTGGCCGTTGCCTTCTTCTTCGGCGCAGCTTTCTTTTTAGTGCCTTTCTTGGCGGCGCGCTCGTTGACCAGTTCGATGGCCATTTCCTGCGTCACGTCCTCGGGCTTGATGTCCTTGGGAATGGTTGCATTAACCTTTTCCCATTTCACATATGGCCCATAGCGCCCGTCCAGCACTTGCATTGCCCCGCCATCGGGGTGATCGCCCAGTTCCTTGAGCGGTTTTGCCGCCGCACGCCGTCCGCGCCCCGGGTTTGCGCGTTTCTCGGCCAGCAATTCGACTGCGCGGTTCATCCCGATCTCGAACACATCGTTCGGG
Source organism: Ruegeria sp. HKCCA5491 (assembly GCF_013034565.1). Classification (NCBI taxonomy): domain Bacteria; kingdom Pseudomonadati; phylum Pseudomonadota; class Alphaproteobacteria; order Rhodobacterales; family Roseobacteraceae; genus Ruegeria; species Ruegeria sp. HKCCA5491. The sequence goes on from NZ_WQGG01000012.1 coordinate 159,770, forward strand.
TCCTTGAGATTGGCATAAACCGGCTTCGCCTCGTCCGGCAGTTGGTGCATGATATATGGCCCGAAACGTCCGAAATTCGTGCTGATCATGCCGCCATCGGGGTGTTCGCCGATCTGGCGAGGCAAAGACAACAGTGTCAGCGCCTTGTCCAGATCCATGTCATCCTTGCTCCACCCACGGGGGAGGGACGCACGGGGGGGCTTTTTGTTCTCGGGCGTGGGTTCGCCGCGCTGTACATAAGGACCAAACCGACCGGATTTCAGCCAGATCTCATCGCCTGCATCTTCACCCAGCAGGCGCTCATCGCCCTCGGCCCCTTCGCCCGCGATGGGGCGGGTATAGGTGCATTCCGGATAGTTGCCGCAGCCCACAAACCCGCCTGTGCGCGAGGTTTTCAGGTGCAGCTGACCTACACCGCATTTCGGGCAGACACGGGGATCAGAGCCGTCTTCACGAGGTGGATAAAGCTGCGGGGCCAGCGCCTCGTCCAGCTTGTCCAGCACTTCGGAAATGCGCAGTTCCGATGTCTCACCAATCGCGGCTGAGAAATCGCGCCAGAACTTACCCAGCAGGTCTTTGTAGTCACGCTCGCCCGCGCTGACATCGTCCAGCTCACCTTCCAGATTGGCGGTGAATTCGTATCCCACATACTGTCGGAAGAAATTAAGCAAAAAGATCGTAACGATCCGGCCCTTTTCTTCGGGGATCAGCCGGTTCTTGTCCTTGCGCACATATTCACGGTCCTGAATCGTGGTCACGATGCTGGCATAGGTGGAGGGGCGCCCGATCCCCAGTTCCTCCATTCGTTTGACCAGGGTGGCCTCGGTATAGCGTGGGGGGGGCTGCGTGTGGTGTTGCAGGGCCAGAACCGCCTCGTTTTCAGACAGAACCGCGGCCTTGTCCTCGGCCTTGGCGAACTGATCCTTGAGCGAGGCCTTTGCAAACCGCGCCGGATCGCCCTGCGTGATCTGGGGCAAGCGCTTGTCGTCGTCATCGGCCACATCGTCGCGGCCTTCCTCATAGACGCGCATGAATCCGTCGAACATGACAACCTGACCGGTAGCGCGCAGGCCGACCTGACCATCATCGCTGCCGATCTCAACGGTGGTCCGCTCCAGCCGGGCAGCGGCCATCTGGCAGGCGATGGTGCGCTTCCAGATCAGATCATACAGCTTTCGCTGATCCTCATCCGTCACCTTCAAATCGTTGGCGTCGCGCGACATGTCGGTAGGGCGGATACATTCGTGCGCTTCCTGCGCGTTCTTGGCCTTATTCTTGTAAATGCGGGGGCTGTCAGGCACATATTCCGCGCCATAGCGGTCGGTGATGGTATCGCGGGTGGCGGCCACAGCCTCGGGGGCCATGTCGATGCCATCGGTCCGCATATAGGTAATGTAGCCGGCTTCATACAGCCGCTGTGCCACCTGCATTGCGTGGCGCGCGCCCATGCCGAATTTGCGACTGGCTTCCTGCTGCAGGGTCGAGGTCATGAATGGAGCGCTGGGGTTGCGCGCCGCAGGCTTCGCCTCGACCGAGGTCACGGTAAGAGCGCGGCTGGTGATTGCCTGAACGGCCAGTTCGGCCTGCGTGGCGTTCTTCAGGTCGTGCTTATCCAGTTTATTCCCGGCCAGAGTGACCAGACGCGCCTCATAGGTCTGACCACGCGGCGTTTCGAACAGCGCTTTGACCGACCAGTATTCAACCGGTTTGAACGCCTCGATCTCCATCTCGCGCTCGACGATCAGACGCAAACAGACGGATTGCACACGCCCCGCCGATTTCGCACCGGGCAGCTTACGCCACAGGACGGGGGACAGGTTGAAGCCCACCAAGTAATCCAGTGCGCGACGGGCCAGATAAGCCTCGACCAAAGGCATATCGACCTGACGGGGGTTCTGCATCGCTTCGGTCACGGCGTCCTTGGTGATCGCGTTGAAGGTCACGCGGCTGACCGGCGTGTCCTTTTTGATCGAGCGGCGCTTGGTCAGCGCCTCTTGCAGGTGCCAACTGATCGCCTCGCCCTCACGATCAGGGTCAGTGGCGAGGATCAGGGCGTTGTCCTCTTTCAGCGCGTCGGCGATCGCTTTGACATGCTTGCGGCTGTCATTGCCAACCTCCCATTTCATGTCGAATTCGTGGTCAGGATCGACCGATCCGTCCTTGGGCGGCAGGTCACGCACGTGACCATAAGACGCCAGAACCGTGTAGTCATCGCCAAGATATTTGTTGATCGTTTTGGCCTTGGCAGGGGATTCTACAACAACTACAGGCATTTAAGGGAAAACCTCGCTCGACGAATTTGGCGCCTTCTATGATGGTGCAAAATGTGGAGGGCAAGAGCGAATTGTCAATGCGTTCCTTTTGCCAAAGCGATTTGGCGGTGATTTCAAAGTGATACGGGTAGAACAATGGCGCATTCGTTCGATCAGGCCGATAACGATAGAAGTCCGCCGGGTTGTCTTTGGATGCGCCCGTCTAATTCCAGATCTACCAGCACCGGGCCGATTTCCCCGGCAGTGGCCGCAATATCGCGGATCAGTTGATCTTCGGCAATCGGGGACGGCCCGAGGCGCGTCAGGATCGCCACGTGCAGCGATTCTACGTTAGCTTCAGAATTGTCTGTTCGGGGGTGCTGTTCGGCTTGAACGGGTGAAGGTATTTCACGTTTGGGCAGCGCTTCGATAACGTCTTCCGCCGAGCGTACCAGAGTCGCGCCGTCGCGGATCAGCAGGTTGCACCCCGCGGCACGGGCGTCAAAGGGGTGGCCGGGCACGGCCAGAACTTCGCGCCCCTGATCCAATGCGTCGCGCGCAGTGATCAGACTGCCGGACTTGGCCGCGGCCTCGACCACCACAACCGCCTGTGAAAGGCCCGAGATGATCCGGTTGCGGCGCGGGAAATGACGGGCCTGAGGCGTCACGCCCATGGGTTGTTCCGACACCCGCAATCCGTTTTCGGCGATTTTATGGGCCAGATCGGTGTTTTCTGACGGATAGACCACGTCGACCCCTCCGGCCATGACAGCCACAGTGCCAGCGTCCAGCGCCGCGATATGGGCCGCCGTGTCGATCCCGCGGGCAAGACCGGAGACAATCACATATCCATGCTTGCCCAGATCGGTAGCCAGCCCGCGCGCCATGCGCGCACCCAACGATGAACAACTACGTGCGCCGACCATTGCAACCGATGGGTTTTGCAGCAGTGATACATCACCGACTGCCCACAACATCGGCGGTGCATCATTCAGGTCATTCAAAGCGGTCGGGAAGTCAGCGGCCCCAAGGCACAAAAGCCGCGCGTTGGCGGCTTTTGCGGCCTTGAGTTCCGCCTCAATCACACCGGGCGGGCAGATTTCATACCCTTTTATTCCGGCAGCGCGCGCCATTTCAGGCAGCGCGGCCAGCGCATTCTGCGCCGAGCCATGTTCCCGCAGCAGTCGACGAAACGTCGCTGGACCAACCTTGCGCGAGCGCAACAGACGAAGCCAGGAAAACCGATCCTCTTCCGTGGTGGGTGGGAGTGTGGGGTGATTGGAAGAAAGCTGCTCCTCGGTCATCCGTTGCTCCGCCTGATTGCAGAACTGGTTTACGGCTGGAGTGGTTAACAGCTTCTGAATCCGTTCAAATTTTTCTGGTATTTTTGTAGGTTGAACTAGCGTTTTCGCGTAACAATCTGAAAATCAATGGAAAATATAAACGCGTCGCAAGCGTGGCCTGAGCGCCGCTGGACAGCGCAAGCAGGAATCGAGGCGCAGTATTAACCCTGCGCCCCACAAAATTCGCCGCGATTCTAGTTTATGCCGCCGATCCGCCGACAGTCAGGCCGTCCATCAGAACAGTCGGCTGCCCGACGCCGACTGGCACCCATTGGCCGTCCTTGCCACATGTGCCCATGCCAGGATCTAGCGCCATGTCGTTGCCCAGCCCGCGGATACGCTTCAGGGCAGACGGGCCGTCCCCAATCAAGGTCGCGCCTTTGACCGGCGCACCGATCTTACCATTTTCGACCCGGTAGGCCTCGGTGCAGGAAAAGACGAATTTGCCGTTGGTGATATCCACCTGCCCGCCACCAAAGCCAACAGCCCAGATACCGTCCTTGATATCGGCCACCAGCGATGCGGGGTCCGCGTCGCCGCCCAGCATGACGGTGTTGGTCATACGCGGCATCGGTTTATGGGCATAGCTTTGTCGGCGGCCATTTCCGGTGGGCGCAACCCCCATCAAGCGCGCATTCTGGCGGTCCTGCATGTAACCAGTCAGGATACCGTCCTCGATCAGAACGGTGCGCGAGCTTGGCGTACCCTCGTCATCGACCGAGATCGAGCCGCGACGGTCCGGGATAGTGCCGTCATCCACCACGGTCACGCCTTTGGAGGCGATCTGCTGACCCATCAACCCTGCAAAGGCCGAGCTGCCCTTGCGGTTGAAATCCCCCTCTAACCCGTGTCCGATGGCTTCGTGCAGCAGAATACCGGGCCAGCCGGGGCCAAGCGCGACCTCCATCACACCCGCGGGCGCTGGGATGGCGTCCAGATTGACCAGTGCGATCCGCAGCGCCTCTTGTGCCTTGTCCTGCCAGTCGGAAGGGTCGATCAGCCCGTCCAGACCCACACGACCGCCCCCGCCTGCCGAGCCGCTTTCGCGCCGGCCATTCTGCTCGACGATCACCGATATGTTCAGGCGAGTCATCGGGCGTACATCACGGACGATCACGCCGTCTGGGCGCAGAATTTCGACCTCTTGCACGGCAGCCGCAATCGTTGCGCTGACCTGAACGACACGGGAATCAAGATCGCGGGCGAAGGCATCAATCTCGCGCAGGGTCTCGATCTTGACCGGGAAACTGGCGGATTCGATCGGGTCCTCGTCCGTATAAAGGCGTGTGTTGGTGGCGCGTGGCGCTCTGGCCAAGGTGCCGCCACCATCGCCGACGGCCAGGCGCGTTGTCTCTGCAGCACGTTTCAGCGCCGGGATCGAGACGTCGGTGGAATGTGCATAACCCGCCACCTCGCCCTGAACCGCGCGCAGTCCGAACCCTTCGGAGGCATCGTAAGACGCAGTGCGCAAACGCCCGTCGTCAAAGACCAGAGCTTCTGATTTTCGGCGTTCCACAAACAACTCTCCGTCCTCGGCCCCGGCGGTGGCAGATTGCAAAACGGCAAGCGCTTCGTCGTGGGGAAGGGCGCTTTCAAAGGGGCGAAACGGGTCATTCGTCATGGGTGGGACCTTTCGAGTTTGATCCAGATCAAAAATAGCGTCTGTTTGACGCAAGCATTTTGCTTTATCTACCACCCGGAATATGGTTTTTAACGCTGCCAAAGACAACGGGAGAGGTGCGACCGATTCACACCTTTTCGCCAGGGACGCAAAGATCAAACGATCAGGACAGAAAATGAAGAATGCTTTGATGCTTTCGGGGCTCATGACAGCCCTCTCCAGCCTGCCTGCCATGGCTCAGGAGCTTGAAATTATTGGCAAGCCGGTTGATGGCGGTTTGGGTTTCCAACCCGCAGCCACCAGCCTGGCCGAGGGGATTCACCGGCTGGACGGAATGATTTTGGTGATCATCACCGCCATCTGCCTGTTGGTTGCCGGACTGCTGGTCTACTGCATCGTGCGCTACAATAGCCGCGTAAACCCGACGCCGGCGCGATTCTCTCACTACACCCCAGTTGAGATCGCTTGGACCTTGGGCCCGATCCTGATTCTGGTCTTCATCGGCGCCTTCTCACTTCCGGTTCTGTTCAAGCAGCAGGAAATTCCCGAAGGTGACGTGGTTATCAAGGTCGTTGGCAACCAGTGGTACTGGACCTACGAATACGTTGACCATGACTTTGCCTTCGACAGCTATCTGCTGGGCCACCCGGCCACCTTGGACGAGGGTGCGCGCCCAGCTGACGCAGATGTCACGCCGTTCGTTCTGGATGATGCGATGCGGGCCAAGCTTGCAGATTCCGGCTATGGTGAAGACGAGTGGCTGCTGGCCACGGACACTGCCGTCGTTGTTCCGGTTGGCAAGATCGTTGTGATGCAGGTGACCGCGTCAGACGTGATCCATTCATGGACCATCCCGTCCTTCGGGGTAAAGCAGGACGGTGTTCCCGGTCGTCTGGCCGAGCTTTGGTTCCAGGCCGATAAAGAAGGCGTCTATTTCGGTCAGTGTTCGGAACTGTGCGGTAAGGACCACGCCTATATGCCGATCACCGTCAAAGTGGTTAGCGAAGAGGCCTATGAGGAATGGCTGCAGGGTGCTCTGGAAGAGTACGCGGGTCAGCCAGCCTCGTATCAGGTTGCCTCGAACTAAGCCGCAAACGGCCTAGATTGAAACAAGCAGGCTGCGCGGGGATCGCGCAGCTTTTGCCCCAAAAGGACCGGACATGAGCGACGCAAGCATCAATGCCAGCCAAGTGACCGCCACGGCGCACGTGGATGAGGCCAGCTTTGGCGATTATTTCGCTTTGCTGAAACCACGTGTGATGTCTTTGGTGGTTTTCACGGCTTTGGTGGGGCTGGTGGCGGCGCCGGTATCGGTGCATCCGTTCGTCGGTTTCTGTGCGATCCTGTTCATCGCTATCGGTGGCGGCGCGTCTGGCGCGCTGAACATGTGGTGGGATGCAGATATCGACCGGGTGATGAAACGTACCAAGGGCCGCCCGATTCCGGCTGGAAAAGTGCAGGAACGCGAGGCGCTGTCGCTGGGGCTGGCGCTGTCGGGCTTGTCCGTCATCATGCTGGGGCTGGCAACCAATTGGTTCGCAGGGGCATTCCTTGCGTTCACGATCTTCTTTTACGTTGTCGTCTATACGATGTGGCTGAAGCGCTTGACGCCCCAGAACATCGTAATCGGTGGCGCAGCAGGGGCGTTCCCGCCGGTAATCGGCTGGGTTGCTGCCACGGGCTCGATGTCGATCGAACCGTGGCTTATGTTCGCTCTGACCTTCATGTGGACGCCGCCGCATTTCTGGGCCCTGGCCTTGTTCATGCGCTCGGACTATGACGATGCCGGTGTGCCGATGCTGACCGTAACGCATGGTCGCCGTGCAACCCGCTGGCACATTTTGATCTATACTGCGCTTTTGGCGCTGCTGGCCGTAGGTACCGCGTTTTCGGGCATTGGCGGCCCGATCTATCTGACCGTAGCCGTCGTGATGAATGCCTTGTTCCTGCGGGGCGCATGGGCAATCGCGCGTCGGACCGAAGACGACTCAGAAGCTGACAACTTCAAGGTTGAGCGGAGCTTCTTCAAGTTGTCGCTGCTGTACCTTTTCCTGCATTTCGGCGCGATTCTGATCGAGGCGTTACTGAGACCCTATGGTCTGGGAGGCTGGTCATGAGTTTGCGAAAAAGCCATGAACTGCATCAGCGCCGGTTCAGCCGCAATTTGGGTGTTGGCCTGACGTTGGCCGCGTTTATCGTGATCATCTTCGGTCTGACGATCGTCAAAGTCTCGGGCACCGACTTCAATATGGCCACGCAAGAGGTGCAGAACTGATGGCGCTGTCAGGTCCTCAGAAGACTGTTGCGCAGACCGTTGGCGTGGTGATCCTGATGGGAAGCCTCGCATGGGCTGCGGTGCCGTTTTATGACTGGTTCTGCCGCGTCACCGGGTTTGGCGGCACGACCGGTGTGGCCGAGGCCGCGCCCGAGGACATTCTCGACCGTACTGTCACCGTCCGCTTTGATGCGTCCAAAGCCAAAGATATGGCGTGGGAATTCAAACCGGTCGAGCGCGAGATGGAAGTGCGCATCGGCGAGACCGGGTTGGCCTTTTATGAGGCATATAATCCGACCGATCGCCCGATTGCGGGGCAGGCGTCTTACAATGTCGCGCCGTATTCTGCGGGTGGCTATTTCCAGAAAATCGCTTGTTTCTGCTTTGAGGAACAGGTGCTTGAACCCGGCGAGCGGGTTCAGATGCCGGTAAGCTTTTTCGTCGACCCTGAAATGGTCGAGGATCTGGAAGCGAAATATGTGCATACGATCACTCTGTCGTATACATTCTACGAAATTGACCTGCCCGAGGGCTATGCCGCCCTCGATGCGCAGGCTGATACAACAACGAACTAATGCCTTTAGGTGAGGGACGCTGATGGCACACGCTAAAAACCATGATTATCACATTCTGGCCCCGTCGATCTGGCCGCTGATCGGCGCGATCGGTGGTTTTGTGATGCTTTTCGGAGCCGTCCTGTGGATGCACGGCGTTACGTCGTTCATGTTCTGGATGGGTCTGGTGGCCGTTCTTTACACCATGTTCGCCTGGTGGTCCGAAGTGGTGGCCGAAAGCCGTGCGGGCGATCACACGCCGGTTGTGCGTATCGGCCTGCGCTATGGCTTCATCCTGTTCGTAATGTCCGAGGTGATGTTCTTCTTTGCCTGGTTCTGGTCGTTCTTCAAGCATCGCATGTATCCGATGTACGACTATGCCGGCACCGAATACATTCAGCCGGATATCCACGCGGTTGATCCGTTCCACCTGCCGCTGATCAACACTCTGGTCCTGCTGCTGTCGGGTTGCGCGATTACCTGGGCGCACCACGCGTTGGTACATGACAATGATCGCAAGGCTTTGATCAATGGCCTGGCGATCGGCATTGTACTGGGTATCGCATTTACCTTCCTACAAGCGTTTGAATACTATGAACTGCTGGCCCATGAAGGCTGGGAATTCGGCGGCGATCAGTTCTATTCGAACTTCTTCATGGCAACAGGTTTCCATGGCGCGCATGTCATCATCGGGACGATCTTCCTGACGGTCTGTTTGATCCGTGCCCTTCGCGGTGACTTTACCCCAGAAAAGCACGTGGGTTTCGAGGCCGCCGCATGGTACTGGCACTTCGTTGACGTTGTCTGGCTGTTCCTGTTCTTCGCTGTCTACATCTGGGGACAAGCCCCGTTGATGTGACGCTGATCAGGTGAACCAAATGCAAAAGCCGCCCGTTGGGGCGGCTTTTTCCTTACTTGGACGCAAGATTGCGCCCCATACAATTGCGTGGTTGCAATCGGGACCGCTCCGCCCTTAACAAGACGCCGGTTTCTGCAATAAGGTCACGACCCCGCCATGCGCCGCATTTTGTTCCTGCTGATCTTTGGTGTCGCCGGTCTGGGCGTGCTGATCTCGCTAGGCATCTGGCAGATGCAGCGGCTCGCCTGGAAAGAGGGTGTGCTGGCAGAGATCGACGCACGCATTGCGGCTGAACCCGTAGACCTTCCGCAGACCGTTTCAGCAGATACCGACAAATACCTGCCAGTCACGATTTCGGGTGATATTGAGCCGGGTGAAATCCATATACTTGTTTCGGTCAAACAGGTCGGGGCGGGCTATCGGATTATTCAGTCGTTCAGTACGCACGGCCGCACCATTCTGGTGGATCGCGGTTTTGTGCCGACATCGGCAAAACAAGCTGAGCGTCTGATTGGGCCGATGACCGTGACCGGTAACCTACACTGGCCGGATGAGATCGACAGTTATACGCCCGACGCCGATATCGACGCCAACATTTGGTTCGCGCGCGACGTACCCAATCTGGCCGCTGCGCTTGGGGCAGAGCCGATACTGTTGATCGCCCGATCGGAAACCGATCCCGGCATAACGCCCTTGCCAGTGGATACGGCGGGCATCCCAAACGATCATCTGCAATACGCAATCACATGGTTTGGTCTGGCTCTGGTCTGGGCCGCGATGACCGGTTATTTCCTGTGGCGCAACCGCGCCCCTGCAAAGAGTGAAACGCAATGAAATACATCTCGACCCGTGGCCAAGCGCCGGAACTGACCTTTGAAGAGGCGATGCTGACTGGATTGGCCCGCGACGGTGGCCTGTACCTGCCCGCCGAGATTCCGGTGATGAGCCATGATGAGATCGCGGCATTGGCCGGTCTGCCCTATGAAGAAATCGCGTTTCGCGTGATGTGGCCCTATGTCAGCGGCTCGTTCTCGGAAGATGAGTTCAAAGACATCATCGCGCGAGCCTATGAAGGCTTCGGTCACGACGCCCGCGCGCCGTTGAAACAGTTGAACGAAAACCACTTTCTGCTGGAATTGTTCCACGGGCCGACACTGGCCTTCAAGGACTTCGCCATGCAACTGATCGGTCAGTTGTTCCAAGTGGCCCTGAAACGGCGCAATGACCGCGTGACCATCGTGGGCGCGACCAGTGGCGATACCGGATCTGCCGCGATTGAGGCGTTCCGGGGGCTGGACGCTGTGGACGTGTTCATCCTGTTCCCGCATGGCCGTGTGTCCGAGGTGCAGCGCCGTCAAATGACCACGCCTGCCGACAGCAATGTTCATGCGCTGGCTGTGGATGGTGACTTCGACGATTGTCAGGCGGCGCTGAAGGATATGTTCAACGATTTCGACTTCCGCGACGGGGTGAAACTGGCTGGGGTGAACTCGATCAACTTCGCGCGGGTGCTGGCGCAGATCGTCTATTACTTCTCGGCCGCCGTCAGCCTTGGCGCGCCGCATCGCAAGGTCAGCTTTACCGTGCCCACCGGCAATTTCGGCGACATCTTTGCGGGCTATCTGGCCAAACGTATGGGCCTGCCCATCGACAGTCTGGTGGTGGCGACGAACCAGAACGACATCCTGCATCGCTGCCTCTCGGGTGAGGGGTATTTCAAAGGCGACACCATCCCTTCGATCAGCCCGTCGATGGATATTCAGGTCAGCTCGAACTTTGAACGGGCGCTGTATTATGCCTATGGCGAGGACGGCAGCGCCGTGGCACAATTGATGGATGAACTGAAGACTGGCGGCTTTAACGTCAGCCAAGGCGCAATGGAGGCGCTGCGCGAAAGCTTTGACTCTGGCCGTGTGTCCGAGGATGAAACGCTTGAGACCATCAAGCAGACGCTGACCCATAGCGCTGAGCTGGTCTGCCCGCACTCGGCCATTGGTATCAAGGTCGGTGAGGAGCATCGCAAGGCAGAGGTTCCGATGATCACTTTGGCCACCGCACATCCGGCGAAATTCCCGGCGGCGGTCGAGAAGGCGAGCGGGGAGCATCCGCCTCTTCCATCCCGCATGTCTGATCTGTATGAACGTCCGGAACGGGTAACGCGGATTGCCAATGATCTGGGTGCCCTCGAGGATCATATCAAAGGGCATATCGCCGAGTGACTGTCAGACAAGACCAGCTGAAGAACGGATTTCGGATCGTCAGTGAACATATGCCGGGGCTGCAATCTGCGGCCATCGGCATCTGGGTGACCGCCGGTGGGCGGCATGAGCGGATCGAACAGAACGGCATCGCGCATTTCCTTGAACATATGGCGTTCAAGGGAACCGAGCGGCGTTCCGCGCTGCAAATCGCCGAAGCGATCGAGGATGTGGGCGGATATATCAACGCCTATACCTCGCGCGAGGTGACGGCCTATTACGCGCGTGTTCTGAAAGATGACGTGGCGCTGGCCATGGACGTGATCGGCGACATCGTTCTGAACCCGGTTTTCGACCCGCGCGAGATCGAGGTTGAGCGCGGCGTGATCCTGCAGGAAATCGGTCAGGCATATGACACGCCCGACGATGTGATTTTCGACTGGCTGCAAGAGCAGAGCTATCACGACCAGCCTTTAGGCCGCACCATTCTGGGGCCGACCGAGCGGGTCTCGGCGTTTTCGCGTGAGGATCTGTCCGGTTTTGTGTCCGAGCACTATGGGCCGGAACAGATGATCTTGTCGGCGGCAGGTGCGGTGGACCACGACGCGTTGATGAAAATGGCCGAAGAGATGTTCGGCCATCTGCATCCGCGCAAAGGTTTGATTGCCGAAGCAGCCCGGTTCACAGGCGGGGAAGCCCGACAGCAAAAGGATTTGGAACAAGCCCATTTCGCGCTGGCTTTTGAAAGCCCGGGCTACCGTGATGATGCGATCTATACGGCCCAGATTTACTCGACAGCGCTGGGGGGTGGCATGTCCTCGCGGCTGTTTCAGGAAATCCGAGAGACTCGGGGCCTGTGCTACACGATTTTCGCGCAGACCGGAGCCTATGCTGATACCGGGACCACGACGATTTATGCCGGAACTTCGGCAGATCAGGTTGGCGAACTGGCGACCATCACCATCGACGAGATGAAGCGCGCCGCCGATGACATGAACCCCGAAGAAGTTGCCCGTGCCCGCGCACAGATGAAGGCCGGAATGCTGATGGGGTTGGAAAGCCCATCGAACCGGGCCGAGCGATTGGCGCGGCTGGTTCAGATTTGGGGCGACGTGCCGCCGCTTGAAGAAACAATCGCTAAAATTGACGCTGTCAGCACCGTCGACGTTCGCGATTTTGCTGAACGTCTGGCGATCAGTGCTCCGGCCGCGCTGGCCTTGTACGGCCCGGTATCCGGCGCGCCAACGCTGGCAGAATTGCAGGAGAGGCGTGCGGCGTGATGCTGTTGGGCCGACGTAAGCTGAAACTTGAGACAGCGCGTCTTAGTCTGCGCCCGCCGGTTCATTCCGATTTCAACGATTGGGCTGCGCTGCGGCGGGCCTCGAAAGAGTTCCTGACGCCGTGGGAACCGATCTGGGCCAAGGATCACCTGAGCCGCAAGTCCTTCACCAACCGGGTCTATTGGGCGCAGCGCTCGGTCGCGAGTGGGACGGCGATACCGTTGTTTCTGTTCCGGCGCGAGGATGATGTGCTGGTGGGTGCGATCACGCTGGACAACATCCGCCGCGGACCGGCACAGGCGGGGACGCTGGGCTATTGGACCGGGCAGGCTTATGCGCGCAATGGCTATATGCGCGAGGCGATTGGCGCGGTCGTGCACCATGCGTTTACCCGACTTGACCTGAGCCGGATCGAGGCGGCGTGTTTGCCCGAAAACAAACCTTCGCGCGGGTTGTTGGAGCGGTCGGCGTTCAAATATGAGGGCGTGGCGCAGTCCTATTTACAGATAAACGGGCGGTGGCGGACGCATGTGTTGTACGCCTGTCTGCGCTCGGATCGGCGCGGCAAGACGGACGCTGGGTAGGGCACAGCCAAGGCGTCGAATGCACTTTTGGCTGGTACCATCCCGTATTTGTCAGCGTGAGCCCAATTCACTTACTCCCTCGCGTATTTTCCACCGGCAATGCGGTGTGTGCGCAATCAAGCCGACGCCGTTCGTTTGAAGCAATATCCAAGGTTTTTTGGCCAACCTCCGTCTACTCGACGAATGGTTCTTGTTTGGGTTAGGCTTGGCCTAGCGGAGATATGAACCTTGGAAATCGACGAACATGAACGCAGATTGACGACGATCCTCTCGGCTGATGTCGTGGGCTATTCGAGCCTAATGAGCCGCGATGAAAGCGGCACCCTGACGGCACTCCAAGACCTCCGGCGTATTGAGATAGATCCCCGTATCGAACGGCACAATGGCCGCATCGTTAAGCTGATGGGAGATGGAAGCCTCGTTGAATTTGTCAGCGTCATGGATGCGGTACGCTTTGCAGTTGATGTGCAATTCGCCATTACTGCGGCCCAAAAAGGTTGTGCCGAAGACAAGCTTATTCAGTTTCGCATTGGGATCAACGTGGGTGACGTCATTGCGGCGGGGGACGACATTTATGGCGACGGCGTGAATGTTGCCGCTCGGGTCGAAGGGCTTGCGGACCCCGGTGGCATTTGCATAACGCGCACTGCCTTTGATCAAGTGAACGGTAAGCTCGATCTCACCTTTTCATCTATGGGCCCGCAAGAGGTTAAGAATATCTCCGCGCCGGTAGAAGTTTATCAGATCGAATTGGATGAGCGCTCGCAAGCGCTTGCTCTGGACACTCCTCCAAAGATCACAAAACCCGACGTCAAATTACCCTACCACATGATGAAGAGGTGGCTGCTGGCCGCTGCAATTGCGGTTCTGGCTGTCGCAGGTGTCGTGAATTTCTTGCGACCGGAGGTTGCTAAGCCGCCGGTTATCGCTGTGCTACCTTTCGAGGATTTTAGCAGTCCGGAACACAAGGGTTTCTTAAGTGATGCGGTGAGTGGCGGGATCATCACATCATTGGCGCGGTATCCGCAGATGAAAGTGATTTCAAGGCGATCCAGCTTCAAGTTCCGTGACTCCGATCTGGGTATCTCTGACATTGCCGATCAATTGGGCGCCGACTTTATTCTCGAAGGCACGCAACAGTACGATGGCGCACGGCTGCAGATTTCGGCGCATTTGATTGACGGCGAAACCGAAGCACATATCTGGGCCGATGATATGGATGTCCCTCTCGAGGATTTGCTGAAAACGAACAATGTGATCAGTTTGAATGTAGCTGAATCTGTTGGAAACAAGGTTATTGAAACCGAGGTGGCGCGGATGACGAAAGACGATGTCAGCGCGCTGATGATTGCGAATGCTGCACAGAGCCGGATCATGAGAAACTTCAGCCGCGAGAGCCTGTTGAAGAACATCGAGGAACAGGAGCAATCCTTAAAAGACTACCCGGATTCTGCTTGGGGTCACCTTGGGCAGGCACTCTCGCTGCGGATCGGCCTGCGCTATGGTTGGATCGAAGGCGATGAAGAGAAGATACGCATAAGGATGCTCGATCTGGCTCGTCGGGGGGTAGAGCTTGATCCAAATAATTTCATGGCCTATCACGCATTGGGGCGCGCTTTGACGATGAACAACGATCCTCGCGCCGCAGCAAATGCGTTCCGTCGTGCGATCGAACTCAATCCATCATCATCGTTTGCAAGAACCACGTTGGCGCAGACGCTGGGCTTTATCGGCGAGACAGAAGAGGCATTGGAAGTGATCGCGGAAGCCGAACTCGTAGATCCATTTTATGGGTACGACGTTCAGTGGGAAAAAGCGAGAATTCAGTGGCAGGTAGGAGAGTGTAAACAAGCGCTTGAGACGTTTCAGGCGTTTCATTCAATGCCAATAGCGGCCAACAAGATGCTTGCTGCAATTCATAACTGCCTTGGCAATGGCGAAGAAGCCAAAAAGGCAATGACGGATTATCTTGCTGAAAACCCAGACTGGACCGTCGCCCGAGAACGAGACGTTAATGCTGGTCTTTGGATAGCACCGGGTGTTCTCGATCGCTGGCTCGGAGCGATGGAATCTTCCGGAATGCCTTTGTAGCGCAGCCGCTACGTAGGATCGCTTTGTTCGCACTGCTGTCCTATTCAACGACGAACCGGTTTCAACAGAATCGACGGAAAGCAGACGGTCGTTAGGGGTGCGTGATTGGCATTACTAGACGTTTGATACTGCCAAATATGACGAACAGATCCGCGTAGAGCTATGGCTGCCTTTCCGTCTGCGCCAAAAATCTTCCGACACAGGTTTGGTGAAAAGGGGCGACAAAAAAGTAAATTGTCATGATTGACAAATAACTTTCGATTGTTATTTATCAATCATGACAATTTATGGTGCCCTTATGCCTAGACCTTCGCTAAAAGACCAAAGATCCCAGGAAATTCTGGATGCTTACCTGTCCTGCGTTGCGCGGTATGGGCTTGAAGGGGCGACGCTGGCGCGCATTGCCGAGGAAGCTGGCGTCAAGCGTCCGCTTCTGCGTCATTATCTGGGCAACAAGGATGATATGATCACAGCGTTGGCTGAATATGTTGTTGCCGGGTTTGCGGAATCTCTGAATGGGCTTCGTGAGGTCTTGCCGAACGGGGCCACGCCGTCTGATCTTGTGGACGCGCTTTTCGCCGATGACAGCGGAACCGATCCACGGCTAATGCTGGCCTATCAGGCGCTGGTGGCAGCCGTTCCGGATCGACCGGATCTGAGACAAGACCTGATGGACAGCCTTACAGAGTTCTTCGACGTTGTCGAAGACGTCTTGAAACGCGCAAGCCCGGACGCAACGGATGAAAACATTCGGGCGGTGACACAGGGAATCTCGGCGATTTTCGTCAGCATGGACGCCTTGTCTCCGCTGGAGCTTCCCGCACAATGGCGCGCGGAATTGAAATTGGCGGCCTCCATGCTTGCGTCTACATTGGAGACCGCACCATGAGCCGAGCCAGAGCTGCGAACTACATCGCGCTGCCTATACTGTTGGCGGGTACTGCGCTGGGTCTCTATTGGGTTTGGGGGTTGCTCTTTGTTTGGTGGATCGTCCCGACACTTTTGAACGGGCAGGCCTTTCTGGTTTTCGAGATCAACCGCGCGGAGGACCCGATCCTGTATTGGGCGATCGTCGGTCTGTGGGCAGCGTTGGGTCTGATGATGATCGCCGCCAGCCTGTTTCCCCAATACGCCCATCTGCTTGCCTGAGGATGTGAGATGACCAAAATGTATCACAATCTGCCGGTCGAGGCTTATACCGGGCAAGACTGGTTCGACCGCGAACAACAGACGATCTTTTCCCGTACGTGGAGGTTTGCGGGTTTGGTCGAGGATATCGAAGGCCCGGGACATTACCTTTCGGTTCAGGCGGGCCTGAACAACCTGTTCATTGTGATGGGGCGTGATCACCGACTTCGCGCCTTTCACAATATTTGCCGCCACCGGGGCACACAGTTGATCCGCGCGGTCGGCAAGACGCAAAAGGCACTGACCTGCCCATATCATGACTGGACTTACGATCTGGAAGGCAACCTGATCTCGGTGCCCGATGAGGCGACCGAGTTTCCCAATGGCATTGATAAGTCCTGCCTGGGCTTAAAACCGGCCAGCGTGGATGTCTGGCGTGGTATGTTGTTTGTTCACCCCGACCCGGACGCGCCGAACTTGGCGGAATGGTTTGGGGAGGTTGATCCCTTCCTAGGCCCTCATAATCCTGAGGAACTTGTCGAATATGCCGAAGGGCGGAACAGCTACGAGATCAGGGCCAACTGGAAGATCGTTGTTGAGAACTACATCGACGTCTACCACCTGAGTCATCTGCATTCGAACACGCTGCATATGTATGGCCACGCCAAGGCCGAATACGGGTGGAAGGGGCCGCATTACCACTTTTGGGAACCCCCGTCGGCTGAGTATGCAAAGAACCACGATTCAAACATCCCTATGCCGCGCACGATCCCCGAACCGCATGTCGGGGCGTGGGTTCCAATGCTGTTTCCCGGCATTGGTATCGGTGCCAGTGAAGAAAGCTGGAACCTGTTCATCATCACGCCATTGGCCCCCGACCTGACACGGATTGAGAACCGGACAAAGCTGGCGAACGCGTCGGACTGGGCGTTTCAGAAGCAACAGTGGAAAAGCTGGGGTTTCTGGAAGGATTTCGGGGGTGCAAAATACCAAGGGGATGATGCCGCTGGTGAAGATGACCCCATGACGTCCGGAGACTTCACGACCGAGGATATCTATGCCTGCGAACAGCAGCAGAAATCTCTGAAAAGCCCGTATCTTGAAATCGGACCGGCCGGGGTCGGTGAAAACCCGATCATTCAGCACCAGAAAGCGGTGCTTGATTTTGTGCAAGACGACTGAACGATGCAGAGACAGATCATGAGACCAATCCAAGCCACCCTGATTGGTGTTGCTATCGCCTTGGCCTTGGTACTGACAGCACGGGCGGACGCCCCCGAGGATATTGCGGCACGCATCCTGCAAGCCCAAGACGAACAAAGCCTACTGGCAACATGGGGAAACTGGCATCCTGATGCGACACATCGGGTCATCCTGAAATATGGGACGGGGCAAAAGGATGATGTCTTTTCATACCCGGTTGCCGAAATCGCCAATGCAGAGGACCCACAGCTAGCCAAGGCTTTGGAGGGGTACATGGAAACCGCACGGTCGGCGCCTCAGATCACTGTGCGGTCCAAGGACGATGTCCAGCGCGTCACCGCAGTGACCTATGTCGATTATAATTGGCGCGGCTATGCTGGCAAAATGCTTCAGACAGATGAGTTTGTCTTTGAATCCTATCTAGGCGAGCTGGTCGTCCTTTCATTGATCACGACATACGACTACCGATGACAGGTTTACCTGATGCAAAGTAACTTTTTTCCACTGACTATATCTGGCATTCAAAAGGAAATCGGAGGTGCCGCAACTAGTGTCACCTTTGACGTTCCTCAGGCCTTGGCCGGTCTGTTTCAGTGGACGGCTGGACAACACCTGACGGTCAGGTTTCTGATCGGGGGTATTAAGCAAAGGCGCAGCTATACGATTTCAAACCCTCCGGATTCCGCGCTACGTATTACCGTGAAGCGTGTGAAAAATGGTATTGTTTCGAACCATATAGGCGACGCGTTGTCGGTCGAGGATAGGGTCGAGGTGATGCCTCCCTTCGGGCAGTTCACCTTAATCCCGGGTGCATTGAACCGCCGTACCCACTATTTCTTTGGTGCCGGCAGTGGCATCACGCCGCTGTACGCGATGATCAGCGCAGTACTTGTGGACGAGCCTCATTCCGTGGCCCACCTGATCTTCGGAAACACCAATGCGGACAGCATCATTTTCCTTGACGCGTTGGAGCGACTGCATACGCAATATCCGCAGCGGTTCACGCTGCGCCATGTTCTGTCTCACCCTTCGCTGCTCAGTTGGTTCAGCCCTTGGCGCACCGGACGGCTGGATGCAGACGCCGTTCAGGCCGCCATTTCTGAAACTCCGCCAGTTGCGCAAGACACTCAGTACTGGACCTGCGGACCGGGCAGCATAAATTCGGACATTCGGGCTGCGCTGCAAAATCTGGATGTCCCTGCCGACCGCATTCATACCGAGAGTTTCGGTGGAGATACCGAAAGTGACCTGAGTGTTTCCGGGGTCGCGGCGATAGCCCGAATTCAATTGAATGGCGCATGGCACGACGTTTCGGTTGCGGCCGGACAAACCATATTGGACGCTGCTCGGTCAGTAGGGCTTAGCCCACCATTTAGTTGCCAATCCGGAGTCTGCGGTGCCTGCGTGGCACACTTATCCGAAGGCACCGTCCATATGCGAAGCAGAGCTGCACTTGAAGAAAAGGATATTTCCAAGGGGCTCATACTGTGTTGCCAAAGCGTAGCCACGCAAAAGAATGTTGTATTGAAGTTCGAGGATTAATTTATGTCCGGAGGTGAACTTAGGCAGTTCAGGTTGCGCAAGAAAGGCAAATATGGGCTGTGCCGCCGGGTGCTGCGTTCAGCCGTTGAACACAACCGGAGCATCGCCTTCCGACCATGTTGTGCGTTTGTGCATAACAAGCGAAAATATTGCGCTGTCCAAGAACCGATCCAGCCAAGCCACTAAATTCGGCCACTCCTGCGCGTCAAACCACGCCCGGTCTATATGTGCAAACTGGCGAACAAATGGTAACAACGCCAGATCGGCTAGGGTAGGGCGATCTCCGAAAAGCCAGGTCCGACCAACTAGCTGCTCGTTCAGGTCAAGCAAATAGCCCGATGCTTTTTTGCGTTCTTCTTGGACATCTAAATCCGGAAATCGCGTGGCGTATTTTGTGTGATCCAATGCATCCTTGAATGGGCCATCATTTATCATAATGAGGTCCCAGCCTACTTGAGGCATATCCAAAAGCCGCTGTGGATCACTCTGTTTTAGCGCCCACAACATGATCTCAAGGCTTTCATCCAGAACTTTGTCTGTAAGTCGAAGCGAGGGCACTGTGCCGGAAGGGGATGTCTGTAAAAAGGCCGCTGGCTTGTCCCTCAAGAGAATTTCGCGCAGTTCTACAGTGACACCTGAACTTGCCAACGCCAACCGGGCCCTAATTGCGTAGGGGCAGCGACGGAACGTCCATAGGATAGGGTGATGAGCCATAGGGGCATCTATCTCCATTCTGCCAATGCGGTCAAACCGTCCATTGTGTGTCACTGGTTAAGATTACGTGCCTTTTGATCAAGCCCCCAGTTGTGAAGACCTTAGAATTTCTGCGTCATCGGCGACACAGAGTGTCCGTTATCAGGGATTTTGGGACAGATGGCCGCCTGAGCTAAGAGAGGATCTG
>NZ_WQGG01000013.1:0-157505 GCF_013034565.1 Ruegeria sp. HKCCA5491
AGCGCCGGTGAAGGGGGTTCTAAGGTTTACCCCACAAAGCCGCAAGTGGAAAATTCAGAAAAATTCGAAAAAACTCACAATATGGAATTTATTGTTTATTTTCATAGAATTGAGTTATAATCGCCTGCCAAAACGAACACCTCAGGCCACCGTTTTCATGTGCGACTCAGGTTTTGCACAAGCTTACCCACAGACTCAGTCAGCGATCAGGTGGAATCGGCTTGTCGGAATCGGCTGAACGGGTTCGACAGTGGCAAACGCAGGGCCAGAAGGGCCAGAATCACACTTAGATAGATCAGCGGTTCGATCTGGAACCCTTTTGCCAGCATCACGTAATGCAACCCACCCAAAATCGCAGCCGGATAGACCAGACGCTGCAGGGCGCGCCAACGTGAACCTAAACGGCGTACCGACAGATCATTGGAAGACAGGGCCAAGGGCAACAAAAGCAGGAACCCGGCCATGCCAACCGTAATGTAGGGACGTTTGAGGATGTCCGCCCAAATCTGACTTGGCAACTGCACATCCAGAACAAGCCACACCAGCAGGTGCAGGCTGACATAGGTAAATGTCAGCACACCCAATGCACGTCGAAACTTAAGCAGATTGAGACCTGCAAAACGCCTTAGCGGAGAAACAGCAAGCACTGCGATTAAAAGCTGCAACGCCAACTCTCCGTACCGATGCTCCAGCGCCTCGATTGGATCGATACCCAACCCTCCGGTCAGACCCTGATAGAACAGCCACGGTGCCGGGATCAGGCCCAGCACGTAGACGGCCCATACAGGCACCCGGCGGAGTATCTGGTTCACGGTCTGCATGCGCTTAGTAGTATTCCGACAGATCCATGCCGTCGTAAAGACCTGCCACTTCGGCCTCATAGCCGTTGAACATCAGCGTCGGAATACGTTTCGAAAACAGCCCGCCGCCAATAGTGCGCTCTGACGCCTGAGACCAGCGCGGGTGATCTACGTTCGGGTTCACATTGCTATAGAACCCGTATTCGCGCGGATTGGCCATGTTCCAACTGGTCGGCGGCTCAACATCCGAAAGAGTAATGCGCACGATCGACTTGATGGACTTGAACCCGTATTTCCACGGCACCACCAGACGCAAAGGAGCCCCGTTCTGGTTCGGGATTGGGCGATCATAAATACCGGTTGCCATGATCGTAAGCGGATGCATCGCCTCATCCAGCCGAAGCCCCTCACGATAGGGCCAGTCGAGAACCGGGTATTGGACACCGGGCATTTCATCCGGGCGGTATGCCGTTTCGAACGCCACGAATTTGGCACCCTCTTGCACACCGGCCATGTTCAACAAATCCGACAGTTCGAATCCATTCCATGGAATGACCATTGACCATGCCTCGACACAGCGAAACCGATAGATGCGTTCTTCCACGGTCATCTCGGACATTACATCCTTGAAGTCGTACTCACCCGGTCTGTCGACCAGACCGTCGATTTTGATGCTCCAGGGCTCCGTCACCAGGGAATGGGCATATTTGGCCGGATCATCCTTTCGCGTCCCGAACTCATAATAATTGTTGTACGAGGTGATTTCTTCCCAAGTGTTCGGCTCCAGCGCTTCCTGCGCGCTGGCTTTATGCGACATCCCGGCCAAACCAACTCCGGCCAGCCCCGCCATCACCTGGCGACGATTCAAGAAGGCCGCCCGCGGGGTGACATCTGCCCGCGTCAATGTGTTGGTCCAGCGATGCGCCATGTATTTCTCCGTCATTGGCCAGTGTTAAGGAACAGGTAGGTCGGTCTTAACACAGGACCAAGGCAACATGCGTCACGATTGGGAGAAGTGACTGTAACGAAAACGGCGGTCGACCGAGTGCTTGGCCCTTATCCAAAAAGCGGATCACACCCGACAACATGCAAATTTCGGGCCAAGTGACGCATTCAGGCCATTCCGCTATGTTTTTTCGTTTTGTTTATATAGGGGACCTAGCGTCATGCTTGATATTGACGCCATACAGCGCACAGTTCCTGCGCTTACGTTTTTCTAGGCGCGAAGGGACGGAGTTTACGACCAATGGACATCGGTCGCTGAGGTCGCGCTTTGAATGAAACGGCAAATTTGATCGGAAAGGACGAATTATGAAAACGAAACTGGTTGCGGGCTTGTCGCTGGTTCTGTTTATCGCTGCATGCGCTGAGAAAGAAACCTACCCCATCTCCGGGTGCGACTCGAATGAAACCTTCCCCGTGACCTGCGAGGAAATCGGTGAAGACACGAACCTGGATGAAAACAACGCACAGGACCTGAACGCATTGCCGACCGGCGCCTGACGGCACCTGATCCAACACACGGGGCTGTACCAGCCCCAACCGACTCTGGAAAAACCCGCCTTCTCTGGCGGGTTTTTTGTTGGGGCTGTGCATTCCTACAAACAGATGCATTTGATCGCCGTGGGGACACGTTCTCACCAAAAGGCTCTGCAGGTCGATCTTCAAAGCGGCAGTTGCGTCTGGGGTGGCTGCAGCAGACGCCAGCGCGTCAGCACCTATGGCGATGGCAGCGGGTGACGGCAAGATAAAAGACATGACCCATACCATCAGCCCCGATTTTCCCACCTATCTGGACGAACCCGGCTATGCCGCAGAGCCTGTGTTCAAGTTTTCTTAATACGGTTTCAACCTGCAACAGCTGACGGTGAACGAACATACGGGTACCCATATTGATGCGCCGTTGGATTTTTCGGCTGACGGGGCTTCCGTCGACGAAATTCCGGTATCGGATCTGATCGCACGACTGTGCGCCGAAACATAAAGGGGGGACTGGCGGGACTGCACGGATATTCGCGATGATCTGACGAAGTCGGGATGAAACCAACCTATTCCCGCGTGGCCCACCCCATATGAAAAGCGAACTTCTGCAATTTGATCCGGGCAGAAAAAAAGACCCTCCGATCAGGAGGGTCTTTCTTGTTCTTTAAATCAGTGAACCACAGCGTCATCTGGTCTGGGTCGTTCAGACGTTCCCAGCCGATCCCCGATGATCAGCCCATCCGATCCGGCGGTCACTGGAACGGTCTCACCATCCTTGATCTCACCGGCTAACAAAGCCTCGGCCAGCGGGTTCTGCAGCGCACGCTGAATCACGCGTTTCAACGGACGTGCGCCGAAGACCGGATCATAGCCTTCGTTCGCCAGCCATTCCTTGGCCCCGTCGTCCAGCGCCAGCTCGATCTTGCGAGCAGCCAGACGTTTTTGCAGACGTGCCATCTGGATATCGACGATACCATCCATATCGGCCCGCTTGAGCCGGTCAAAGATGATGGTCTCGTCCAGACGGTTCAGGAATTCGGGCCGGAAATGTGCCCGGACTGCATCCATCACATCGCGCCGTGCCTGCGCACTGTCGGCACCTTC
The DNA here is from genome assembly GCF_013034565.1 of Ruegeria sp. HKCCA5491. Taxonomy (NCBI): domain Bacteria; kingdom Pseudomonadati; phylum Pseudomonadota; class Alphaproteobacteria; order Rhodobacterales; family Roseobacteraceae; genus Ruegeria; species Ruegeria sp. HKCCA5491. Next base: position 3,387 of record NZ_WQGG01000013.1, read on the forward strand.
GGGCAGTTGGCTCAGCGCCTGAGACCCAAGGTTCGACGTCAGGATGATCAGCGTCTGCTTGAAGTCCACAGTGCGGCCCTGACCATCGGTCAGAACGCCATCATCGAGAACCTGCAGCAGCACGTTGAAGACATCCGGGTGCGCCTTTTCGACCTCGTCAAACAGCACGACCTGATAGGGCCTGCGCCGCACGGCTTCGGTCAGCACACCGCCCTCGTCATAACCGACATAGCCCGGAGGGGCACCGATCAGACGGGCAACCGCGTGTTTCTCCATGAACTCGGACATGTCGATGCGCACCATCGCGTTGTCGTCGTCGAACAGGAAGTTCGCTACGGTCTTTGTCAGCTCGGTCTTACCTACACCGGTCGGGCCGAGGAACAGGAACGAGCCCAGCGGGCGGTTCTCATCATTCAGGCCAGCCCGCGCACGGCGCACGGCGTTTGCGACGGCGGTGACGGCGGCATCCTGACCGATCACGCGAGAATGCAGATCGTCTTCCATCCGCAGCAATTTCTCGCGCTCGCCTTCCAGCATTTTCGAAGTCGGAATACCCGTCCAGCGCTCGACCACCGAAGCAATCTGTTCCGGACGCACCGTTTCTTCGGCCATCATGGCGTTGCTTTCGGCGTTTTCGGCCTCGGTCAGCGTTTTCTCAAGCTCAGGGATGACGCCATAGGAGAGTTCCCCGGCCTTGGCCAGATTGCCTTCGCGCTTGGCGATTTCCAGATCAGCGCGCGCCTTGTCGAGTTGTTCTTTTAGATCGCGCGCACCCGCGAGCTTGTCGCGCTCGGCCTGCCACTGGGCGGTCATCTCGGCGGATTTCTCCTGCAGATCGGCCAGATCCTTTTGCAAGTTTTCCAGACGGTCTTTAGAGGCCGCGTCGTCTTCGAGCTTCAGCGCCTCTTCCTCGATCTGCATTTGCAGAATCTGACGGTCGAGTTGGTCCAGCTCCTCAGGTTTGGAGTCTACCTCCATCCGCAAACGCGACGCCGCCTCATCGACAAGGTCGATGGCTTTGTCGGGCAGGAAGCGGTCGGTGATATAGCGATGCGACAGCGTCGCCGCCGAGACCAACGCCGAGTCCGAGATGCGCACACCGTGGTGCAACTCGTACTTCTCCTTGATGCCGCGCAGGATGCTGATCGTGTCCTCGACCGTGGGCTCCTGCACCATGACGGGCTGGAACCGGCGTGCAAGGGCCGCGTCTTTTTCAACGTATTTGCGGTATTCATCCAGCGTGGTCGCGCCGATACAATGCAGCTCACCCCGCGCCAAAGCGGGTTTGATCAGGTTGGCCGCATCCATCGCGCCGTCGGATTTCCCGGCGCCGACCAGCGTATGCATCTCGTCGATAAACAGGATGATCTCACCGGCGGCTTCGGTGACTTCGGTCAGAACGGCTTTGAGGCGTTCTTCGAACTCACCACGGTATTTCGCACCAGCAATCAGCGCGCCCATATCCAGCGCCAGCAGCTTCTTGTCCTTCAGCGATTCCGGCACATCGCCGTTGACGATACGCAGGGCCATACCCTCGGCAATCGCGGTTTTACCCACGCCGGGTTCACCGATCAGAACGGGGTTGTTCTTGGTCCGGCGCGACAGAACCTGCATCGAGCGGCGGATTTCCTCATCGCGTCCGATGATCGGATCAATCTTGCCCTCAGCCGCAGCCTCGGTCAGATCACGCGCGTATTTCTTCAACGCGTCATAGCCGTCCTCTGCAGACGCGGTGTCGGCAGTACGGCCCTTACGGATATCGTTGATCGCTTCGTTCAGTTTCTGCGCCGTCACAGCGCCATCTTCCAAGGCATCCTTGGCCTTGGATTTCACCATGCACAAAGCCATCAGAATGCGTTCAACAGGAACAAAACTATCGCCTGCCTTGGTGGCGATTTTCTCGGCCTCGGCCAGAACCTTGGCGGTCTGGCCATCCAGATAGACCTGCCCGGTATCGCCTTTGACCTTAGGAATGCGTGCCATAGATGCGTCCAGCGAATTTGCAACACGGCTGGGCGCGCCCCCGGCGCGTGTGATCAGGTTGCTGGCCAGTCCCTGATCGTCATCCATTAATGCTTTCAGCAAATGTTCGGGCGTCAGGCGCTGATGCTCTTCCCGCATCGCAATGGTCTGCGCCGCTTGCACGAAACCCCGTGCCCGCTCGGTGAACTTGTTCAAGTCCATATTAATCTCCTTTTCCAAGCGCCCTGTTTTGATGCACCCGCTTGGCGGCATGCGTCGGTCAGAGCCTCACATTCAATCTGGGAAATATCTGCCCCCGTTCAAGAGGCTGAACACAGATTCAACCCCTATCTGCGCGGTATTGTGTAAACCGTGTACCCTCCGGTTTCAGCCACTTCCCGCGCGTTGTACATTTCAACCAACGATTGGGCTGCGTCGCTGCCCGTCGGGCAAGACACAAGATCAGCCGCGTCATCCAAGAAGTCGATGGTAAAGGCCGTTTCCCCGGTCAACTGGCAATCGTCGTCGGTCGAACGATAACCCCCAACCAAACGCAGATTGTCGTTGGTCGGGGTCTTGATCACCATGTCAGCCGCCTCTTCCTCCAGCGGCATATCCTGACACGCTGCCAATGCCAGGGCTGAACCCAACATGATTAGTTGTCGTATATTCCGTTTCATTCTCAAATCCGCTCCTGCAATTCAGGGGCATGATATCACATTAAGCACCCCGTGCCGTGATCTGAGTCACTCCTCTATCCTGCATGGACAGAAGCCACCAAACCCGGTAGGACGCCGACGTTTGCCAAAAAGGAGCGCCCCATGTCCGATGACCGCCTGATCGTTGCCCTCGATGTCCCGAATGCGCTGCAAGGTCTGGCCATGGCCGAACGCCTTGGTGACTCGGTGTCTTTCTACAAAATCGGCCTGGGTATGCTGACCGGCGGCGGGCTGGCGCTGGCCAATGAGCTGAAGCAAGATCATGGCAAACGCATCTTTCTGGACATGAAACTGTTCGATATCGGCAATACCGTCGAAAGTGCTGTTCGGGGTCTGGCGCAGTTCGATCTGGACTTTCTGACGGTGCATGGAGATCCCCATGTAGTGCGCGCCGCAAAAGAAGGCGCTGCAGGCAAGGACCTGAAGATCCTTGCCGTCACAATCCTTACTTCGCTGAACCGCGATGATCTGGATGCGAGCCTGCTGAAAGACGGTGACGTGCAGGACCTGGTGGTTGAACGTGCCGCGCGCGCGCTTGAGGCCGGGGCGGACGGTGTCATCGCAAGCCCGCAAGAGGCTGCTTTGATCCGCGCCCTGCCCCAATCCGAAGGACGGTTGATCGTAACCCCCGGCGTTCGCCCCGCCGGGGCCGAGCTTGGCGACCAAAAGCGTGTGGCCACCCCCGAAAACGCCATTGCTAACGGGGCAGATCACGTCGTGGTTGGCCGCCCGATCTATCGCGCAGACGATCCCAAAGCCGCCGCTGACGCGATTCTGAACGAGCTTTCATAGCTTCAAGCAGCCAAGCCCAACCGCGGCTGACTAAAAAATTGGCATGTTAATTTTTTTGGAGCCACGGCCACGGACCGAGTGAACCGCCCGGAAAATCGCACAAAACGGCCGACAACAACTTGACCTTACGTCACTTTTCCCGCGCTCCGCGCCAAATCGTCCCTGTGCCCCAAAACACACATGAAAAATACGAGAATTCGTTATGTGATCTAGGTCCTATCGAAACGCGGGTTTTTGCGCGATTCTAGGCTTGTGATACTCCCCGCGGACCGTATCTTCCTGAGGTCCGTTACCTCCCCCCGCCCACTTGCGGGGGGTCTTCTTTCGAAAACAATTTTCACGATTTGCACCTGTCCGCGCTTTGCCCGACGAGGCAGAGTGGTATAAGTGACCCTCCGATTTGCACTGACGTTTAGAGGAAGTGCCCGATGCCCGGCTTTTGCCGAGATTGCCTGTCCATATCCTCGGATGCTCACCGATGCGGTGCCTGTGGCAGCCCCCGGATCAAATCGCATCCAGAGCTGTTCGACCTGTCAATTGCGCATATGGATTGTGATGCTTTCTATGCCTCGGTCGAAAAACGGGACAACCCGGAACTTGCGGATAAGCCAGTGATCATCGGCGGGGGCAAACGCGGTGTTGTGTCAACCGCCTGCTATGTTGCTCGCATCCGCGGGGTGCGGTCTGCGATGCCGATGTTCAAGGCGCTGCAACTCTGCCCGGAGGCCGTCGTGATAAAGCCCCGCATGTCAGTTTACGCCGAGGTTTCGCGCAAGATACGCGCCATGATGGATGAGCTCACCCCCGTGATCGAACCCTTGTCCTTGGACGAGGCGTTCATGGACCTGTCCGGCACGGAACGCCTGCACGGTGCGCCGCCTGCAGTAATGTTGGCAGGCCTTGTAAAGCGTATGAAGGATGAACTGGGCGTCACAGGTTCGATCGGGCTGTCGCATAACAAGTTCCTGGCAAAAGTTGCCTCGGATCTGGACAAACCACGCGGGTTTTCGGTGATCGGGCAGGCGGAAACGGCATCCTTTCTGTACGACAAGCCCGTCCGCCTGATCTGGGGCATCGGCCCCGCCGCGCAAGAGTCGCTGGATCGCGCCGGTATCCGCGCATTCTCGGATTTGTTGCGCTGGGACCAAGAGGCGCTGACCGCGCGCTTTGGGTCAATGGGTTATCGGCTTTGGCATCTGGCGCGCGGGCAGGACAAACGCCGTGTTTCCGCGCATGAACCGATGAAGTCCATCAGCAACGAAACAACGTTTTTTGAAGATACGGCCAATTTGGACATTCTGGATGGCCACCTGTGGCGCATGGCGGAAAAAGTGGCTGACCGGGCCAAAGCCAAAGGGCTGGCGGGGCGCGTCGTGACCCTTAAGCTGAAAAAAGCCGACCACAAAGTACTAACCCGGCGCGTTTCGCTGCGGGATGCAACGCAGATCGCGGATCGTATTTACCGCACCGCGCGCGGGCTGTTCGATCAGGTGGGCGATCAAGGTCCGTATCGCTTGTTGGGATGTGGCATTTCCGATCTCTGCTCTGAAAATCAGGCTGATATCTCGGGCGACTTGTTGGATCCGGGCGCATCCCAGCGATCGCAAGCCGAACGCGCCACGGACGAAATCCGGCGTCGCTTCGGAACCGACGCCATCGTCAAGGGTCGCGCCTTACGATGAGGTTACTCCGCGGCCAGCCGCACAGACTCGTCGCCAATCTGTGAGATTTCCATGATGACCTGCCGCAGCGTTTCCCGAAACGGAGCGAAATTGGCGTTTGGCGTAATCCGCGTTTCGTCCATATAAAGCGACCGGTCGATCTCAATCTGAATTGCGTGCTGATTGCGTCCGGGCCGCCCATACGTTTGCGTAACATAGGCCCCCGCGAACGGCGCATTCCGGGCGACCGTCAGCCCGGCCGAGACAAACGCCGCTTCGATCCGATCCACGATCTCGGGCGAGGCAGACGCCCCAAACCGATCCCCCAAAACAATCTGTGGTCGGCGGGTGCTGTTGGTCCCTGCCATTGCGACCGCCTCATGCGGCATTGAATGACAGTCGATCAAAATCGCCTGTCCAAAAGAATCCAGCGATTCCTTCAGCAAAGACTTCAGGCGTGCATGATAGGGTCGCCAACAGGTATCGATACGCAGACGCGCTTCGTCCATCGTCAGCTTGCCACGATAAATCGCGCGCCCATTCGCAACGACGCGTGGAATCACACCCAACCCCGATGTAACCCGAGGATTGTGACCCTGACGGCGCGCGCCTTCGATCAAAGCCGGGTCCAGCTCTTCGGCACTGCGGTTGAGGTCCAGATAGGCGCGGGGTTTAGTCGCCGAAATCAGCGGCGCGCCACATTCGGCAGCGGGCGAAAACAACTGATCCACAAAGGCATCTTCCGAGGATCGAATCACATCCCGGCTCAGAACCGTCCGCTGCAGCAACGATTGCGGGTAATTCCGACCGCTATGAGGAGAGGAAAACACAACACAAGACGTGCGCTTGGCGGGCAAATCCAATACATAGGCTGTGTTCTGCATAACGACTCCTTGTTCGCGCCCAACATAGACCGGAAAATAGTTCTTCCAAACCCCTTGAACCCCTTTGCGACTCCTTTTATAGACCCCGCTACCGGCGCGGGGTTCCGCGCCCCATTTCGTTATGGGGCAGGGCACGCAAAGGTAAGTGGGCGGTTAGCTCAGCGGTAGAGCACTTCGTTGACATCGAAGGGGTCACAAGTTCGATCCTTGTACCGCCCACCATGATTTCACTGTTCCGGTTATCCGGGGCACCCGATTAACCCAGGCGCTGGCCACGTCTTTGATGAAGGCGCCGCAGATTGGAGACAGACCCATGAAGGTCAAGAACTCGCTCCGCTCGCTCAAGAACCGGCACCGAGATTGTCGGATTGTGCGTCGCAAAGGCCGCGTCTACGTGATCAACAAGACGCAGCGCAAGTTCAAAGCTCGCCAGGGCTAAGAACCGCTTAATTCGAATAGAAAGAACCGCGCCTCCGAGCGCGGTTTTTTTGTTGGCAGGTCAGAACGTGATCCCTGCATGGATCAAGATACCGATGACCATCAGAATGTTGAGAACCATTGAAATTCCGTTGCCCACATAGATCGGTAATTTTCCCACAACCAGACCGTAGAAAAACCACAGCATCGAAAGCACTGCGTATAGGGACCATGACAGCAGGGACTGACCGCTTGCGTGCTGGGAATGCGTGAAATACAGCTTCATGAGCTGCGGCAGCGTTGCAAACGGGCCGACGACGCCAATGAAAACCATAAATCCCTCGAACCGGGCCATCCAGTGACCAAAGTTTGATTTCTCCAGCTTTTCAGCCAGCGTTTCCGTCATCAAATGTGCCCCTTCGCATGGCGCTCAATACAAACAATCCGCAGTCATCACCCGGAAGCTTCCCGGCAATTTAGCCGTTTCCGGGCCCGCCACCAAGAAAAACAAAAAAACCCAGGCACGGTAAATACCCGTATCAGCGATCATTTTCCCAAGTAAATTTGTCAGATTACCTTGCATCCCCCTGAGAATCGTTTAATTGACCAAATCAGTCGGGTTATAGCCCGGCACGAAATTTCACTGTTGGGACATATGATGCTGAAATCCTCTACATGCGTTGCCGCCGCTCTGACGGCCCTGATTTCAACCTCCGCCGCCGCCGAGGGGGAACTGAACCTCTATTCCTCGCGCCATTACGACACTGACGAGCGTCTCTATTCCGATTTCGAAGACGCCACCGGCATCACCATCAACCGTATCGAAGGCAAGGCCGACGAGCTGATCGCCCGTATGGAGGCCGAAGGCGCGAACTCACCCGCCGATATCCTGCTGACCGTGGACACCTCGCGCCTGGCCCGCGCAAAGAACGCCGGCATCCTGCAACCGATCGACAGCGCGGTTCTGGAAGAACGCATTCCGGCCAATCTGCAGGACGAAGACAACCAGTGGTACGGCTTCTCACAGCGCGCGCGGATCATCTTCTTTGACAAGGCCGATGTCGCGAATCCGCCCGCCAGCTATCTGGATCTGGCCAAGCCGGAATACAAAGGTCTGGTCTGCATCCGGTCGTCCAGCAACACCTACAACCAGACCCTGCTGGCGTCGATCATCACGAACCACGGTGCCGAGGCCGCAAAATCATGGGCCGAAGGCGTTGTCTCAAACATGGCACGCGAACCGCAGGGCGGTGACACCGACCAGCTACGCGGGATCGTCTCGGGCGAATGTGAGATCGCCGTTTCCAACTCGTACTACTTCGCTCGTGCGCTGCGCAAAGATGTGAAGGGCCTGAGCGCAGATATCGACATGATCGGCGTGCAGTTCCCAGCTCAGGACGCCGAGGGCGCGCATATGAACCTGTCGGGTGCAGGCGTTGCCGCCCACGCGCCAAACAAAGAGAACGCGGTAAAATTCCTGGAATATCTCGCCGGTGAGCAAGCGCAGGTTTATTTCTCGAACGGCAATGATGAATTCCCCGCCGTGGAAGGTGTGGCGCTGGCCGACAACGTCGCATCGCTGGGCGAGTTCAAAGCAGACAAGGTGAACCTGTCCGAAGTCGCCAAGAACATCCCCGAGGCGCAGAAAATCTTCAACGAAGTTGGTTGGAAGTAATCAGTCCAACAAAGTCACGAACAAGGGCGCAGAGAATTCTGCGCCCTTTTTTGTTGATATTGCTATGTTTTCAGCGTACTTCTCATATATGAAAATTTTTCTCATTTTTGATTATGATGCATGACATATCGCATCGCCTTGCCAAAAGGCTGAATGAGCTGCGCCGCGCGCGGGGTTTATCGCTGGACCAATTGGCAGATCAAAGCGGGATCAGCCGGGCGACGCTGTCCCGCATGGAAAAGGGTGATGTCAGCCCGTCTGCAGAAACGCTTGGCCGGATTTGCGCCGCTTACGGGTTGCCGATGTCGCGCCTGCTGATGATGGTCGAAGACAGTTTTGAGCCTCGTGTGCCATTTGAACGTCAACCGGAATGGCGTGATCCGGAAACCGGGTTCACGCGCCGGTCTGTCTCGCCTCCGGCCGCCGGGCTGAGTGGCGAAGTGCTGGAGGGGCACCTGCCACCCGACACAGTGATCACTTATGACACGCCGCCCAAACCTGGGCAGGAACATCACCTGATCCTTCTTGATGGTGCCCTGACCCTGAGCGTGGATGGCGTTGCACATACGCTCACCGGGGGGGACTGCCTGCGGTATCACCTGTCCGGCCCCACGCGATTTGAAACGCCCGCGACCCGGGGTGCACGATATTTGTTGGTGCTAATATGATCTCACTACTTGTGGAAAGGGAACTCGACGAAGCGTTGGACGATCTGTCCGACATCCTACATGCCTGCGTGCAGGACGGCGCCAGCGTTGGATTCGTTCTACCCTTTTCACCGGATGAGGCACGGGATTATTGGCGAACGCACGTGTGGCCCAGCGCGCAATCAGGTGCCTTGGACGTATTTGCCGCACGGGACGCAGGCCGGGTTGTAGGGACCGTGCAACTGATACCCGCGACCATGCCTAACCAGCCGCACAGGGCAGATGTGGCCAAGCTGTTGGTTCACCCTAAAGCCCGACGCAAAGGGCTGGGTCGCGCATTGATGGCCGCCCTAGAAGAACGGGCGCGACGACTGGGTCGAACGATGCTGGTTCTGGATACGCGCAGCACGGACCCGTCGCTTATCCTGTATCAATCCCTTGGCTTTCAGATCGCCGGGGAAATACCGGATTTTTGCCGGAACCCGTTCGAAAACCGGTTGGAGCCGACAACCTATATGTTCAAAGACCTGTCCTGAACCAAGGCATTGCGCCCAGGTGACAACGGCCCCGGAAACGCCGGGCAAAACCCGAAACAGACTTGCAACACCTCCCCTTCACGGTGTCACTATCAACAGGATGGTTGGAGGACTTGCATGAAGCCGCGGTTATTTGGGGGTCTGTTTTTGTGCGCCGTGGTTCTGGCCGCCTGTGCCCAAACACAACGGACATATGAAAAGACCGTAACAACTTCGGTTTCGGCTCGCCCGAACAGCAGCTTGTCACAAACGGCGCAACGACTGGGCGACCCAAGGGACGGTCGGTCCGGCGTCAAGCTCATCAGTGACGGAGAAGAGGCACTTGTATCGCGCCTTTTGCTTGCCGCCGCAGCAGAACAGACGATCGACGCGCAGTATTACCTGCTGCACAATGACACGACGGGGCACCTGTTTGCTGCCAGCCTGCTGCAGGCCGCCGACAGGGGCGTGCGAGTCCGCCTGCTGCTGGATGATATGGACACGTCCAGCTACGACGCGATGACGGCCGCGTTGGACAAGCACGAGAATATCGAGATTCGCCTGTTCAACCCATTCTGGCGGGATCAAAGTCTGCTGATCGCCGGACTGACCGACTTCAAACGCATCAATCGCCGCATGCACAACAAGTCGATGACCGCCGACAATGTGTTTTCCATCGTAGGTGGTCGCAACATTGGCGCCGAATATTTTCTGGCCCGCGAAGAAATGAACTACGCAGACCTTGATGTGCTTGCGGCAGGCCCTGTCGTGCGTCAGGTCTCGGACAGCTTTGATGCCTACTGGAACAGCGACTTTGCGGTCCCAGCGCGCGTTGTCATCGAAGACCCCGAAACCATTTCGTTAAGCGACGCCCGTATCCGCCTGACCGAACTTGTGGAGGAGGCAAAGCCGACGCCCTATGGATCAGCCTTGCGCAGATCAGCGAAAGAAAACTTTGCGGATGGGGCGCTGAGGCTGGATTGGGTTCCCGCACAGCTTTACGCCGACCCGCCGTCCAAAGCGGCCGGTGCAGACAGCACGGACCCCATTCTTGCCTCGCAACTGCTGCCGTATTTCGAAGATGCCAAAAGCGAGGTGAATATTATCTCGGCTTATTTCGTGCCGCGCAGTAATGGCGTCAGATGGATGACCGAGATGGAAAACCGCGGCGTCGAGGTTAAAGTCGTCACCAATTCGCTGGCCTCCAACGATGTCGCCCCGGTCTATGCCCACTATGCCAAGAAACGCCGCGCCCTGTTGCGCGGCGGGGTTGAGCTTTACGAGCTGCGCCCAGACGCCTATCAGGTTCAACGGCGGGGCATAAACTGGGCGCAATCGCGTTCGGGCCTACATTCCAAAGCGTTTACGGTAGATGACCGTTACTTATTCGTGGGGTCTTTCAATTGGGATCCGCGATCGGTCAACATCAACACCGAAATGGGTATTCTGATCGACTCGCCCGCGCTGACCACGCAGACCATGACCGCGCTTGATGACGCTTTGCCAGCCTATACCTACAGCGTCACACTCGAAAGGGCCGGCCAGTTGAAATGGACCACCCAGAACGAGGACGGCACCATAGCGGAATATGATGCGGAACCGACCGGGTCCGTATTGGATCATATTCTGGCCGGCTTCTTTGCGGTTCTGCCCATCGGATCACAGCTTTAGGGACAGAACGACCCGGCACGCTAGCCCAGTACAGGAAGGAGCAAAGCCATGAAGTAGTTCAAGCTGTATGCCGACGCTGACGGGGAAAGCCATTGGACCGACATCGACGTCCCGCTGCGTGAACGCAGCTTTGCCCCGCCTGCCAAGGCCATCGAAGTATCTGACCCCGAGCCTGCCACTCAATTTATGTTTCTACGGTTGCAATCCGGGTGGGACGAACCCGTCCATCCAACGCCTGTCGCGCAGAAGCTTGTCTGCCTGTCCGGGTCTGTTCGGGTTACCGCAAGCGATGGCGACATACGCGATATCGGCCCTGGGGACGTGTGGCATATGGAAGATACCCATGGCAAAGGTCACCACACCATTGTCACCAGCCCCGGGGATTTTGAAGCTGTCATTATCCAGTACGGATAGCTCTCTACCTCAATCAAAACCCCGCGCGGGCGGATTTCGGGTATACTGGTCGCATTAAACTGCACCTTCTCGCTGGCGTTCTGGAGGAGACGGATATGGAACAGCGGCTTTCGGCCATCCTTGCCGCCGATATGGTGGGTTACTCTCGGCTAATGGAATTTGACGAACTGGGCGTCCTGTCCCGTCAGAAAAAATACCGCCGGGAATTGATCGACCCCGAAATCGCACGCAGCCGTGGCAGTATCGTGAAAACCACCGGTGACGGCATGCTTGCCACGTTTGAGTCCGTGCAGGACGCGGTCAAATGTGCCGTCAATATCCAGAAGGCCATGAACCAGAACGAAACCGAACTGGAGGACGATCAGAGAATCCGGTTTCGCGTCGGTATCAATCTGGGCGACGTCATTTTCGATGACGGGGACATATTCGGCGACGGGGTGAACGTGGCGGCGCGACTGGAAGGTCTTGCGGAACCGGGCGGTGTCTGCGTTTCTGATATCGTGCATCAGGCCGTCCAAGACAGGGTCGATGCCCCGTTTCGGGACATGGGCGGCCAACGTGTCAAGAATATCAGCCGTCCGATCCGTGTCTGGCACTGGTCGCCACAAGCGCCCCGGCAACGAAAAGCGCCCGACATTTCGCTGCAGCAGCGAGTCAAGTTCTGCCGGTCACAGGATGGGGTCAACCTTGCATGGGCAAGCACCGGGCAGGGAACGCCTGTGCTGAAGGCTCCGAACTGGCTCAACCACATCGAATACGAATGGACCAGCCCGGTCTGGGGGGATTTCCTGTCCGAGATGTCGAAACTGTGCCAACTGGTTCGTTTCGATCAGCGGGGCAATGGCCTGTCCGATTGGGACGTTGACGACATATCCGAGGACCGGATGATTGATGACATTGTCGCCGTTGCCGACGCCGCCGGGCTGGAGCGTTTCGGGCTGTTGGGGATCAGTCAGGGATCGGCGTTTTCCGTCCGGTTTGCCGCAAAATACCCCGAGCGCGTCAAGTTTCTTGTCCTTCTCGGAGGCTACGTCCGAGGGCGTATGTCTCGCGGTGACGCAGAGGCTGAGCAATTCTATGAAGCGTCACGCGCCATGGTATCGACCGGCTGGGGGTCACCCAATCCGGTTTACCGCCACTTCTTTACGTCATGCTATATGCCTGATGCCACGCCGGAAGAAGGGGCCAGCTTTGATGAAATGCAACGCATTTCCGCCAGCCCTGAAACGGCGCTTCGCATCATGGAAATGAACGCCCATGTAGATGCGCGCGCCGATGCGCAGGGCATTCGTGTCCCAACGCTGGTCCTGCACGCAAAGGGCGATTTGGCCGCCCCGATCAGCGAAGGCCGGGAAACTGCGCGTGAAATTCCCACAGCCGAGTTCGTCGAGCTTCCCGGTTCGAACCATTGCATGATCCGGGGTCATGCGGGGTTTGATGAGTTCTTTCAGGAAATCGGACCCTTTCTGAAAGAACACGGCAGCTAGGATCAAATTCCAACGCGCCAATGCCTTAGCCTATTGTCAGACCGCTGCGTTGGACGCCCCATCAAACTGTGTTTTCGCGCCACGCTAAGAAATTGAGTCTGCTGAGTGATCAGTTTCATTTTGCCGGGAATCACTTTCGGGCATTATGATCCGAGAATGTTTAATGAGTTTTATGAGTTGATAGATGTACCCTTCGCATATTGGCGCGCATTGCAGCGCCACCACTGACCTTCAAAGAAACGAGTTCGCGCAGAAATACCCTTTGCTGGATGACGCATCGGTTCATGCGCAATGGAAGAACGGATCCTGGCAGATCACGAGGATCGGAGATATCTGGAAGAGAACGGGAAAAATAATGTCCGTGCCCCATGACGGGACTGACGCTTTCCCCTCGTTTCAATTCGCCGAGGACGGGACCCCTTTGCCGCTGATGGAAAAAGTCCTCAAGGCGCTGCCCTGTGAAATGACGCCCTGGCAACGGGCCTATTGGATGACATCCCCCAGAAAGGAACTCGGGGGCCAATTCCCGGCACAGTGCATAAGAGCGGGTGACGAACGCGTGGTCGATGCCGCCGGACGCGCCAAAGGCGTTCCGCGCTACTAAGCTGTGGCCCACTGCTCAGAACGTAGCTTTTGGCTGTTTCGATGCGCAACTTGCGGAATGACCGCACCCAACGCGTCTGTAGATACGCCCGCAAGAAGGTGAGCTTCGACATCAGGGGGCCACAGGCAATATTCGATGCATGGGAGTTGCATTGCTTACAGCGACAGAGTGGGCGCATTCATAGGCTGTTTGCTCTGTTTCTAGAAAGCACCACTCTTGAGATAACTTACGTTGCAACAAGTTCAATTATTCGAACCTCGTAATAAGATCGAGTAGCAACATACTCAGTTCCCATGAGGGTGTCGAAAATGCGCTTATTCAGCTTGATTACCTTTGCGGCCTTTTGCGCTTTTGTGGCCGCTGTATCAGTTCCCAGAAACAGCTTCGCCCAAACATGGGACATCGCATCACGGCACTCAGTCAGCGGTGTAACGGTGTATGATACAGATGAGCTGTTAACATTTGCCGGTCAGCTAGCCTTTGACCGGTCCGGGCGCATCACGGCCTCGGAAGTCGCGTCAACGATCACTCAAATCTACCGGGAAGACGGGTATTTCCTGGCAGAGGCATGGCCCGGCCCTGATGGGCAGAGCATTGTTGTGGATGAAGGACGCATTCAAACCATCGAAATTGAAGGCGTAGATACCCGCACATTCCAAACCCTGGAAAAGATCTTTCGCCCTCTCACCATCGCATATCCAGTAACTCTCAAACAGTTTGAGCGGGCAGTGATGCTAGCGGAAGACATACCTGATCTGGAATTGTCGACCGAACTTGATTACCCGGATCAGGCTGGTGCCCGGCTGAGGATATTAGGAGAGCCCCTGCGCAAACAAGCTGGCAGTGCGACACTCGACAATCCCCCGCGTGAACTTGGGGAGGCGCTCAGTTTCTATGTTGTGCAAGAATTCTACTCGACGCTGGCCGTCGGTGATTTGCTGCGATTTGAGGGGTCCGGCAACTACAATTGGGACAAAGACGATGAACACTCTTTATGGGGGGCTCTTACCTATCGCACGCCGCTGAACAGCAATGGTCTGTATGGTGAGATCTTTTATGGGAACATAAACGCAAAACGTGACCTCTCGGGGGATTTTGCAAGAACCGATATAGACGGCGAGAACTTCACCGTCGCGATGGGTTACCCGGTGATCCGCGATGTAGCTCGTTACGGATACCTTCTGCTGGATTATCGCCTTTCAGAATCGGATTCTGTTAGTGGAGGCGTTCCACTGTCCAGCGACGCCAGCGTCGTTGGCCTTACATATCTTTACGGGCAAAACTATTCAGAAGGACAGGCGCTGGAAGCCGGATTAACCTTATCTTTTGGCGACAATGACACTGACACGACAGACGCCAATTTCGACGACGGGGACTCTTCGTTCTGGCACTTGCGGGGCGGCATCGGATACGAAAGCCCGCTGACGGGCTTATCGCCCAACACTGCGTGGCGGACTGAAATCTGGGGGCAGTACACAACTGACCGTCTGCCTTCTGTCGAAGAGTACTTTCTTGGTGATCGTTATGCTTTGCGCGGATATCGGTTTGACGAGGTGGACGGTGATTCTGGGATTTCCGCGATTTTTGAAGTGTCTCATTCCTACTTCCCCAGTTCCCAGAGCGTCCATCGCCTAACGCCCTTTGCCTTTTTCGACATTGGTTACATCACGAACAATGACCCTGCGAGTTTTGAAGTTGATAATGCTACACTGGCATCGACGGGTCTGGGCTTGGACGTTGAGTTCAAACGAAACCTATTCCTGTCCGGATACGTTGGTGTCCCTCTGAGAGACGGCCCTTTGACCGACTCTGGCGATCCTGGCGCGTATCTTGCTCTGACAACAAGTTGGTGAGGATGTTATGAAACGGAACTGCATTGTTTTGCTTACCGCAGCTTGTTTGATTGCAGAACTGGCCGCTACTCAGGTCGTTGCCCGCGGAAATCACTACGGGTGGTGCCGAGGCGTAGGGAACCCGCACCAGTCGAGCCAAGGATGCGGGCAGGCTGGTGGGCAAGGGGCAGGTAATCAAGTTACTGGCCCAACTCAGCCGGTGGCAAATCAGTTGCCGCCTAAGGGAACGCAGCAAACACCCACGTCCGTTACCGTGCCGGTCCTTGCGCCAGGCGCGATCCCGAACGCAATTCCCAATCAAGTTCCTATCGCGACGCCAATAGCGGTTCCCGGTCAGGTTCCAACACCGGTAGTAGCGCCGACTCTTGCCCCGCCTTTGGTACCAAACGCGACACCAAACCGGGTTCCAACGGCCGTTCCCAATCAGGTTCCCCCGTTAGCTACCGGACCTACGGTTGTGCCTCCGCAAGTTCCGACTGCGACTCCCAATCAAGTTCCCATAGCTGTCCCTGGCCAGGTTCCGCCTCAACCTAATGTGCCGCCCCTTGTGCCAACCGCAACGCCAAACCAAGTACCAATCGCCGTTCCCGGCCAAGTCCCACCTCAGCCCACCGGTCAAACTGCTGTGCCACCGCTGGTCCCGACTGCAACACCAAACCAGATTCCGGTCGCAGTGCCCGGCCTTGTTCCACAACCTAGCGGTACGACAGCGACGCCACCGCTTGTCCCAACCGCAACGCCCAATCAGGTTCCCACGGCGGTTCCAGGCCAAGTTCCACAATTGACCCCAAAACCTACGGCAACTCATGTGGCCGTCCCCGGACATCCAAAACCACAAGGCATCGTGACAATCATGCGCCCAAAGCCGAGGCCAACAACTGGGACCATCCAGCAACCCGTCACAACACAAGTGACCCACCACTTAACCCACCAAAGCAATTCAAAGAAACACGACCACGTCGCAGCAACACCTGGACGGCATGACCCGCACGACCTACCGAAGTTCCGCAACGCGGCGGCCAAGGAAGACTGGGAATGCGTTGCCAGCGGATTTGGACAGCGCCGGTATGATGCCGGGCGCGGTGTTTTGCTGAACAACGGGGCGTTGCGGCATTTGGGGAATGTGGACGCAATGGCACGCGATGTTCCAGCACGGCATCCAAAACATGCCGGCTGCATTATTTCGGTTAAACGAAAGCAGCGGTGAAGTCCGCTTGGTAAATTACGTGGTGCGCGCATAATGCTGCGCGCACCTACACAATCTCAGAAATCCAGGTTTTCGACGCTCAACGCGTTTTGTTGGATGAATTCGCGGCGAGGCTCGACCACGTCACCCATCAGTTTGGTGAACAGGTCGTCTGCTTCGACCATGTCATCGACCCGCACCTGCAAAAGGGTACGGGCATCCGGGTCCAGCGTGGTTTCCCACAACTGATCGGGGTTCATCTCGCCCAGTCCTTTGTAGCGTTGCAGGGACAGACCCTTTTCGCCCTCTTCCAGAATGGCGCGCAGCAGGTCCAGCGGGCCGTGGATGGCTTGCATCCGATCACGGCGAACCAGAGTGGCCGGGGTGTTGTAAACCTCTTGCAGGCTTTGGGTGAAACTACCCGTCTTGCGCGCCTCGCCCGAGCGCAGCATGGGGCCGTCCAGCGTGCGCACTTCTTCGACGCCCCGCAGGATGCGGGCCAGACGGATGCCATGATCCTGTGTAATCCGGCCTTGCCAACCGCGTTCGTATTCCAGCGCGATCAGGTCCAGACGGGCGGCCACCTTGTCGGCCACACCTTGCAGGTCGGCATCCACCGCACCCGGAACAAATGCTCCGGCGACCGCGGCCTGTTCCAGGATGTGACGCGGGTAATGCGTTGGGAAGGCGTCCAGCACACGTTTCAACTGGCGCGCTTCGTCTACGACGCGGGTCAGGTCCTGCCCGATGATCTCCTCACCCGAGCCCAGTTTCAGCACCGCGCCCTCAACGCCTTGATTGATTAGGTAGTCGTCCAGAGCCGCCTGATCCTTCAGGTAAACTTCTGATTTACCACGCGAAACCTTATAAAGCGGCGGTTGCGCGATATAGAGGTATCCACCTTCGATCAGCTCCGGCATCTGACGGTAGAAGAAGGTCAGCAGCAGGGTCCGAATATGCGCGCCATCCACATCCGCGTCGGTCATGATGACGATCTTGTGGTAGCGCAGCTTTTCGATGTTGAACTCATCGCGGCCAATGCCAGTGCCCAGCGCCATCACCAGATTGCCGATTTCCTGCGACGAGAGCATCCGGTCAAACCGCGCACGTTCGACGTTCAGAATTTTCCCACGCAGGGGCAGAACGGCCTGAGTCAACCGGTCCCGACCCGTCTGGGCGGAACCACCCGCCGAGTCACCCTCCACCAGGAAAACTTCGGTCTTGGACGGGTCTTTCTCGGAACAGTCCTTCAGCTTCCCAGCCAGATAGTTCACATCCATCGCCGTTTTGCGGCGGGTCAGTTCGCGCGCCTTGCGGGCCGCCTCGCGCGCCAGAGCAGCCTCGATGATCTTACCGACAATGCCCTTGGCCTCATTCGGATTCTCCTCGAACCACTCGGCCAGTTTTTCGTTCATCAAGCCTTCGACCGCCGGGCGCACCTCGGACGACACCAGCTTGTCCTTGGTCTGGGAGGAGAATTTCGGATCGGGTACCTTGACCGACAACACACAGGTCAAACCTTCGCGCGCGTCATCACCGGTGAAGCTGACCTTTTCCTTCTTCGCGATCCCGCTGGACTGCGCATAGTTGTTGATCGTCCGGGTCAGAGCGCCTCGGAAACCGGCCACATGCGTGCCGCCGTCGCGCTGCGGGATGTTGTTGGTAAAGGGCAGAACGGTCTCATGATAACTGTCATTCCACCACATCGCGATTTCGACCCCAATGTCGTCACGCTCGCCCTTGATATAAATCGGCTCGGGCATCGCGGGCGTCTTCGACCGGTCGAGGTATTTGACGAATTCCTTGACGCCACCCTCATAGAACAGCTCGGTCTCCAACCGTTCGGCGGGGCGCTCGTCGATCAGGATGATCCGCACGCCCGAGTTCAAAAAGGCCAGCTCACGCAGGCGCTTTTCAAGCGTTTCAAACGAATATTCGAGGTTCGAGAACGTACTGGTCGAGGCCAAAAACCGCACCTCGGTTCCAGTGCGATCCCCACATTCGCCCACGACCTTCAGATGTTCCGCTGTTTCGCCACCTTCAAAGCGCGCCACGTGTTCCTTGCCGTTGCGCCAGATACGCAGCTCCAGCCAATCGGACAGGGCATTCACAACCGAGACACCCACACCGTGCAGGCCACCTGACACCTTGTACGAGTTGCTGTCAAACTTCCCGCCCGCATGCAGTTGGGTCATGATGACTTCAGCGGCTGACACACCTTCTTCGGGGTGAATATCCACCGGAATCCCACGGCCGTTATCGCTGACCGAAACACTGGAATCGGCGTGGATTTTGACCGTCACATGGTCGGCGTGCCCGGCCAGCGCCTCATCAATTCCGTTGTCCACAACCTCGTACACCATGTGGTGCAGGCCCGACCCATCGTCAGTGTCACCGATATACATGCCGGGACGTTTGCGAACAGCCTCTAAGCCTTTGAGAACCTTAATAGAATCAGCGCCATATTCCTGTGGTGCCTGTGCGTCTTCGGACATTCGGTTAGTACCTATATTATTTTGGTAACTTATACGTTTTCTGGTGGGGAATGTCACGCGATCCCACCAGATTTTGTGTCGGTCAGTGTCTTTTTCAGCAGATCACAGCCGATCTAGATCGGCCGCAATATCCGACGCCAATTCTATCGCATTCACATCGTCACGCTCGGCCGACAACCGCAGACCCAAAAGATCCGATTGGTACCGTGCGGCCAACCGATCCGGGTCATGATGTGCGCCAATTTCTCCGGCCGCCTGCGCACGTCGGAAAAGGGTGGCGAAACACTCTTTCATCTCCTCCAGATGAGCGCCTGCCTTGTCCGCCAAACCGTGCCCTTTGGCCTGCAGTTCAGCGAATGTCTTGGCCAGCATACAAGCACGCGCTGGCATTTCCTTGGCGCTTATCACGATCTGCGGCTGCGTTTTTAACGCCTGTAATGGCCCAACCTCATCCGCCATGGTCGTCAATCGCGACACGCCATCCTGCGCGTACCGCTCCAACGCCAGAGCATACAGCGCATCCTTGGATCCGAAGGCCGCATAGAAACTGCCAGGTTTCAGATTCAGTTCGCGTTCAAGATCCTTGAGCGACGTTCCAGCCCACCCCTGACGCCAAAAGATATCCCTGGCCTGCGCGATCAGCGCATCTCGGTCGTATGAAGGTTTGCGAGGCATCGGGTTCACCAATTCTTGAGCATTTACTCAAATATATACTTGAGTGATCGCTCAATAAAGCCTAAATACGACTCACAGCGCCAGAAACAGGAGTTTTGACATGGCAAACTTCCCCTCTCATGACCTTGAAACCGCCCCTGAAGGGTCCAAACCGCTGCTGGAAAAGTCTCAGGCCGCGTTTGGCCGACTGCCCGGCCTGCACAAAGTGATGGCTGAAAGCCCGCAGCATCTGGAAGGCTATCAGATTCTGCACCATTTGTTCCTGCAAACCGACTTTGACAATGACGAGAAGACCGTTGTCTGGCAGACAATCAACGTGGAAAACGAATGCCACTATTGTGTGCCTGCCCATACCGGCATCGCCAAGATGATGAAGGTCTCGGACGAAATCACCGAGGCCCTGCGCAATGAAACTCCGCTCCCGTCGGCCAAGCTTGAGGCCCTGCGGACCTTCACGTTGCAAATGATGGAAACCCGTGGCAACCCGTCCGATGCACAGCTTCAGGCGTTCTTTGACGCCGGTTATTCACACCGCGCCGTTCTGGATGTGGTGCTGGGCCTGGCACAGAAAACCATGTCGAACTACGTCAACCACATGGCCCAAACACCCGTTGATGAGGTGATGCGCGGCTTCTTGTGGGAGCGTAAAGTCGGCGAGCCGGCCTAAGCCGTCACGACTGAGCCCTCATCGCTTTCGGTAACAACAAGCGTTTGGGCCCGGTCCCCCAACTCCGCAAACAGCTCAGGCCCGGTGCCTGTCATCCAGGCCTGAGCCCCCAGCGCGCAAATCTCATCATAAAGCGCAGCCCGCCGCCCGGCATCCAGATGTGCCGCAACCTCATCCAGCAATACGATCGGCGGCGCACCCACTGTCTCAGCCAGCGCACGTGCGTTCGACAGGATCAACGACACCAACAGCGCCTTCTGCTCTCCGGTTGAACAATCCCTGGCGGGAACACCCTTGGCCTTAAAAACCCCATACACGTCAGACCGATGCGGCCCCACCAATGTCCGCCCTGCAGCCAAATCGCGGAACCGGCTTTCGGCCAGTGCCTCGCGCAGATCGTCTGCCGTTTCGGGCATCGCACCTTCGGTTTGCACTAGCTCCAGATCAGCCGATGGGAAGGCGGTTTCCGCCCGCTCCTGCGCAGCGCGCAAACAATCCAAAGCCGACAGTCGCGCTGCGTGGATACGGTATCCGGTCTCGGCCATCTGCCCCTCAAGCGCTGCATACCAATGGGCATCACGCACTTGCTCTTTCAGCAGGCGGTTCCTTTCGCGCATGGATTTCTCATAAGTCAGGGACGCCTCAGCGTGGGTCGGATCAAAACTCAAGGCGATGCGATCCAGAAACCGCCGCCGCCCCTCGGCCCCTTCGATCCACAACCGGTCCATTGAAGGGATTAGCCAGACCACCCGCGCCAGCTTGCCCAAATCAATCTGACTGGCCGTTTTGTCATCAATCCGAACCTGCCGTGCTGCGCCACCCTCGGACCACGTCTCGATCTCATAGCTTTGCCCCTGCGCCTGCAACACACCAGACAGCTTCCAGCCCAGCGCCTCGGGCCGCCGCGTCATCTCAGCCGCACTCGCCCGCCGCATCCCACGTCCGGGCGAGAACAACGACACCGCCTCCAGAATATTAGTCTTACCGGCCCCGTTTGGTCCATGCAGCGCAACCGGCCGCCCATCCAAAGCCAGCCGCGCCAGCTTATGCGACCGAAAATGCGAGACCGTCAGTTCAGTCAGGGCCAATCCCATGACCCCACCCTTCTTCTGTTCAAAAATACTTCCGCCGGAGGCATCGCGCGCCAGCGCGATCAGACGCGCATCGGCATGACGACGTAAACCGCGCTCTGATCATTGCCTTCGCGCATCAAGGTCGGATCACCGGCCGAGTTAAACAGAAACACAGCATTCTCACGATCCACCTGAGAAGCAATCTCGAGCAGGTATTTCGCATTGAATCCAATCTCAAGCCGCTCGTCGCCATAAGCCACAGCCAGCTCTTCCTCGGCGGCACCGCTGTCAGGGGCATTGACCGACAGAACCAGCTTATCGGCATCCAGCTGCAATTTCACCGCGCGCGAGCGTTCGGACGATACGGTCGCCACACGATCCACGGCTTGCGCGAATTCGGCGGCATCCACTTCCAACTGGCGCGTATTGCCCTGCGGGATCACACGAGTGTAGTCGGGGAAGGTGCCGTCGATCACTTTCGAAGTCAGTGTGATATCAGGCGTCGCAAAGCGCACCTTGGTTTCACTGACAGACACAGCGATATCCATCTCATCATCGTCCAGCAGCTTGCGCAGCTCACCCACGGTCTTGCGCGGTACGATCACGCCCGGCATATCAGCCGCCCCATCAGGCAGATCCGCATCAATCCGCGCCAGACGGTGCCCGTCTGTGGCCACACAGCGCAGCACCTTACCGCCCTCGGATCCATCGGCCACATGCATATAAACGCCATTCAGGTAATAGCGCGTCTCTTCGGTCGAGATCGCAAATTTCGACTTGTCAAACAAACGCCGCAACAGCGCCGCCGAGGCCGTAAAGTTCGACTGATACTCCGAGGACGCCATCACCGGGAAATCCTCTTTCGGCAGGGTCGCCAGCGAAAAGTTCGAGCGCCCGGCCTCAACCGTTAGACGACCCGAAGCACTGTCGGCAGTCAGCGTCACCAAAGCCCCATCCGGCAGCTTCCGCACGATTTCGTGCAAAGTCGTCGCCGCTACGGTGGTCGCACCGGCTTTTTCGACCTGTGCGGGCGCCTTATCAACCACTTCGATATCCAGATCGGTGGCACGGAACATGGCCACATCGCCTTCGGCTTCGATCAGCACGTTGGCAAGTATTGGAATGGTGTTGCGACGTTCCACAACGGATTGGGCCTGCGAGACGGCCTTAAGAAGGGTGCCGCGTTCGATGCTGATCTTCATACCCTCAATTCCTTTGACTTGCGTGCCGATTTGGGCGGGACTGGCACGTTAGCGGTTCCACCCTGAGGCACAAGGATTTTTTAAGGATTTCTGAGTCGGATTGACCAAAGCGTCAAGAGGGGCGTGACCAAGCGGGCACAGTTCCCACCCAACCGTGGGTTAAAGCCCACAAAAAACACCCCGGGCCAAAGGGTCCGGGGCGGTTTTAAATAACTGAGGCTGGAAATCAGGCTTCCAGTGACCGGCGCAACATCTCGACGTCTTCGGCGATCTGGCCGTCGGTCGTTTTCAGCTCTTCAATACGTTTGACACCGTGCATGACCGTTGTGTGATCACGCCCGCCGAAACGACGCCCGATCTCGGGCAAGGACCGGCTGGTGAGTTGCTTGCACAGATACATCGCCACCTGGCGCGGACGTGCATAAGACCGCAGGCGCTTGGGGCCGATGATGTCGGACAGGCGGATGTTGTAGTACTCTGAAACCTTGCGCTGAATCTCTTCGACGGTGATCTTGCGCTCGGATGCGCGCAGCACGTCGGCCAGACAGTCCTGCGTCAGTTCCATGTCTATCTCGCGCCCCACCAGCGAGGCAAAGGCGAACAGACGGGTCAGCGCGCCTTCCAGCACACGAACATTGGTCGAGATGCGATGGGCCAGAAACTCCAGCACGCCGTCTGCAATTGTCAGGTCAGGATAGGTGCTGCTGTACTGTTGCACCTTGTTCTGAAGAATACCCAGACGCAGTTCATAGTCAGTCGGGTGCAAATCCACGACAAGACCACATTGCAGGCGCGATTTCACACGGTCTTCCAGATCCTTGATCTCACCCGGTGCGCGGTCCGCCGAGATGATGATCTGTTTGTTCTGATCCACCAGCGCATTGAATGTGTGAAAGAATTCTTCCTGCGTGGAGTCCTTACCTGCGATGAATTGCACGTCGTCTACCATCAGCACATCGACCGAACGGAACAGGTGTTTGAAATCCATCATGCGGCGTTCGCGCAGAGCCTGCACAAACCGATACATGAACTGTTCCGCTGACAGGTAAAGCACGTTCAGATCGGGCCGTTTGGTTTTCAGTTCCCATGCAATAGCGTGCATCAGGTGCGTTTTACCCAGACCAACTCCACCGTACAGAACCAGCGGATTGAAGGTCACGGGGCCACCTTCGGACACGCGACGCGCAGCGGCATGGGCCAATTCGTTGGGCTTACCAACCACAAAAGTGTCAAATGTGAAGCGGGCATCCAGAGGCGCGGCCTGCAAGGATTCCAACGCATCATTTGCAACTTCGGTCAAATGGGGCACAGCGGCCTCTGGCGCTGGTGCTTGCGCCGACTCTGCCTCGACAGACGGGCGCGTCGGTGAATTTGCCGCGACCCGGAACGCAAGGCGTTGAACGGGCTCACCTGACGTATTCAACTCATACAAGATGAGATCTGCAAAATTTTGGCTGACGTAATTGCCCATAAAATTCGTAGGCACTGAAAACACAGCTACCCCATCCTGAACCTCTTGGAACTCCAGAGGTTCGATCCAGGTGGTGTAGTTATTTTTTCCAATAGCCTTGAGCAGTTTGTTACGCAGTAGTCCCCATTTTTCTTGTGTCATTAAGCGCCTCACGCATCCCATTCTTTATTGGCCTGTCGGCCTTATTACTAAGTCCCGGTCGCCCGGTACGCGCACTCACACGCAAAAGGGTACCCATCCGCCAAACTGAAATAGCCTGACGCCTTGTTTTTGAATGTCGACACTACCTGGCACAAAGGCATTCCAAATAACGGAACCGCCCCGGAAACCGGGTTGCGTGTCGCAATCTTCTTTTTTTAGACAGGGCTAGGAGTCCTGAATGCATCAGGTCCCAAAGCAGATCAGCAAACCAGCAGTCCCGGTTGCCAACATTCGTCCCCGATCGCCCTGATGCCCGTCAGTTTGATCCCTGGAACAGCCTGTCCCCCCAAGCGAGTGAATCGCTGATTCAGTGGTAACAAGATGGCGAGGTCCCCGGCAACGAAACTCTGATATTGACTCGCCTCTGAGCGCGAAAGAATCTCTTGGCTTGGTGAAGCGCGGTATTCTGGCAACAGCAAAAAGGGCGCCGCGATGCGCGACGCCCTTCAAAATAGTTCAGCCTTTCTTACGTGACCTGGGGTCAGCGAAAGACTCAGCCCAGCGCCTTCACGCGCGAGGACAGGCGCGACATTTTACGCGCTGCGGTGTTCTTGTGGAAAACGCCTTTGGTGACGCCGCGCATCAGCTCGGGCTGGGCCGCGCGCAGAGCGGCGGTTGCTGCGTCCTTGTCGCCGGATGCGATCGCTTCTTCGACCTTGCGCAGGTAGGTGCGGATGCGCGAACGACGTGCTTTGTTGATTGCGAAACGCTTCTCGTTCTGACGAGCGCGTTTTTTTGCCTGGGGCGAGTTAGCCATGTGTCTCTGACCTTTGTACGGTACGGTTCTATGAATTGCGCGCCACGGGTAATCCGCACCGGATCAGAAATCACGAGTGTGAGTCGGGCCAAAGCGGGCCGCACGCGCATGTATAGCGGCGCTTACTATCCAAGTTGGAAGGGTTTGCCAAGCAGATTCTTATTGCTGCAAGGCAGGTATGAAAAAGGCGGCATGTACCCGCCTGATCCGATCTGAAAGGTCGTTTACTTATCGCGGAACTGGGCCGCGCGCTTTTCAAGAAAGGCAGCCATGCCTTCTTTTTGATCTTCGCTTGCAAACATCGAATGGAACACCCGACGTTCAAACAACATCCCCTCGTTCAGCGGCAATTCATAGCTGCGATTCACAGCCTCTTTCGCGGCTATTGCGCTCAACTGAGATTTTTCGGCTATCTTCTGGGCTGCGGCCGTCGCCTCATCCAACAGTTTCTTTGCAGGGACAACCCGGCTGACCAAGCCCGCCCGTTCTGCTTCTTCGGCATCCATGAAACGCCCGGTCAGATTCATGTCCATTGATTTGGACTTGCCGACAAACCGGGTCAGACGCTGCGTGCCACCCAGACCCGCGATGACTCCGAGATTGATTTCCGGTTGACCGAACTTGGCCGAATCTGCGGCGATTATGAAATCGCACATCATCGCCAATTCGCATCCACCGCCCAGCGCGTAACCTGCGACTGCGGCGATGATCGGTTTGCGTATGGCCGTTATCCGGTCATTCACATCACCGAACAGGTTTCTGGTGTAGACATCGACAAAACCCATCTCGGACATCTCTTTGATGTCCGCGCCGGCGGCAAAAGCCTTTTCCGAGCCGGTGATGATGATGCAGCGCACCTTGTCGTTTTGATCCGCCTCTTCCAGCGCTGTGCACAATTCCTGCGTCAACTGCGAGTTCAGTGCATTCAGAGCATCTGGTCTATCAAGCTTGATAAGGGCGACGTGGTCTTCGATTTCGACGATGATCGTCTCAAAAGCCATGAGGTGTAAGCTTCCGGTTGTTCCGTTCAGTAACGATTCATTATCACGCGAAAACCTTGGATCAAGTTATCTTTGGCATTGCGTGCAATAGAAGGATGAGCGACCGGACTGGGTGATTCTTTTTATGGCAGCATCGCATCCTTCGGTGCGGCAGGGGCCACCCTCGCGGCCATAGACATCAAAGCTGTGCTGAAAATATCCAAGTTCTCCATCGGCTTGGCGGAAATCACGCAGCGATGAACCACCCGCATCAATCGCGTCCCGAAGCACCTGACGAATGATGGGAACCATGGCACCGACACGCTGCGCAGAAATTTGACCAGCTTTTCGACGTGGGGACACTCTGGCGCGATAAAGCGCCTCACAAACGTAGATATTTCCCAATCCGGCAACGATTCCCTGATCCAGCAGCGCGGATTTGACAGGAGTGTTCCGGCCTTTGAATGCGTCGATCAGGTGTTGTTCATGAAAGTCATTGCCCAACGGCTCGGGTCCAAGAACAGACAGCAACTTGTGTTCTTCAGCAGTGGCCGTGGGCAGCAAGTCCATCGCACCGAATCTGCGCGGGTCGTTGAAGGTAATCCGCGCGCCATTTGCCATGTGAAATACCACGTGGTCGTGCTTTTCCGGCATCGGATGATCATGCACGAACTGCCCCAGCGGATCGCCCGACACCATCATCCGGCCGGACATGCCCAGATGAATCAGCAAGGTCTCACCGCTGCTAAGATCCGCCAGGATGTATTTCGAACGTCTTCGCAGCCCATCCACCCGCTGCCCGGTCAACCGTTCGGCCATCCGTTCGGGAAAAGGCCAACGCAGATCGGGGCGGTTCACATCGGCGCGTTCGATAACGACACCCTCCATCGCCGGGGCCAAACCGCGTTTTACTGTCTCGACCTCGGGCAATTCGGGCATTACTTGGCTCCTATTCCAAAGGGCCGCATTGTGCCCGATACCAATGGCCCTATAACAGAGGCGAAATTCGACAAACGGCAAGGCAAATGTCCGACACCAACGACAAGACCACACATTTCGGATTCGAAACCGTGCGCGAGGCTGAAAAGGCCGGGCGCGTGCAGGGCGTGTTTAACTCGGTCGCCTCGAAATATGACGTGATGAACGATGTCATGTCGATGGGAATCCACCGGGTCTGGAAAGACGCGATGATGGATTGGCTGGCCCCGCGCCCCGGTCAGCGCCTTCTGGACGTGGCAGGCGGGACCGGAGACATTTCCTTCCGCTTCCTCAAACGTGCGGGCCACGGCCACGCCACCGTTCTGGACCTGACCGAGCCGATGCTGGTCGAAGGCCGACAGCGCGCCGAAGCCGATCAGATGGCCGACAGCCTGAATTGGGTGGTTGGCGACGCCATGTCCCTGCCGTTCGAAGACAACACGTTCGACGTCTACACGATTTCGTTCGGCATCCGTAACGTGACCCGCCCGCAAGAGGCGCTGAACGAAGCCTACCGCGTGCTGAAACCCGGTGGCCGCCTGATGGTTCTGGAATTCAGCCAGCTGCCCAATGACGGGCTGCAAAAACTGTATGATCTCTACAGTTTCAACGTCATCCCGCGCATGGGCAAGCTGATCGCCAACGATTACGACAGCTATCAGTACCTGGTGGAATCCATCCGCAACTTCCCCGATCAGGAAACCTTTCTGGGCATGGTCCGCGCCGCAGGGTTCGAGAACGCGAAATACCGCAACCTGAGCATGGGTATCGCCGCGCTACACTCCGGCTGGAAAATCTGATGCGCGGTCCCCACAACATTATCCGCCTGATCCGCACAGGCGCTACATTCGAACGCACCGGCGCGATGAACGTGGTGCTTGACGCATTCGAGGCGCCAAAAGCTTTGCGCCTCCTTGCGCATACATTGGGCAAACCATTCCAGTGGCTCGGGTATAAGGGCGATCCGTCGATGCCCCCGGCCACCCGCGCGCTCACGGCGCTGGGTCCGGCATACATCAAATTTGGCCAGGTTCTCTCGACCCGCCCCGATGTCGTCGGCAACGAATTGGCCGCACAACTGCGCGTCCTGCAGGACAAACTGCCCCCCTTTCCCAAAGCCGAGGCCATGGCCGAAGTCGAAAAGGAATTGGGACAACCCGTTTCGAATATATTCGACGAATTCAGCGAACCCATCGCTGCCGCATCCATCGCCCAGGTCCACAAGGCAAAGCTGACCAGCACAGGCGAAGATGTCGCCGTCAAAGTCCTACGCCCCGGGATCGAGCGTGCCTTCCGCAAGGACGTCGACGCCTTCTATTTCGCGGCACGCATCGTGCAACTGTTTGCCCCCGGCGCGCGTCGCCTGAGACCGATGGAAGTGATCGAACACTTCGACGGCGTTGTGCGAGGTGAACTTGATCTACGTCTCGAAAGCGCCGCCGCTTCGGAATACGCAGCCAACACCAAGGACGATGCCGGGTTTTGGCTGCCGCCTGTGGTCTGGTCCCTGTCCGCGCGGCGGGTGATGACCCTCAGCTGGGCAGACGGCATCCCCTTGGGCGACAATGACGCGCTGGATGCGGCCAATCATAACCGCCGCGATCTGGGCGAGCGCGTATTGCGTCTGTTCCTGCTGCACGCTCTGCGCGACGGTTTTTTTCACGCCGATATGCATCAGGGCAACCTCAAGGTCGCCGCCAATGGTGATATCATTGCCTATGACTACGGCATCATGGGCCATATCGACGAATACACTCGTCGGGTCTATGCAGAGATCCTCTTCGGCTTCATCCGTCGCGACTACAAACGCGTGGCCGAGGTCCATTTCGAAGCGGGCTACGTCCCTGCCGACAGGGATGTCGACGAATTCGCACGCGCCCTGCGCGCGGTAGGAGAGCCCATCTTTGGCATGGACGCCACCCATATTTCGATGGGCCGCCTGCTGAATTACCTGTTCGAAGTCACCGAACGGTTCGGCATGGAAACCCGCACCGAATTGATCCTGTTGCAGCGCACAATGGTGGTGGTCGAAGGTGTCGCGCGCTCGCTGGACCCACAAGTCAACATCTGGGAAGTCGCCCGCCCCGTGGTCGAGGACTACATCAAGCAATCCATCGGCCCGCGCGCGGCCCTGCGCGATTTCGGAAAAACGGCCATGGTTCTGGCCCGCTTTGGCCCTCGCCTGCCCGCCCTGGTGGAAAACGCGCTGATCGCACAAACCCAGAAGGACGAACCACGAAACACCCGCTTTTGGTCAATGGCGCTCCCGGCGACCATCGGTGCAGCCGCAGGCGCAGTTCTCGTTTTGATCGTTGCGGCGCTCAGCTAAAACCGATCTGCCCCTTCATCTGGCCCAAAATATCCTCGGGGGGAATCGCGCCCAAAGGCGCGATGGGGGGCAGACAGCCCCCCCAACAACGTCTCAAATCAGAGCAGTTCAAAGGCAATGGCGATTCCCTGACCACCGCCGATGCACATCGTCACCAGACCTTTGGACCCACCGATCCGCTCCAGTTCGTACAGCGCTTTCAGCGTGATGATCGCACCGGTCGCCCCGACAGGGTGACCCAATGCAATCGCGCCGCCGTTCGGGTTAACCTTGGCAGTATCCAGCCCCAGTTCGTTGTTGACGGCAATTGCCTGGGACGCAAAGGCTTCGTTGCTTTCGATCACGTCGAAATCCTCGACCGTCAAGCCAGTGCGCGCCAGCAGGTTCTGCACCGCAGGCACCGGACCGATGCCCATCACTTCGGGCCGCACACCCGCGTGGCCATAGCCCAGAATACGCGCTTTCGGCTTCAGACCGGCTTTCTCAGCCGCCTCCGCCGTCGCCAGAACCATCGCGGCTGCACCGTCATTGATACCCGAGGCATTGCCTGCCGTCACACGGCCGTCCTTCTTGAACGCCGGACGCAACCCGGCCAGCGCCTCGATCGAGGTCGCCTTGGGATGCTCATCGACCATGAAGTCCACCATATCGCGCTTGACCTTGACCTGAACCGGTGTGATCTGGCTTTGGAAATACCCAGCCTCAATCGCAGCAGCGGCGCGGGTCTGGCTGGTCAGGGCAAACGCATCCATCTGTTCGCGTGTAACCTGATGCTCGTCCGCGACGTTCTCGGCTGTCACACCCATGTGGCCAGTACCAAACGGGCAGTTCAGCGCACCCAGCATCATGTCCAGCGATGTAACGTCGCCCATTTTCGCGCCCCAACGTGCCTGCGGAACGATGTAGGGGCTGCGCGACATGCTCTCGGCACCACCAGCAACCGCGAATTCGGCATCGCCCAGCATCAGCGACTGCACCGCCGACACAATCGCCTGAGCACCCGAACCACACAGACGGTTCACGTTCATCGCCGGAGTTTCAACCGGGATACCTGCCTGTTTCGCCGCCGCACGAGACAGATACATATCGCGCGGTTCAGTGTTGATCACATGGCCGAAAACCACGTTACCGATTTGGCCGCCCTCAACGCCCGACTTCTCCATCGCGGCTTCGGTCACAACAGTTGCCAGATCAATTGGCGCGGTCGAGGACAATGCTCCGCCGAACGTCCCAACAGCGGTACGGGCCCCATCCAGAATGACGATATCTTTCATGTGTCTTCTCCTCTTGGAATTGGCGCCACTATGCATCTGCAGCACAAGGCTGTCCCATAGGACGTACCGTCACAAGCAGAATTGACAAGCCATCCTGAAAAGCGCATCAGATTCCGCCATGACGGAAAAATCAGACGATATCCTGACACGACTGCCCACACGCCTGAAAGAAGCGCGCCGCGCCAAGGGCCTGTCCCTCGAAGCGGTCGCCAATCTCAGCGGTGTGTCCCGGTCCATGGTCAGTCAGATCGAACGGGGCGAGAGCAGCCCAACAATATCGACCCTGTGGAATTTGACCCGGGCCCTTCAGGTAGATTTTGCAGGTTTATTGGAGGAATCCGACAACGCCGATCAAATCGAAGTTCTGCGCAGCGCAGAGGTGCCCAGCATCGACAATATGGGCCAGAACTGCCGTATTCGCATCCTCTCTCCGCCCGAAGAAGCAGGCGGCCACGAGGTATATGATATCTACTTTGAGCAAGATGGCGGGCTGACCAGCCAGCCCCACGCGCGGGGCGCGCGCGAACAACTGACAGTGCTGGAAGGCGCGGTTCGCATCACATCCGGGTCCGCCACCCGCGATCTGAAACAGGGTGACACGGCGCGATATGCCGCGGACGTTGCCCATTCGATCACCGCCGAAAGTACCGCCAGAGTTTTTCTGATCGTCAAAAACGCCTGAACTGGCAAAAATCCGCCTTCACGGAAATTTTTCCGTCATTATGCCAATCCCCTATTTGGGAATTTCATCCGCTATGTTAGATACGCGACTCAAAGCAAGGAGATCGCCATGGCTGACACGTTCCTGTCCCATATCACGGACACCCTCGCGCAGATCGAAGCGGAAGGTCTGTATAAACGCGAGCGCATGATCACTTCGCCTCAGGGCGGAGAGATCACGGTAGGTGGCAAGCAGGTCATCAACCTGTGTGCCAACAATTATCTGGGGCTGGCCGATCACCCGGCATTGATCGACGCGGCCAAAGGCGCGATGGAGCCCAAAGGGTTCGGCATGGCCTCGGTCCGGTTTATCTGTGGCACGCAGGATATTCACCGCGAATTGGAGCAGAAGCTGGCACAGTTCCTGAACAAGGATGATGCGATCCTGTTTGCCGCTTGTTTCGACGCAAATGGCGGGTTGTTTGAACCCCTTCTGGGCCCGGAGGACGCGATTATCTCGGACAGTCTGAACCATGCCTCAATCATCGACGGGGTGCGCCTGTGTAAGGCGAAACGCTATCGGTACATGAACAACGACATGAACGATCTTGAGGCCTGGCTGAAACAGGCGCGCGCGGATGGGGCGCGGCATATCATGATTGCCACGGACGGCGTGTTCTCGATGGATGGTTATCTGGCCAACCTTCCGAAGATCCGCGAACTAGCCGACAAGTACGACGCCATCGTCATGGTCGACGATTGCCACGCCACCGGGTTCATGGGGCCAAACGGGGCGGGTACGCCGGATCATTTCGGCGTCGACGTGGATATTCTGACAGGAACCTTGGGCAAGGCACTTGGGGGGGCAATCGGCGGTTACATCGCTGGGCCGCAGCCAGTGATCGACCTGCTGCGGCAGCGGGCGCGGCCCTATCTGTTCTCAAACTCGCTGCCGCCCTCCATTGTGGCCGCTGGGCTAGCGGCCATTCGCCTTGTCAACGACGGCGCAGACCTACGCACCCGGCTGTTCGAAAACGCAAACTACTGGCGGGCCGGTCTGGAAAAACTGGGGTTTGACCTGCTGCCCGGTGAACACCCGATCATCCCGGTAATGCTGGGCGAAGCGACGCTGGCACAAGATATGGCCGCGCGACTATTTGATGAGGGCGTCTATGTCTCGGGCTTTTTCTTCCCGGTCGTCCCACGCGGACAGGCCCGGATCAGAACCCAGATGAACGCCGCGCTGACCCGTGACGAGTTGGACCGCGCCTTGGCCGCCTTTGGCAAGGTTGGTAGCGAATTGGGAGTGATCTGATGCGGCCCAACACCATGAAAGCACTCGAGAAATCAAAACCTGAAGAAGGTCTTTGGATGGCGCAAGCCCCGGTCCCCGAGATCGGCCCGGACGAGGTTCTGATTCGCGTCAACAAGACGGGCATCTGTGGTACAGACATTCACATCTGGAACTGGGACGAATGGGCCGCAGCAACCGTTCCAGTGCCCATGATCACCGGCCACGAATTCGCCGGCGAGATCGTCGAGATCGGGCGCAATGTGGCTGGGCTTGAGGTTGGTCAAAGATGCTCGGGCGAGGGCCATCTGATCACCAATGACAGCCGACAAAGCCGCGCCGGAAAGTTCCATCTGGACCCCGGCACGCGCGGTATCGGTGTGAATGAGCAGGGGGCCTTTGCGCAGTATCTTAAGCTGCCTGCCTTCAACGTGGTCCCTCTGCCTGACGACGTGCCAGACGAAATTGGGGCCATTCTCGACCCGCTGGGAAACGCTGTTCACACCGCGCTCAGCTTTGATTTGCTGGGCGAGGATGTTCTGATCACCGGCGCAGGGCCAATCGGGATCATGGCGGCCGCTGTCGCCCGCCATGCCGGTGCGCGACACGTAGTGATCACCGACATCAACCCCGACCGCCTGAAACTGGCGGAACATGTGGTTCCCACCGTGCGAACAGTCGATGTTTCCCACGAGGACCTACAGGACGTCATTTCAGACCTTGGCATGACGCAGGGGTTTGATGTGGGCCTGGAAATGTCAGGCTCGCAAGCCGCGCTGGATCAGATGGTCGAGGCATTGGTGATGGGCGGCAAAATCGCTCTGCTGGGGATACCGCCCGGCAAGTCGCCTGTGGACTGGTCACGCATCGTGTTCAAGGCCATCACCATCAAGGGTGTCTATGGCCGCGAGATGTTCGAGACATGGTACAAGATGATCGCCATGCTGCAGAACGGATTGGACGTCAGCCGGGTCATCACGCATCGGTTCAAGGTCGACGACTTTGCCCAAGGGTTTGCCGCCATGAAATCCGGGCAATCCGGCAAGGTGGTGCTGGACTGGACCTGACGCTCTGGCACCGCACGAAATTTGACCCTAAACATAGGGCGGACCCGGCGGTTGGAGGAGCACATGAGCGACAATGACAGGTATCTGGAACGCGGGATCGAGGACTCTCTGGTCACCGATTTCGCGGAAACCCACCGCAAGAGTTACGGGGATTTCCTGCAGCTCAAGACCCTGCTGAACCTGCAAAAGACCTTTCAGGATCCAGCCCAGCCCGATGAGATGCTATTCATCATCATCCATCAGGTCAGTGAATTGTGGCTGAAACTGATGCATCACCAACTGGTCGAGGTACGAAGGTTTCTGCAGCAGGACGAATTTGGCCCCGCGATGAAGAACCTTGACCGGGTAAAAGCCATCCAGCGACAGTTGATCGCGTCGTGGGAAACGCTTCTGACTATGACCCCTGCCGATTACATGGCGTTTCGGCAGGCCTTGGGCAGCTCGTCCGGCTTCCAAAGCTATGGTTACCGTCAGATCGAGTTTATTCTGGGCAACAAGGACGCCGCGACCCTTAAAGTGCACGCTCATGACCCCGAAGTGATGGAAATGCTATCCGCCGCCCTGACCAAACCGTCGCTCTATGACGAAGTCCTTCACATGATGGCACGGCAAGGGTTCGATGTGCCTGACGACTTGCTGAACCGCGACTATGCGCAGCCATACTCCGGTGACTCGCGCATCGTGAAGCTGTGGGTGCAGGTCTTCCGCGACACGAACACGTATTGGGACCTCTATGCGCTGGCCGAAAAGCTGATGGATGTGGAATCCCTGTTTCAACGCTGGCGTTTTGACCATGTCACCGCAGTTGAGCGCGTAATCGGCAACCAACCCGGCACTGGTGGCTCCAGCGGTGTGTCCTTTCTACGCAAGGCCTTGGATTTGCGGTTTTTCCATGATCTCTACGATGTACGTACCGAACTGATGTATGCCGAGCAGGAGTAAGTGATGCTGTACCGGGGTTTCACACAGGAAGAACTGGATCAGGAATATTCACCCCGTTCGATGATCGGTGGCGACCTGACGCCCTATGTCGACAGTTGGGCTGCACTCAGCGCGCAGCATCGGGCGCAGATGGAATGCCACGAGAACCTCGCTTACGGCGACAGCCCGTCGCAGGTTCTGGATTTCTTTCCGGCAAAAGGCACTGGCGCACCGCTGCACGTGTTTATCCACGGCGGCTATTGGCAAGCGATCAGCCAGCGCGAATCCGCGATGATGGCCCCGGCCCTGATCGAGGCTGAGCAGTCCTTTGCGACCCTGAACTATACGCTGGCTCCGAACGCGCGGATCGGCGACATGATCGAGGAATGCCGCGCTGCCATACTCTGGCTGGCCGCGAACGCCACCAGTTTAGGCTATGACCCTTCCCGCGTGACACTGTCCGGCCACAGCGCCGGGGCGCATCTGGCCAGCATGGTCATGGCAACGTCCGCCGACGCTCTGGCGCGCGCAGGACTGCGCGTGCGCGACGTGATCTTGATCAGCGGGGTTTATGATCTGGAGCCGATCAGCCTGACACCCGTCAACGACCCGCTGCAACTAACCCCGGTCGAGGTCCACGACCTGTCGCCCATCCGGCGCCTTCCGGCCCCCGGCCCGCGCTATCGCGTGACCGTAGGTGAGCGCGACACCCCCGAATTCATCCGCCAAAGCCGACACTACGCAGAACTTTTGCGAAAGGCCGGGCACTCGGTGAGTTTTGACCTGCAAAAAGGGGTGCATCATTTCGATATCGTTATGCATCCGGGGACGTTTTTGGCGGCGACAAAATAGCCAACGGCATTTTCTGCGACGCCAGGAACGTCTGGTTCGAGCCCTTAGCGGTCTTCCTATCGCTTGCCAAGTCGCCAACTTTTTAGACGAGCAGAAGTTTTTTCGCCTACCATTTTTAGTTTTGGTGCATCGACAACTATGTTTGCATGCCTAAAGATTGCCTTTAACAAAAAGTTGATAAACTAAAGTAAAGGAGCAGGCATTTTCATGACAACTTGCAGCTTCATCCTGTCGACCGGCCGGACATCAACAGAAAATATTGCGGCGATTGCTGGAAGAGCACATCCAGATGCTAAGGTTGAACATGAGGGTCTTGGTTCAGAATATTTTTCAAGGAGAGTTTATCGGCGCCCCGGAAAGTTCGCTCAGGTCCTCGGTTCCCACGTTCCTTTGCAGCGTAAGCTTATTGAAATCGAAGATATGATCACACAAGGAACGCGTTATCTCGATGTCGGCTGGCCGTGCTATGCTTGGTTACCATATTTTTCTAAGAGGTTTTCAAGCCGGTTAAGATTTGCGCATTTGGTAAGGAATCCGTTCCATGTTGCCGCATCACTCACAACGCATGGCTTGTTCAACCCTGAAATCCGTGCCGGAAGGCGTTGGGAAAGAATCGCCATGATTCATGTGGACGACCCACGAGTTAAGTATTCGAAGTTCGCTGCGGTGGCAGAAGGGTTTACACCGTTTGAACGCAACTTGTTCCACTGGTTGGAATTGAACGAGTTTATGATTGAGCAGCACGAACGGGAAGGCTTTGTCGGTGTTTTTCGATTTGAAGAGTTGTACGAGGGCCAGCACCCAACCGTGACTGTCCTTCTGGACCAACTCGTTTCGAAAGCACAGTATGACCTAAATGCCAGAGCAGTGGATTCGGTCCATCGTAAGTTACCCGCCCAGATACGGGAACCGAACCTCAGCTCGTTGAAGCGGTAATCGAGGTTGGTACGCGACTAGGATATTCGGAAGAGTATTTGCGCAATTCGGCGAGTGTTGAGGAATTGAACGAAAGGTACTCGAGGAAAAGGCTTTAGTTCCTCATTCGAGAGGCACATTTGACATCCCATAAATGCCCGTTTGCCCCGCATAGTAGTCATTGAAATTTAACAAATGCCAAAAAAAGCGGCCCAATGGGACCGCTTTTATTTTTCTCATAGCACTCGGATCAATCCAGCGTCCGCGTGACCTCTTCGCGCTCGAAGATTTCGATCACGTCGCCGGCGCGGATATCGTCGTAGTTTTCGAACGCCATACCGCATTCCTGACCCGACTGAACCTCGGCCACTTCGTCCTTGAAGCGCTTCAGCGTTTTCAGCGTGCCTTCGTGGATCACCACGTTGTCGCGCAGCAGGCGCACGCCTGCCGAACGACGCGCCACACCTTCGGTGACCAGACAGCCGGCAACCTTGCCGACACCGGTGACCTTGAAGACTTCGCGGATCTCGGCGTAGCCGATGAACTTCTCGCGGATCTCGGCGCTCAGCAGGCCCGATGCGGCGGCTTTCACGTCGTCCACCAGGTCATAGATCACCGAGTAATAGCGAATCTCGACACCCTTCTGGTTCGCGGTGTTCCGCGCTGATGCGTTGGCACGGACGTTGAAGCCCATGACAGGGGCACCCGAGGCTTCGGCCAGGCCGATATCCGTTTCGGTGATCGCACCCACGCCCGAGTGCAGAACGCGCACGCGGACTTCGTCGTTGCCGATTTTCTCCATCGCCTGAACGATGGCCTCGGCAGAACCCTGCACGTCAGCTTTGACGAGGATCGGCAACTCGGCCACGTTCTCGTCTTCTTTCGCCTTCTGCATCAGTTGCTCAAGGGTGGTCGCAGCACCAGCGGCGGCGCGTTTGTCCTTGGCGGCTTGCTCACGGTATTCCGCGATCTCACGCGCTTGCGCTTCGGTCTCGGTCACGTTCAGAACGTCACCAGCTTCGGGCGTACCATTCAGACCCAGAACCTCGACCGGAACCGAGGGGCCGGCCTCTTTCACGCGGTCGCCCTTGTCGTTGATCAGCGCACGGACCTTACCGTATTGCTCACCCACAACGAAGATATCACCCTGACGCAGCGTGCCGTTCTGAACCAGAACGGTGGCGACGGGGCCACGGCCCACGTCCAACTGCGCCTCGATCACGGCACCCTGGGCGGCGCGATCGGGGTTAGCTTTCAATTCCAGAATCTCGGCCTGCAGCGCGATGGCTTCCAGCAGTTCGTCCAGGCCCTGACCGGTGACGGCCGAGACCTCAACATCCTGAACCTCACCCGACATCTTCTCGACGATCACCTCATGCTGCAGCAGGTCGGTGCGCACTTTGTCGGGGTTGGCTTCGGGCTTGTCGATCTTGTTGATCGCCACGATCATCGGCACTTCGGCGGCCTTGGCGTGGTTGATCGCCTCGATGGTCTGCGGCATCACCGCGTCGTCGGCAGCGACCACCAGAACCACGATATCCGTGACCTGAGCCCCGCGCGAACGCATCGAGGTAAAGGCCGCGTGGCCCGGCGTATCCAGGAAGGTTAGCGTGGTGCCGCCATCGGTTTTCACTTGATAGGCGCCGATGTGCT
Organism: Ruegeria sp. HKCCA5491; assembly: GCF_013034565.1. NCBI lineage: Bacteria > Pseudomonadati > Pseudomonadota > Alphaproteobacteria > Rhodobacterales > Roseobacteraceae > Ruegeria > Ruegeria sp. HKCCA5491. Next base: position 41,335 of record NZ_WQGG01000013.1, read on the forward strand.
GGGTGATGCCCCCGGCCTCACCCGCCACAACGCGTGCGTCACGGATCGCGTCCAACAGCGAGGTTTTGCCGTGGTCAACGTGACCCATGATGGTGATGACCGGCGGACGCGGCTGCAGTTCGTCATCGCTGTCTTCGACCTCTTTGATGACGTCTTCAACATCCGAATCAGAGACACGGGTGACCTTATGGCCAAATTCTTCGATGATCAGCTCGGCAGTATCGGCGTCGATGGTCTGGTTCTGCGTGACCATCATGCCCATCTGCATCAGCGATTTGACTACATCCGCCACACGCTCGGCCATGCGGTTGGCCAATTCCGAAACCATGATCGCCTCGGGCAACTGTACGTCGCGGATCACCTTTTCCCGCTCGACCGGGGCACCCATGGCTTTCTGACGCGCGCGCTCCTGCTTGCGCTTCATCGACGCCATCGAGCGTTGACGGTTGCCTTCGCCGCCGGTGGCCTGACCCAGTGTCAGCTTGCCCGAGCGGCGGTTATCGTCACGGCCCTTGCCACGACCGCGCTGTTCGCGTTCGCGGTCTTGCTTGCGCGGAGCGGCAGCAGGCGCAGGCTTGCTGGCCGGGCTGCGCGCGGCTTTGGGTTCTTCGGGCGCGGGGGCGGCAGCAGCGCGCTTGGCGGCTTCTTCCGCCTCTTTGCGCTTGCGCTCTTCTTCCTCGGCCTTGGCGCGGGCACGTTCTTCGGCCTCGCGCTGTTCGCGTTCCTTGGCCTCCTGTTCGGCACGGCGGCGGGCGCGTTCTTCTTCACGCGCCTTTTCCTGCGCTTCGCGAGCGGCGGCTTCTTCAGCCTCACGCGCCTTGGCAGCTTGCAGCGCCTTCATCCGGCGTGCCATTTCCGCGTCGGAAATCCCGGCAGGACGGCGCGACGGATCACCCGAGGGCGTTGCACCGCCACCCGGCTTTCCGGCACCCGGCTTGGGGACCACCACGCGTTTGCGTTTGGTTTCCACCACGACATTCTTGGTGCGTCCGTGGCTGAAACTCTGTTTCACATTTCCGGGGCGTGCCCCGCCACGAAGACCCAATGTCTTTTTGCCGTCACTATCGCTCATAAAGCTTCTTACCCTTCCGAGCGGCCCTTGCCGCCGTCATCCGTTTCGCGCAAGCCACGCAGGCGCTGCGCTTCCTCTACAACACGTTTGGCGAGTCCGCCAGAGGCCAGCGCCGCATGAATCACGGTTTGGCGCCCAAATGCCGCCCCTAATTCATCCGCTGTCAGCCAACCGATGTATTTTCCGAAGTGCGGCGTGCTGAGTTTCGACTTGCCGCGCCCCGATCCATCAGAGGCCTGAATCAGTACCTGAGCCTCTTCCCGGTCCAGCCACGTCTTGACCTTTTCATATCCCGCGACTGCGTCGCCGGACTTACGCGCCAGGCTGATCAGTTCGATCACCCGCCGCGCGACTTGTTTTTCAACCTCGTCAGCCAGGTCCGTCTGCGCCGTTGCCTGCGCCTTGAACCCGCGCGAGAACAGCTTTTTGCCGACGGCCTTATCCAGCGCGGCGCGATCCGCCGCTACATAGACCCCACGCCCCGGCAATTTTGCCGCAACATCGGGAAAGACCTGACCATCCGGCCCCATCACAAAGCGGATCAACCCGTATTTTGGCTGAACCTCGCCCGTGGCGATGCACTTGCGCTCGGGGCCTTCCGACCGATCCTTATGGACGCCACCGCGACCCATTCACGCCACCCCGAGGCCCTGAGATCAGGCCTCGGCCTCCTCGTCAGCTTCGCCTTCGACCTCTTCTTCGGCCTGCTCCAGCTCGGCCGGATCGACCCAGCCCAGCATGATGCGGGCGGTCATGACCAAATCCTGCGCTTCTTCCAGCGTAATGCCAAAAGGTTCCAGAACACCGTCATCCTTGATGCGCTCGCCGTCGACCGTGGTCCAGCCACCGGCCAGTTCCCAGTCGGCGCAGGTGGCGAAGTCTTCCAACGTCTTCACGTCATCCTTGGCCAGCGCTTCTACCATCTGGGGTGTGAGGCCTTCGAATTCAATAAGGCTGTCCTCGGCACCCAGCGCACGGGCAGCATCCAACGCCGCCTTGGCCTGTGCTTCCAGGAATTCACGAGCCCGGGTCTGCAGTTCCTGCGCGGTGCCTTCGTCAACACCATCGATGACCAGCAGCTCGTCCAGCTCGACATAGGCAACTTCTTCGAGGTTTGTGAACCCTTCAGAGACCAGCAACTGCGCGAAGAATTCGTCCAGATCCAGGCTGTCCATGAACAACTGGGTGCGGGCTTCGAATTCTTTCTGACGACGCGCCGATTCTTCGGCCTCGGTCATGATGTCGATGTCCAGGCCGGTCAGCTGGCTGGCCAGACGCACGTTCTGACCGCGACGGCCGATAGCCAGAGACAGCTGTTCCTCGGGCACAACCACTTCGATCTTGCCGGCTTCTTCGTCCAGAACCACCTTGGAAACCTCGGCGGGCTGCAGCGCGTTCACCAGGAAGGTCGGCTGATCTTCATTCCACGGGATGATGTCGATCTTTTCGCCCTGCAGCTCGTTCACAACTGCTTGCACGCGGCTGCCGCGCATACCAACGCAGGCACCGACTGGGTCGATCGAACCGTCATACGAAATCACGGCAATCTTGGCGCGCGAACCGGGGTCACGGGCCACAGCTTTGACTTCGATGATGCCGTCATAGATTTCCGGCACTTCCATCTTGAACAGCTCAGCCATGAATTCCGGCGCGGTGCGCGACAGGAAGATCTGGTGGCCACGGACCTCGCGGCGAACCTCTTTGATGTAGGCGCGCACGCGGTCGTTGGGACGATAGCTTTCACGGCCGATCTTGTCATTGCGGCGCAGAACGGCCTCGGCCCCACCCAGATCGACGATGACATTGCCGAATTCCTCGCGCTTGACCGCACCGTTGATGATGGTGCCTGCGCGATCCTTGAATTCTTCGTACTGACGGTCACGCTCGGCTTCGCGGACCTTTTGCAGGATCACCTGCTTGGCAGATTGCGCCGCGATCCGGCCCATTTCAACCGGCGGGACTTCTTCGACGAAGACGTCACCGACCTCAGGGTTTTCCATGTATTGCTTGGCTTGCTCGACAGTGAACTCGGCCTGATAGTTTTCCAGCTCTTCATCCTCGACCACGGTGCGGACGCGGGTAAAGGTCGCCTTGCCGGTCTTGCGGTCGATCGACACGCGGATGTCCATCTCAGCGCCGTAGCGGCTCTTGGCGGCACGGGCGAGCGATTCTTCCATCGCTTCGACAACCAGACCGGGGTCGATCATCTTTTCGCGGGCCACGGCCTCGGCGGTCTGCAGCAGCTCCAGCTGGTTGGCTGAGGTGATTGCCATCAGTTCGTCTCCTCTTCGGACCCTTCGGTCTCAATCTCGTCGAAAGCGTTTTCGTTCAGGGCACCGGCGTCTTTGCGTTGGCGCAGCATTTCCTTGATCAGATCATCGGTCAGGACCAGTTTGGCATCGCTCAGCCAGTCGAATTGCAGACCAATGGTGATTGTCTCGGACCCTTCGGGGATATTGATCAGAACCTCATCCCCTTCGATCCCGGCCAATTCGCCCTTAAACCGGCGGCGGCCGTCGATCAGTTCAGCGGTCTCGATCTTGGCCTCATACCCTTCGAAGGTCTCAAAATCCTTCAGACGGGTCAGAGGGCGGTCGATGCCGGGGCTGGACACCTCAAGCGTATAAGCGTCAAGGATCGGGTCCTCGACGTCCAGCGTGGCGCTGACCGCGTTGGAAATCTCGGCGCAATCATCCACTTCGATGCCGCCATCGGGCTTGTCCGCCATGATCTGCAGCGTGGTCAACTTACCGCTCATCAAACGGATGCGGACCAACTCATACCCCAGATCCTCGATCACGGGGGTTATGATCTCGGCCAGTCGCCGGTCGATGGCTGCTTTGGCTATCAGGTCGTTTGTCATTCGGGTCTCTACCCTTCAATCGGGCACAAAAAAACGGGCGCGCGGCCCGTCGTATTTTCCGGTGGAGCTTTGAACCAGAAGTCCAACGCGCCGCTGTTGGAACTGCATATACGCAGGGTTTCCCGAGTCTGCAACCCCCGGCGGGAATTAAGCCAGCCACCACCGCTCGGCGATGCGGCCATCGTCCAGCGCAAGCGCCTGTCCGACCTGACCCGGCATTCCGACACGAGCGGCCACGGCCAGCGCCATATCCGTCTCGCTTGGGAAAAAGCGCAGACCGCGTTGCCCCCTTAAATCGTCCTGCGCGGGCAGAGCGGCGACATCCACATAGCCATCCCGCAAAGCCTCAGCCCGAACACGCGCATCAGGGATCACGATAACTTCCAGCGCATCGACCCAGCCCGCCTGACCGCTTTTATAGTGACCGGCGACTTTGCGCCCCAAGAAATGCCGCCCGTCTTCGGCGCGCTCGACCCGGTAACATCCGGTGCCGTTGGCCGCGCGCAATGGCGTTACGTCTTGCCCATTGCGCGTTATGACAAATCGACTGTCTGCCAGCAGAAACGGCAGGCCCGGATTAGCTTCCGCCAGTTCCAGCCGCAGGGATAAGGGCGAGGTGGCCTCAACACGCCCGACCTGTTCCAGCACGGCAAGAACGTCGGCAACGTCCAACGGGGCCTCATCATGGAACAGAACACCGGGGCGCAGATCGAAACGCCAAACCCGCGCGTTCGCATCAGTTTGCCAGCCTGACGCCAATTCCGCGCGCAATGTGCCATCCGGCGCGATCTCGGTCAGCGTGTCGAACACTGCGCCACGCGCCACCTGTTCAAGGCTTTCGTCCCGGGGCACGGCCAATCGCAGCGTTCCGCCGGACTTGGGCGTGTTGGCCAATGACGCGCCGGTTGCTGCCAGCAGAGCCGCTGCTGCACCCGAAGCAAACAAGGCACGACGGTCCATGCGGGTCATGCGATGCCCTCCGCCACGCGGTCCATGATACGCACCAACTCGGCGCTGATGCCCGGCTCGGACAGGGCATGGCCTGCCTGTCGCACCATCTTGAGCTCGGCATTGGGCCAGCGCTCGGCCAAAGACCATGCGGCCTGTGGCGGGCAAATCATGTCATACCGCCCCTGAACGATATGGCCGGGGATATGGGCGATCCGGTCCATCTGATCCAGAATCTGCCCGTCCTTCTCAAGAAAGGCACTGTGCGTGAAATAGTGATTCTCAAGCCGTGCAAAGGCGCGCGCGTATTCGCCGGGGCTTTCACCCGTCGACCCGTGCGAATGGATCGAGGCCAGCGCGTTCTCCCACGCCGACCACGCCCGCGCATACAGGATTTCCGTCGCCCGATCGCCCGAGAACAAGCGTTTGTGATAGGCACCTATCGTGTCCGACAACTCATCCTCGGTCAGCAGAGCAGTGAATTTCGCCCATTGCTCGGGCCAGAACTTGCCCGCGCCGCCGCCATAGAACCAATCCAGTTCGGCCTGCGTGGCCAGAAACACACCGCGCAGTACCAGACGGTTCACCCGGTCTGGATGCGCTTGCGCATAAACCAGCGCCAAAGTCGCGCCCCAACTGCCGCCGAACACCGTCCAGTCGTCGATATCCAACAGCGTTCGCAGGCGTTCGATATCATCCACCAGGTCCCACGTCGTGTTATCCAGCACCGAGGCATGAGGCCGCGACCGACCGCACCCGCGCTGATCAAACAGAATCACCCGAAACACGCGCGGATCGAAATACCGCCGCATCGCCGGGCTGCAGCCGCCGCCCGGTCCGCCATGCAGAACCACAACCGGTAACCCCTCGGGATTGCCGCATTGTTCCACATAAATACGGTGCCCATCGCCGACATCGACCATCCGCTGATCGAACGGGTCGATCGGCGGGTACAGAAATTGAACTGCGCGCTTTTGGTCCGGGTACTTATCCATTAGGGCCCTATATAGTCTTTAAACATAAAAGAGCACACGGAGACAGGAATGCAAGCGCATCCGAACACGGTGGACCCGTCCGAGATCGCAAAATTCGAGGCGATGGCGGCTGAATGGTGGGATCCCCATGGGAAATTCAAACCGCTGCACATGCTGAATCCGTGCCGTCTGGATTATATCACACAACAGATTGCGGGTGAATTTGACCGTGACCTGACGACCGCGAAACCATTCGAAGGCCTGCGCCTGCTGGATATCGGCTGCGGCGGCGGGCTTTTAAGCGAGCCGATGGCGCGTTTGGGCGCGACGGTCGTGGGCGCCGACGCCGCCGAGGGCAACCTGCCCGTCGCCCGTATCCATGCCGAGCAATCGGGACTTGAGATCGACTATCGCCACACCACAGCCGAGGACATGGCCGCTGCGGGCGAACAATTCGACGTCGTGTTGAACATGGAAGTGGTCGAGCACGTAGCCGATCCATTGGGCTTCCTGACCGCCTCGCAACAACTGCTGAAACCGGGTGGGTTGCTGATCTGCTCGACCATCAACCGCAACCCGAAATCCTATGCGATGGCCATTTTCGGGGCCGAGGTCGTCATGCGCTGGCTTCCGCGCGGCACGCATGAATGGAACAAGTTCATCACCCCGGATGAGCTGTTCGACCTGTTGCGCCAAGCCGGGCTGGACCCAGTCGACCGCAAGGGCTTCGTCTTCAACCCGATCCTGTGGAGCTGGTCGATCTCGGACCGGGATTTGAGCGTGAATTATGTGACGGCGAGTGTGAAGTCGGGCTGAGCTTACTCCCCTTCCAACTGCAACCGCAAATCCCTCAACACGGGCAGCGTGCTGCGGACACGCTCCAACCCCAGCTCTCCTACCACACGGTTAATCAACGGGGCGATGGACGAAATCGCCTGATCGCGGGCGCGACGGCCGGCGGGGCTGATCGCGACCATTTTGCGGCGGGCGTCGTCCCAATCGGGGCGGATGTGGATGTATCCGGCCCATTCCAGCTTGGCCAATGTGTTGGTCATCGCCCCGCGCGTGACGTGGAAAGTGCTGGCCAGTTGTGCGGGCGTGCGTTCATCCCCCACGAAAACCAGATGATTCAGCACCGAGAAATGTGAGATTTCCATGCCCTTGGGCAGCACCCGGCTAAGCCGGTTGCGCAATAGCTGGTCGGCGGTCAGGATCTCGCTGAACAGCGTGACCGCAAGGGCATTGGTGTCGTCCGTCATTGGGTCCGGCTCTGGGTCAGGGGCCGTCAAAAGCCCGCAGGTGCGTCAATGAAGGCACGCGGCGGCGCGCCTCTGACACAGAACTATCATCCAAATCAAAAATGTGAATGCCCGGATCGGTACCTGCGTCGATGATGACCTCTCCCCACGGGGCGACGACCATGCTGTGACCGTAGGTATAGCGCGTTCTGCCACGGGTTTTGGGATGCTCTCCGGTTTGGGCCGGTGCCAGCACCCAAGCGCCGTTTTCAATCGCCCGGGCACGCAACAGCGATTCCCAATGTGCAGCCCCCGTAACTGGGGAAAACGCCGCAGGAACAGTCAAGATGCGCGCACCAGCCTGAGCCAGCGCCGCATAGAGGTGGGGAAAGCGGATATCGTAGCAAACGGTCAGGCCAACTTTGCCGAAGTCTGTCTCGGCAATCACGGCCCGGTCACCGGGGCGGTAGTTGCGAGATTCCCGAAAAATCTCGGTCTCTGTGACCTGCACGTCAAACATGTGGATCTTGTCATACCGCGCAACGATCTGCCCCTGCGGGTCGATCATTATGGAACGGTTGGCAAAACGCCCGTCCGCGTCATGAGTTTTGACCGCCAGCGAGCCGATCAACAGCCATATGCCCAGCGCCTGCGCGTGATCGCGTAGTCCGGCCAGCGTCAGGTCATCTTCTTCGTACTGCAAAACTTCGCGCTGCCGCGTTGTCGAGGTCGAGACGCAGTTCGTCACCTCAGGGGTGAGGATGAACTGCGCGCCCTGTCCGGCCGCCTCGGTCATCAGGGCGCGCACCATGTTCAGATTTTCGGACGGATCATCCGACGAGGTGACCTGCAGCAGCGCAGTCAGCATCACGCGGCCAGAAGCCGGTCCAGTTTACCCTGACGCTCCAGCTCATAAAGATCGTCGCAGCCGCCCACGTGCTTCGTACCGATGAAAATCTGTGGCACGGTGCGTTTACCACCAGCGCGCTTGATCATCTCGGGCTTGCGTTTGGGGTGTATCAAAACATCGACTTCTTTGAACTCAACGCCTTTCTGTTTCAGCAGTCGTTTGGCCGCGTGGCAAAAGCCGCATAGCGGAGAGGTATAGATTTCAACAGGTTTCATAATCCGTCCCTTGGGGTTTCACGTAATCTTCGACGAATTAGGCATCCTTGGCAACGCGCGCTAGGGTCAACACGAAAATATGATTTGCGCCAGATGCAAGGCAGACACTTGCACAAGCGGACAGCGTCGCGCCGGACGTCATCACGTCGTCGACCAGCAGGACATCCCGCCCCTGCATCCGGTGCCGCCGCTTGGGATGCGCAACAATCACGTCTTCCAATGTCCGCGCGCGTTCCGCTGCAGTTTTTCCATCCAGAATCGGAGTTCGGACGGGCCGAACCAAAAGGTCGGGACACACCTGAAATCCGGTTTCCCGCCCCACGTGGTGCGCCAACAAAGCGGATTGGTTGTATTGCCGTTTTAACAATCTGGTCCAATACAGCGGCACCGGAGCGAGCAGCATGTTGTCACGAAACAAGTCACGCCCTGCCTGCACCATCCATCGCGCCGCCGGGCGCGCCAGTTCCGAGCGGTCACCATGTTTCAGCGCCAATATCAGCGCCCGCGCCCTGCCTTTGTATAAAAGAGCGGAACGCCCATCCCGCCACGGCCGGGAAACCTTCATGCAGTCATCGCATTCAATCCGGTGCCCGTCCGGATCACCGGGCAAGTGGACGCCGCAGCTGTCGCAGACGGTGCCCCCGATAAATGGCGTGTCGCTCCAGCAGGGTCCGCACAGGGCAAAGTCCGATTCTGTCAGCGCGCCGCATCCCAGACAGCGCGGCGGATAGATCAATTGGACGGCGGTTTGAATCCGCGGCCAGATGCGATAATTGCGCCTTATGAAGCTGCCTGATTCCAATGCACCCTCTTTGTTTGACCGCTTTGCCCTGACAAAGCATCGCGCCCGCGCGCAAGACGACGCATTGTTTTTGCACCGCGCCGCGATTGACGAGGTGCAGGATCGCCTCTCCATGGTTAACAAAAGCTTTACCGCCCCGGCGATCGTGACGCCCTTTGCGCATGTTTGGCAGGGTGTGTTGCCCAAAGCGCATATCGTTGCCGATGAAGATGTTTTGCGGCTGACGCCCGGCGCGCACGATCTGGTGGTACACGCAATGGCGTTGCACTGGGCTAACGATCCGGTCGGGCAACTGATTCAGTGCCATCGCGCGCTTAAACCCGACGGGCTGTTGCTGGTTGCGTGTCTGGGTGGGGAAACCTTGAACGAGTTGCGCACAGCCCTGGGGCAGGCCGAGATCGAGGTCACCGGCGGCCTCAGCCCGCGCATAGCCCCGATGGGTGAGTTGCGCGATCTGGGCGGATTGCTGCAACGGGCGGGTTTCGCTCTGCCTGTCGCCGATACCGCGCGCCTGACTGCGGAATACCGCGACATAGTCCACCTGATGCACGATCTGCGCGCGATGGGCGAGACCAACAGCCTTTCCGAGAGGTTAAAGCACCCCACCCGACGGCAGGTCTTTGGACGGGCGCAAGACATCTATGCCGAAAACTTCGCAACCCCGCAGGGTCGTCTGGCGACAACTTTCGAATTGATCTGCTTGACCGGCTGGTCGCCCGATGAAAGCCAGCAAAAACCCCTGCGCCCCGGATCGGCACAAGCGCGCCTTGCCGACGCGCTGGGAACAAAAGAAGGCAAACTGTCCGATTGACGGCGGGCTAATTCCGTTTATCTCAGCCCGAAACACGACGATTTCAGGAAGCATCCAATGTTTGACGCCACCCGCCCCGCTCATGCCCCCGACGACCACCCGAAGGTCAAAATGGGCCGCGTCGGTATTCTTTTGGCCAATCTGGGCACCCCGGACGATTACGGCTATTGGCCAATGCGTCGCTATTTGAACGAGTTCCTGTCGGATCAGCGCGTCATCGACTATCCGAAATGGAAATGGCAGCCGATCCTGCAAGGTATCATCCTGACCAAGCGGCCTTTTAGCTCGGGTGAGGCGTACAAGTCGATCTGGAACCACGACAAGGGTGAAAGCCCGCTGATGACGATCACCAAGGATCAGACGGCCAAGCTGCGCGAGGCGATGCAGGCACGTTATGGCGATCAGGTGATGGTGGATTTCTGCATGCGCTACGGCAACCCTTCGACCAAGTCCAAGGTGCATGAGATGGCGGCGGCAGGCTGTGACCGCATCCTGTTCTTCCCGCTCTATCCGCAATATGCAGGCGCGACGACCGCCACGGCAAACGATCAGTTCTTTCGCGCGCTGATGGAAGAAGCGTGGCAGCCTGCGTCACGCACCGTTCCCGCCTATTTCGACGAACCCGCCTATATCGACGCCTTGGCCGGTTCAGTCCAGAACGCCTATGCCGCGATGGAAACCAAACCAGATATTCTGGTCTGTTCCTACCACGGGATGCCGGAACGCTATCTGCAGCAGGGCGATCCGTATCACTGCCAATGCGCGAAAACGACCCGGCTTTTGAAAGAGCGTCTGGGATGGCAGGATGACCAGCTTGTCTCGACATTCCAATCCCGGTTCGGGCCGGAAGAATGGCTGAAACCCTATACAGTCGATCATGTTGCTGAGTTGGTGCGGCAGGGTAAGAAGAATATTGCCGTCATCGCTCCGGCGTTTTCCGCCGATTGCATCGAAACGCTGGAGGAGATCAACGAAGAGATCAAAGAAAGCTTTGAAGAGGCCGGCGGCGAGACCTTTACCTATATACCCTGCCTGAACGATGACGATTCGCACATCGCTGCGCTTGGCAAGGTGATCGAAGACAATCTGAAAGGCTGGTTGGACTAATTCGCCCCGGCCCTTGGGCATAAAAAAAGGCGGTGGAAAACTCCACCGCCTTTTCTTTGTATTGCGCTCGTCGAATTAGCTTGCTGCAACAGCTGCGGCAACCACAACCAGCAGGACCAGCGGCAGGATGATGCCCTGCGACGAACCCTGAGTTTCTTCGACAACAACAGGTGCTTCAACAACCGGCTCTTCCAGGTTGCCAGCATAAGCGGTCGATGCAGCAGCGGTCAGTGCAGCGGCGAGAACGAGTTTCTTCATATTAACCTCCAGAATACGCACGGTTTCATATATTGAAACCGCACACCCAAGACTTACCTCGTGTTTTTTTCTAATCAGCTATCCGACTGGAATGCAAATGGAACTTGCTCCAAAAGCGGGTTCGTGCGCGGAAATGTCGTCAAATAAGCAACACTTGCGTACCTACGTTCGCCATTGAAAACAACTCGGCAATATCCTCGTTAAACAGACCGATGCATCCGTTGGATGATCTACGCCCGATTTTACGTGTGTCATGTGTGCCGTGAATCCGATAGTACTTCCAGCTTAGATACAAAGCGTGCGTTCCCAACGGGTTATCCGGCCCCGGAGGGATATAGTCCGGCCATTCCGGATTTCTTTTCTTCATGGATGGCGTTGGCGACCAGCTTGGTCCTTCAACCTTGCGGATGACACTTGTGCGGCCACGGCGCGTTAATTCCTCGGTCAGTGGCACCGAAGACGGATAGAGTTTGTAGACCGATTGATCATCTGACCAATAATGCAGCGCGCGTGATACCGTATCGACCAGAATGGCCCCGTTCCGCGTGTTCGAGAAATAAGGCTGCCAATCCAGCGCACGGAAGCCCGAAACGTTTCTACGGACCTGCGGTTCAGGTTCCGGCGCAGGGCGGAGCGGATCACCGGGGATGTACTGCGCGATCGCGGGCGAGGCTAAAACAGCCGAAGCGCCGGTTAAAAATCCACGGCGGGTCGTCGAGGGAATGAGCTTCTTGACCATATCAGGCGGTCCTTTGCTAAACCAAAGTTGAAAATCTAACGCATTTTATTGCCAGAATACCTCATTCGCAAATCAAACCGGCAGAATCACGCGAGAATCAGCTTTTGCAGGTTTGCCCATGTCAGTCGGGCGCGCTATGCCGTAAGGCATCACAATCATCAGGTCGGCCATGACGCGTATTATTTCATTACTTTTCGTTTGCTTCGTTGCGCTGGCAGCGTGCACCCCCAGCAGCACCCCAACCTATGGGTCGGATGGTCGCCCGCTGCCGACGGTTTACAAGATTCGCGGAAACCCGGAAAAGTTGCAGTTCCGGATGCTTGATTCGGTGAACGCGCTGCGTCAGGCGTCGGGGCTGCAATCTGTGCAGTTGAACTCGCAGCTCAACGCTGCTGCGGCGACTCATTCCAAGGACATGGCGCGCCAGAACCGGCCATGGCACTTCGGATCAGACGGTTCATCGCCAATCGACCGCGCCGCACGCGTGGGGTATTTCGGTACTTTCCTGGGCGAAGCGATCTCGGAGACCTACGAGACCGAGACCGAGACACTGGCCGCATGGATGCAGGAGCCGGGTCCGCGGTCCGTGATCATGGACCCGAAAGCCACACAGATGGGCTTTGCCTGGCATCAGGAAAATGGCGGCAAAATCTGGTGGACTCTGGAAATGGGAACCGGCGGCTAAGACGCCAATCCATCCAAAAAAGAAAGCCCCCGAAAATCGGGGGCTTTTTTGTTGTTTATCAGTGGCTTATGCCGCTTGCATCGACTGCGCCTCGGTCAAGATCGCATAAAGCTTGACCGGATCGGGATTGGCCCGAAGCTTGGCGCAAACCGCAGTGTCCCGCAGCGTTCTAGACACCAGAGCAAGGGCCTTCAGGTGATCGACACCGGCCTCTTCCGGCGCAAAAAGTGCGAAGGCGATATCGACGGGCTGCCGGTCGACCGAGCCAAAATCAATCGGCTTTTCCAGCATGACAAAAGCACCGGACACCTCTTCGACTTCGTTCAGACGAGCATGCGGCAACGCAACACCATGCCCAACACCCGTCGGCCCAAGGCTTTCACGTTCCAGCAAACTGTCCACAACAGTTTGCGCTTCAAGTCCCAGAATCCCGGCGGCAATATCGCCGATTTCCTGAAACAACCGCTTCTTACTGGAAGCGGCGGACAAAACACGTACTGCTTCGGGCTTTAGTATGCTCGAAAGCTCCATGATCACGCTCCACGGCAATGCCCCCGCTAATGCAGGGGCTAGCCTTGCTATTCTTGCCTGTTACGGATCGATCCAGCCGATATTCCCGTCGTCCCGACGGTACACGACGTTCAATCCGTCCTTGTTTTCATTCCGGAACACCAGCACCGGGGCACCAGCCAGTTCCATCTGCATTACGGCTTCACCAACACTCAGCGATGGGATCTTGGTCTCCATCTCAGCCACGATCATCGGCTGCAGAGATTCGGGTTCGTCAGCCGACTCCGATTCGTCAGAGGCGAGGATATAAGAGGATGCTCCAAAGAGTTCAACCGGCTCGGCCCGATCCTTGTGGTGGTCCTTCAAACGGCGCTTGTAACGGCGCAATTGTGTTTCCATCTTGTCGCAGCAAGCCTCAAAAGCTGCGTAGATTTCAGTTGCGTGGGCTTTGGCCTGAGCCGTCAGGCCGGTGGAAAGATGCACGGTAGTTTCGCACACATATTCATGCGCAGAACGGGAAAAGACGACATTGGCATCGGTCGGACGCTGGGCATATTTACCCACCACCTCGCCAAGTTCGGTCTGCACATGGGTCTGAAGTGCTTCACCGATGTCGATCTGTTTTCCGCTAATTTGGTAACGCATGTGATCTCCTTCACAATTCACACCCATTCTGACGCCGCAAATCGCGACGCGCTTGTTGATTATCGGGTGGGGGGTATCGACAATTTCCGCAGTAACCGAACCGCGCACCCTTCAGGGAAGGGGCATCGTGATCCAGAATTGAACCGTAGAAATGCCATACCCCAATTGAGGCAAGAGACGGCGGAAGAGTCAATCAAAACAGGTGTGTATATACGCGATTTCCGCCATGCAGTCGGCACAGACCTGCGCAAACCTATGAAATTCGGAAATTTTCGCCCAAATAGACGCGGCGCACGTTTTCATTTTCGACCACCTCGTCCGGCGTGCCGGACATAAGGACCTGGCCGTCATGCAGAATATAGGCGCGATCCACGATCTCGAGGGTTTCGCGGACATTGTGGTCGGTAATCAAAACGCCGATTCCACGTTTCTTCAGATCTGCGACCAGATGACGGATATCCCCCACACTGATCGGGTCAACGCCCGCAAAGGGTTCATCCAGCAGCAGGTATTTGGGGTCTGCTGCAAGGCAGCGCGCGATTTCGACGCGACGACGCTCACCACCTGACAGGGCCAGCGCGGGCGCACGGCGCAGATGTTCGATCGAAAAGTCCGACAGCAGCTCTTCCAGCCGTTCCTTGCGGCGATGCGCGTGACTGACAGTGATATCCAGCACCGAGGCGATGTTGTCCTCAACACTCATCCCACGGAAAATCGACATTTCCTGCGGCAGATAGCCGATCCCAAGACGCGCGCGACGGTACATCGGCAAAGTCGTGACCACCTGCCCGTCAATCGTGACGGTCCCCGCTTCGGGGAACACCAAACCGGCCACAGAATAGAATGTCGTCGTCTTGCCTGATCCGTTCGGCCCCAACAGAGCGACCACTTCGGACCGGTCCAACGTCATGGAAACGTCCCGGATCACCGTTTTCTTACGATAAGACTTGCGCAGTTTTTCAATTCTGAGGCCCGAGTTGCCCTCGGCAACAGTCAGGCCCGGACCGGCCATCAATTGGCCCCCTGCTGCAGAATGGTTTTGACGTTGCCCGTCATCGTCGCTGTACCGGTAGTAAGGTTCGCGTTCATCTGGTCGCCACTGATCGTACTTGGCCCCTGCGTCAGCAGAACATTGCCCTTCATGACGATCACGCCCGAGTCGATGGTGTATTCCGCCCAGTCACCTTCCGCAGCGTCCGGCGGGCTGACCAGAACGACATCCTCGGTCGCCTCCATGCGTTCAATCGCGGACCGATCTTCGTTGTAGATGACCAGAACACGTTCGGCTGTCAGGCGCATTTCGCCCTGGATTACGATCACATTGCCCTGAAACTCGGCCGATCCGTTTTCCTGATTCACGTTGAGCGTTTCTGACGTCACCTCAACCGGCAGGCTGGGGTCTGCCTTGACGGCCCCGAACGCGACCTGTGTTTCTTGCGCAGTCGCTGAAACAGCACCGGCTACAAGGGCACAACACGCAATGGCTAAACGAAAATCGAACACAGGTTATCTTTCTGCTTTTTCCGGCTCATACACCAACTTGACGCCATCTGTAAAAATAATATGGACCGGCCCGTCCTTTTTTTCAGTCCCAAATGTCATCCGGCCCGCGGAAAAGTTGCCAATTATGCCCGTTCCGTCGACCTGACCCGGTGTATCACCACGGATTTCGTCCAACGCCGTATTCAAAAGGTCCGTCGTAACCTTGATACCGTCTGTTGTAATTATAACCACATCGCCAACAAAGGTCGCGGTGTTCTTGTCCGGGCGGATCATCCCGGAATTTGAGTCCAGCGTGATCACACCCCCATCCGAAAGACCAAGCCGCCCCTTGAAATCAGACGCTGTCGGAACCGAGTTTTTGGTCCCCTGCGTCGCCTTTGTCGCTTCGATCTGAACCTCTTCGCCCTTGCGGGTGGTGCCGCGATAATTCGGCAAGGTCACGATCTGATCTGCCAGCCGTTCCTCGATATCTCTTTGCGTAAAGGGCACCGTTACGTTGGTTTCGATACTGCGCGACAAAAGGAAAACGGTGGACAGCAGCACGATAGCTGCCAGTGGCAGCAACACCTTGAGGAATTGCACCATGCGCGAATGACTGTCCACAGATCCGCCCTCTTATCCCAGCCCGACGCGCAGGCAGTCGTGAATGTGCAGGAGCCCCTCGGCTGAGCCGTCGGAGTCAGGCGAAACCACGAACAAAGAAGTGATCTTGTGGTCATTCATGATCGCAACAGCTTCTTCCGCCAGTGCATCGGGGCTGATTGTGGTCGGGCTTTCCGTCATGACTTCGGCGGTGGTCTTGTCCAGAAGCCCGTCCATGTGACGCCTCAGGTCACCATCCGTGATGATACCGGTCAGTTGACCTTGCGCATCTGTAACGCCAGCGACGCCGAACCCTTTCTGGCTGATCACGATCAACGCCTCGCTCATCGCGGTGTCAGCCGCCACCAGAGGCAGCGCGTCGCCTGAGTGCATCAAATCGCGCACGGTGGACAACTGGGCGCCCAATTTGCCACCAGGATGAAACGCGCGGAAATCCTCGGGTTTGAAATCGCGATGCTTCATCAGCGCAATCGCCAGCGCATCACCCATCGCCAGCGTCAGCGTGGTCGAGATCGAAGGCACCATGCCGAACCCGCAGGCCTCGCCCATCGACGGGATCAGCAGATGCACATCCGCCTGTGTCATCAAGGTACTTTCGGGCTTGCTGGACAGACCTATCAGCGGGATACCAAAACGGCGTGTAAAGGCCAGCAGGTTCGCAAGTTCGGGCGCTTCACCCGAGTTCGAGATGGCCAGAACCACGTCGCCTTTGGACACCATACCCAGATCGCCATGGCTGGCCTCGGCAGGGTGAACGAAATAGGCGGGCGTGCCGGTGCTGGCCAACGTTGCCGCGATCTTATGGCCAATATGACCCGATTTTCCGATGCCGCTGATGATGATGCGGCCTTTGGCCTGCAATATCATTTGCACAGCATCGGCAAATTGATCGTCCAGGCCTTCGGCCAGAACATCCAACGCGCGGGCTTCGTCAGTGACGACTTGCCGCGCGGTTTTCAGGAAAGCTTCGGTATCGGTCATGAGTGCGCAAATATATCCGTTTCGGGCCAACCGGCGAGGTCGAGTTTCGCACGCATCGGCAGGAAGTCAAAACAGGCCTGGGCCATCTCGGTCCGGCCTTCGCGGGCCAAACGCCAGTCCAGCGCCTCGCGTAGGCGGTGCAGGTACAGGACATCCGAGGCCGCATATTCCAACTGCGCCTCGGTCAGGTTTTCCGCGCCCCAGTCGCTCATCTGTTGTTGTTTTGAGATATCAACACCGATGAGTTCCTGACACAGGTTCTTCAGCCCGTGGCGGTCGGTATAGGTCCGCACCAATCGGCTGGCGATCTTGGTGCAATAGACAGGTGCGGCCAGCGCGCCAAAGGTATGAAACAGCGCGGCAATGTCGAAGCGGCCAAAGTGGAACAGTTTCAGCACGTCGGTGTTTTCCAGCATGGCGCACAGGTTTGGCGCAGCAGTCTGGCCTTTTTCGACCTGCACAATATGGCTGTCACCATCCCCCCCGGACATCTGGATGACACACAGACGGTCACGATGCGGGTTCAATCCCATGGTTTCACAGTCAATGGCCACAACAGGGCCCATATCCAACCCGTCTGGCAGGTCGTTTTTATAAAGATGGTTTGCCACGGGGGTCTTCCTTTGTGCCGTATCGCCCCCGAGATAGGAGGTTTGGCCCGTAAACTCAACGCCATCCATGGAATGCGACCAATATGCGCATGTTTCTTGCCCCTTGCGCCTTTGACTAGAAAATGGCGTTCTTTACCGGGCAACATCACCGTCAGAGCAATTGGGCGCAAAAGAAAGGCATTGCAGATGCTCAGCATCCTGCGAAACCAGGTTTACCGCCATTTACTGGCCGCGCAGATCGTGGCGCTGACCGGAACCGGATTGGCAACCGTTGCTTTGGGTCTTTTGGCGTTTGAGCTTGCCGGTGAGGCCGCCGGTTTGGTGCTTGGCACGGCCCTGACCATCAAAATGGTCGCTTATGTGGTGGTTGCGCCGATTGCCGCCGCTTTCGCCGAAAAGCTGGACCGGCGGCGAATGCTGGTCGCCCTGGACGTGGTGCGCGCTGCCGTTGCGATGTGCCTGCCCTTTGTAACGGAAATCTGGCAGGTCTACTTGCTGATCTTCGTCCTTCAATCTGCCTCTGCCGGATTCACACCGACCTTTCAGGCGACGATTCCGGACGTTCTTACGGATGAGCAGGATTATACCAAAGCTCTGTCGCTTTCGCGTTTGGCTTACGATCTTGAAAGCGTGGTAAGCCCGATCTTGGCCGCGCTATTGCTGACAATCGTAAGTTTCGACAGCCTGTTCTGGGGAACGGGTCTTGGGTTTGTCGCATCGGCACTTCTGGTAACTTCGGTTGTCCTGCCCTCGCCCGAACCGACACGACCCCGTGGCGTCTATGACCGCACGACGCGCGGTATCCATTTATATCTGGAGACGCCCCGCCTGCGCGGGTTACTGGCGCTGAGCTGGGCAGCTGCCGCGCTAAGCGCGATGGTTATCGTGAACACGGTCGTGATCGTCCGGGCCGATTTGGGTTTATCGGAAAGCGCCGTAGCCATTTCACTTGCCGGATTCGGGGGCGGCTCGATGCTGGCCGCATTTGTCCTGCCGACGCTGCTGAACAGGTTCCGGGATCGCAGGGTTATGCTGACGGGAGCCTTCTTTGGCACCTTTTCCATGGCGATGGGGGCAGTGTTGTCCATTGGGGGCCAAATCGCGCTGCCGACACTGATCCTGACTTGGGTCTGCGTCGGGTTCGGATATTCGGCGACCCTTACGCCATCTGGCCGGTTGTTGACACGGTCTGCTGCGCCCGAGGACCGCCCGGCCGTATTTGCCGCGCAGTTCACCCTATCCCATGCCTGCTGGTTGGTGCTTTATCCGTTGGCGGGCTGGCTGATGACGGTCAAAGGAGTAACACATGCCTTGGGCTGGATGGCGTTCGCTGCGGTTTTGGGACTGGCACTGGCGGTTCTGTTGTGGCCCACCGAAGACAGGAAAGCCGTTTCCAAAGAACACCTTCACAAGCCTTGAGCAACAGCGCAACTCTGCACTACACCTTTGAGCCATGGATCAACTGGACCGCCGCATCATCGCCGCCCTTCAACACAACGCTCGCGATTCAACCACTCGGATCGCGGCGAAGCTTGGCGTGGCAAGAACCACGGTGCATGAGCGCATCAATCGCATGGAAGAACGCGGCGTGATCGCCGGGTACTCCGTGGTGCTAAATACCCCCGAAGATGCCCCACGCGTTCAGGTTGTCGTTTTGCTGGAGGTGCAGCAGAAAGAAACCACGCGCATTATCACGCGACTGGAGGCCTACCCTGAGGTCAAACTTTGCCTGTCCATCAATGGCGAGTTCGATCTGCTGCTGTCGGCCGAGGCCCCCCGGATCGAGGATCTGGATATTCTGGTCGATGACCTCGCCAAGATTCCGGGCGTCCTTCGGACCAATACCAGCGTTGTATTCGGGCGCAGGATCGACCGAATCTGAACAGCCGATAACTGTCTGTAAACCCTCGCACAGCTAGCTTGGCCCGGACTGATCAGAATCCCGGACCGGCAGAATGCCCAATCGAACGATCCTTGGACTGGCTTTTGCGTTGTACATCGCGCAAGCGGCGATAGCTTTAGCTTCCCCCCAAACGGCAGCGCTCTGTGATCGGGCGGCGCTGCGCGCAGCGCTGTCACACGATGTCCCTATTGACGTCCTGCGCGCCATAACTCGGGTCGAAACCGGACGCACACTGGACGGTCAATTCGCCCCGTGGCCATGGGCCATCAATGTCGAAGGGCGGGGTTTCTGGTTCAAATCCGAGGTTGAGGCGAAGTCTTACGTTTTCAACATCTTCAAAGCAGGCAAGCGCAGCTTTGATATCGGATGCTTCCAAATCAACTATCGCTGGCACGGCAAGGCGTTCCGATCCATTGACGCCATGTTCGATCCCCAGGAAAACGCCGACTACGCCGCCCGCTTCCTTAAGGACTTATACGCTGAACTGGGATCCTGGACTGCCGCAGCCGGGGCGTATCATTCTCGCACACCTGATCTGGCCGCGGCCTATTCCGGTCGGTTCAGGAAAATGCGCGCCGAACTAAAGGGCGACCCGGAAAACCGTTCTGGCAGCAAACGATCCTCTCTTGGGCGCTGCGGCACCGCTGATCCCGACGCCTGTTGGCAACCCTGCACCAAGCACGCTTGGGTCTTTAGTTCCCACAAATGGCGCTCCCGCCGCTTTTATCTCGTTCAACTAGGAGCGCACCGTGCCCAAAATTGACGCCCGATCCCTGTTTTCCCCGACCGTTTTGCTGGCGCTTGCTTTAATGGCGGTCATCGTGATGATGATCCTCCCGATGCCCGCATGGGTGCTGGATGTGGGATTGGCGACGTCCTTTGCGCTTGCCATCCTGATCTTTACCCTGACGCTGTTGATCGAGCGGCCGCTGGATTTCTCGTCTTTTCCGACAATCCTGCTGGCCTCGTTGATGTTGCGATTGTCGTTAAATGTGTCCTCGACCAAGCTGATCATCGGTCAGGGGCACACCGGGCCAAATGCTGCTGGGGACGTGATTTAAGGGTTCGCCAGTTTCGTCATGGGCGGCAGCATCTTTCTGGGGCTGGTGGTGTTTGGCGTTCTGCTGATCGTGAATTTCATGGTGATCACCAAAGGCGCGGCAAGAATGGCCGAAGTCGGCGCCCGGTTTGCGCTGGATGGCATGCCCGGAAAACAACTGGCCATCGACAGCGACATGTCCGCAGGCGCGGGTTGAACAGGCGTCAACGCGCAACAGCGCAGCGCGTACCTCGTTGGAATACAGTCGCAACGAACTTATCGCAGCAGACCCATATCAGACCGTCGCGCAATTGCAGACTGTCCAGTTTCAATTGGAGAGCCTGTATTCTGTAACTGTTCGCAACGCGAACCTGTCGCTGGTGAACTTCCTGAGATGAAGATACTTGCTTTTCTACTGATCCTTTTGCCCAGCATGTCGTTCGCGGGCGCGATCCGCCTTAAGGACCTGGTGGATTTCGATGGAGTACGTGGCAATGATCTGGTCGGGTACGGGCTGGTAGTGGGCCTGAACGGAACCGGGGACGGGCTCAGAAATTCCCCTTTCACCGAAGAGATCATGTCGAACATTCTTGAGCGCCTCGGCGTGAATGTCACGGGTGAGGATTTTCGCCCCAAGAACGTGGCAGCCGTTTTGGTTACTGCCAGCCTGCCCGCTTTTGCCCGGGTCGGTGGCCAGATCGACGTCACCGTTTCAGCAATTGGCGACTCCAAGAGTCTGTTGGGTGGGACGCTGATCATGACGCCTCTGAACGCCGCAGATGGTCAGATTTACGCCGTTGCCCAGGGAACGGTTCTGGCTGGCGGCGCTGTGGCCGAAGGCGAAGCCGCATCGGTAGTCCGGGGTGTTCCGACTTCGGGCGTGATACCATCAGGCGCGCGGGTCGAGCGGGAAATTGACTTTGAGCTTTCGTCCCTGACGCAGTTGCGGCTGGCGCTGCGGGAACCTGATTTCACGACGGCGGGTCGGATCGAAACGGCAATAAACAGGGAATTCAACCGCCCCGTCGCCATCATGCGCGATTCCGGGACAGTCGAGTTGAACATCGCCGCCACGCAGTCTCTTTCTACGGCACATGCGCTGGGTCGGATCGAAAACATTCTGGTGCAACCCGAGGCCAAGGCTCGGGTTGTGGTTGACCAACGTTCGGGCACGATTGTCATGGGGCAAGAGGTAAGGATTTCCCGGGTTGCAGTCTCTCAAGGCAACCTAACCCTTACTGTAGAAGAGGCCCCGATCGCCGTTCAGCCCAACCCATTCGCACGCGGCGAAACCGTGGTGGTCCCCCGAACCATCGCCGGCATCGAAGAAGACGAAGGCACCGGCCTAGCAGAGATACCCGAAGCCACGACGCTGTCCGAGGTTGTGGCAGGGCTGAACGCACTTGGGGTGTCGCCGCGCGACATGATAGACATCTTGAAAACGATCAAGGCCGCGGGTGCCCTGCATGCGGAATTCGTCGTCCGTTGAGTTTACCAGACACGGCCAAGGTCACGGCGCCCCAACGACCCCTATTTCGATTTCCAAGTATCCAGCCATTTCCTGAAGCTGCTGCTCTTTTCTTCGATTGCGTCGCCAGCGGCATAAAACCCATCTTCCACGTTCTCAAGCATCGGGTCGATACGGCGTTGCCGAAACCTGCGCCACCGCACCCAAATTGCCCAGAGGATCGAGAAGAACACTGTCAGGAAAATGATATTGAACCACGGGATCAATCGCACATCCGGGCTGTCTACCGGGCGCACCGACACCACATTGGGAAAGATCGACATAAGCTGATTGCGCCAGCCATAGTGGCGCAACACCACCCATTGCGGATCTGCTGCTGTTGAAACCAGATTGGTCAGCTCTGCCTGCAGATTAGAGCTGTCGAGCTTGAAATAGGGCGGCCATCCCCACCCGGTATCCTCGTTGCGGTAAACGCGCGGGGTTCCGTTAGGGCGGAACGTTTCAACGAACCGCACATCACGATTGACAGTTTGCGCGCCTTCCTGACCAGTATCCTGCTGCGCCCAGAAAATCGAATTCTCGCCAAAATCGACCCGGCGCACCTCGGTCTTGACGACCCGGACAACGTCCTGTTGCGGCAAAGTATACTCCAGTACTGCCGCAACAGACCCCCAAAAGAGTATGATAAACGCCCATTTAACATAGACCATCTGTCCGGCCCTCACATGAAATTTGTAATATATAACAACAGGGCGATTGCCCCAAGCGGGACGACATAGACACCCAGCAGCAGTTTCTTGCGGAAAGACCTGTCATATTGCCTCATGCCCCGCTTCAAAAAGGCTTCACGATCACCGGTAATTCCCTTCTTTTCCCAATGCGCAATCAATTTGCCGCGTCGAACCCAACGGGAATAAAGCGACAGAACAAAATAGATCACCGTCAGAATGATCAGCAAAGGGATCAAAAATCGCAGAGCGACGAACATTCAACCTCTTCCTACTGCGCCCCAGGGGCCAACGCGCGCGATGATATCATCACTTACCCGGTCCTCGCCGCTCATATCCGGTTCGTGACCGAACAGAGCCGCGCGCGCACCGGCTTTGTCCACCTGATACTCGCGCGCGAGGAAGTCGGCAACAAAGGCTTTCTTGGTTTCGGGCCAGGTTTTGTAGGTGCTGTAGAACAGTTCCTTGTGGCAGATGAACAATTGACGCGGGTCCAGCGGGGCCAGTTCGGCCAGCAGCATGTTCACAAGATCGCGGTTGGGCGTGTCCGCAGCGCGCAGCGTGTAGAAATAGGCCGGGTGATCCGAGGTGATGCGCGGCCAGGGCCCGCCATCTGTCGCCCAACGCAACAATTCGGCAAGCCCATGATACGCCTCAGGCAAGCGATCCGAGTGGTTGCGCGCCAAACGCCGCATATCGCCGCGGTCCAGCCCAGTCAGATCGACACCGGCATCTGCCGCCGCAGCGATCGTCAGGAAATCCATTTTCTGTTGCAAGATAGCGGCCGAGTTCAGCCCACGAGCCTCGATGATCGTTTCGACCAACGCGTTATTTTCCAGAAACTGCGCGATCCCGTTGCGTTGCGATTGGTGAAGCAAATACTCCATCGGCAACCCATTCGGCCTGTCGCCCATATAAACCGTCGCCGGATGATCCACATCCGCAAACAGATACAGCCCGCCGAAATGTGCCGTCCAGAAATTGCGCTGATCAAAAGCCGTGTGGCGCAGGCTCACCGGGTTGCGGGTCACATCACCGGTGTCCCGTGCGGTTTCGATCATCTGAGCGATCAGGACATCGTCAAACCATGCGTCTTCCTCGGACTTGAAACGCTCGACCATACCGGCCAACTGTTCAGCCTTGCGCAGGGTGCCCCCGACCGTATCTGCCTCAACCTCGATCCTGCGCAGGCTCAGCAGATCAGCAGGCGTGTTGAGTTCAAAGACAGAGTTCACCAACTCTCCGGCCACGGCATCCGTGGCGGTCAGGGCAAAAAGCTGCGCCTCGTTCATCTCGATGAATTCACGCAGGATATCGCGCGAGGTCGAGAATTTGACGATCAGCAAAGGCGCGCGTTTCTGTTCTGTCGTCAACAGGATGAACTGCCGGTTCACCCCGTTTGGATTGAGGTAGAGCGGGTTTTCAAACTCTTGTCCGATCTCAGGCGAGTAACCCGAAATATCAACATGGAAGTCCGTCAGGGCCGTAGTCTTGCCCGCCAGATGCTGCAACGCGCGATTATACCGCTCGACCAAAGCCGGGCTGGAGATGTGGACGAGGTTGCCGAACATCAGGCCTTTTTCGATGAGGCGGATCATGAGATTCGCCTTTTCGATACCCACCGCCAAACAACAAGCAGAGATGTTAAGATTGCGCCCAACATGCACCCCAGCATTAAGAAGCTAAAGAAAACTTCGCGCGATGAATCGGTAGCGCCACAAGTGCGAATGAAATCGAAATTCTCAGGCAGTAGCCCTTGCCGACCACAAATTGTGACTGTCATGAATACAGCCAAAAGGGCTGCAAATAAGGCTGCTGAGATGATCAATCTCAAGTTAGTCACCTCGCCATTCTGTTAAGACGAACAACAACCACAACCGCCAACACCAACAGCGGCAACGCAAAAGCTCGCGCGGTGATTTGCAGGTTGAACCCGATATAAGACACCACACTGCCTTCAAACAGGATCAGCGTTTCCTCCCACGTGGTGCCCTCGAACCCGCTGCCTGTGTTCACACCGAACTGTGTCAGAAACAAAACCGCCACGGCACCCAGAAACCCGAAGACGCCCCAGCGCAGAGGCAGGATCAGGCCAAGAACAAGGGAAAGACCAGAGATTGCAAGCGTTAAAGTCATGTCATTGCTTCCTTTTTCCGACGATGCGTTGTTGCATACGCACCTGCGGACAAAATCATCGCGAGCACGAACCAGAACAACGCCCGGACAAGGAAATGTGAAGGCAGGTCAATCAACGGTTTCCGCTCTCTTGAAGACGGGTGAATCCTGCCCATCATCCCTTCCCATCCAGATAGCGTCGCTTGGCCTCTTCCATCCGGCTCATCTCACGCACTGCGTTCTCGATAGCGACCTCGTCGCTCTTGTCGGCATAGCGGAATTCGCTGTCGGCGTAGCGGTTGATTTCCTGAATTACCATCTCGACCGTGATCGGCTGGCGCAGGTCCTCGATCATGGCCTTCTTGGTGTCGTAGTCGCGGAACAGGAATAGGTCGGGGTTCTCCATCCATTCATCCGGCAGTTCGAAATCCATCGCACGGACTTTGACCGCGTCGGTGATATTCTTGATGGCGCGGCCGGTGAACCGCTCATCCGCCTGCTGGATCGCCTTGAGGTAGGTGCCCAGCTTGGCGATCGTATCCATCTGACCGATCTGACCCGAAACCCGATCATAGACCTGCAGAAGCGCATCCTCATGCGGGCGGGCGTGGCTTTCGAAACTGGCGGCGACGGCCTTTTTGATTTCCTGCGCAGCATAGGCGTCGTGCTCGCCCAGCGGGATGTCGTGGTTGCGGCCCATCAGCAAATGCAGGATGTCGATGTAATCCTCGCGCGTCTGCGGTCCGTCCACCAGGAACCGAGCTCCCGCCCGCTGGCGCAGGGCGTCGTCTACGTTTTCGGGATAGTTCGAAAACATGCCAAAGGTGCAGTTGCCGCGCACAACGGTGTTGGCCCCCGCAAAGCTCTCCATCAGCACGGCGGTGATCTCCAGCTGCCCGGCCGAGGACTGCCGGTCGCCGCGTTTGCCCGCCAGTTGGTCGATATCGTCGATGGTGCCGAACCCGATGACCGAGGGGTCGACAATCGTGTTGATAAACGCCTTGGCATTCTGGCCGGATTTACCCTGATAGCTGTCGATATTGTCGGTGCTCAGGTTCTGATAGCGGAACGGATAGCCTGCGTTCTGGCAATAGTCGTTGATCAGCCCGGCCATCATCTGGATCAGAGTGGTTTTCCCCGTGCCCGGCTTGCCGTCGCCCATGAAGGTAAAGATGAACCCGCCAAGTTCCGCAAACGGGTTCAGGCGGCGGTCGAAGTCATAGGCCATAACCATCTTGGCCAACTTCATGGCCTGATATTTGGCGATATGGTTGCCGACCACCTCATTCGGTTTCTTGAACGTCATGGTCAGGGTGGTGGATTTCGCCTTGGACGCCGGGTCAAACCCCCGGATGGTCAGGTCATCCGCCTCGATATGCCACGCGGCGTTCTGGAAGGGGGCCAGACGGCCAGCCGATTGCGCGCGCAGAGCGACCTTGTCCATCAATTGCTCGGCATAGGCGCTGGTGGCGGCGATCAGATGGGCGTCGTCGGGGGCATGTTTGGCAAGGGTTTGGTCCAGCTCCCACAGCGCGCCGTGCAGGGCAAGCTGGCCATTGTCGGTCAGAACTTCTTCGATCTCGCCCAGATCAACCGTGGTTTCACCCAGATGTGAAGACATCAGATAAGCCAAGGCATTGCCGAAGGTATGCGAGGTGATCAACGCTTCAGCCGTCAACAATTCGGAAAACTCGGTCTTGCGGGCAGCGGGCAGGTCGCCTACCAAATTGGCCCGTTTCAGATCAGCCAACGGAGTCTGCTCGGCATAGGTCTCTGCCACGGCCAGAGCGATGGCGATGGCGCGCCGAATGGCCTGCTGCGTAGTGGCCTGAGGGGGCGAGACCAACGTGTCGCCCTCATCCGAGGCTTCGATCCGTTCAACCAGATGCACTCCGTCCGCGCGCGCGGTGCGCCGTGTCACCAGCCCCGGCGTGGTCGACCGGAAACGCCGCCCCGTCGACACGCCCGAGGAGCGCTCGACCGCCACATCAACTGGTTTCGCAATCCGCGGCGCGTGTTCGAACCCGTTCAGCATGGCGGTCGCTGCGGGATAATGTTTGCGAATATCGTCTTCGCGCAATTCCATCTGATCTGACGTCAAACTCATCTTATTCCTCGCAATGCCGGGCTGAGGCCCGGCCTACTCAAACTTCGTCGGGCGGGTTTCGCCCCGCCACCCGCTTCAATACCTCAACACCTGCCCGCTCTTGCTGACGACAAACTTGCGCACATCGGCGAACCCCGGCGGGTCGCGCTCTGCCAGAACCTGAAACGGGCGCTGAGGCAGGATGATCGAGCGCTGCGTCCGCGTCGCCCCGGTCTCGGCCCCCTGCCCGCCAAACGGGTCCAGCGCAAACACCTCACGCTCAACGGTCGAGAACCATCCGGTGCGTTCTTCGATCACCTCTTCGCTTTTCAGCTCTTCCGTGGTCCAGGCCAGCGCCCAGTCCTGACCCTCGGGAGCCTGCGCGTCCTCCAGCACCTGCCGCAGGGGGCCGGATTGCTCGGTATAGGCCGAAGAATACATCGGCCCCACGTGGATGCGGCGCAGATGTTTGGGGTGCAGGTCGTCGAAATCCTGATCGAAGCCTTTGGCGATTGTCACCAGTTTCAGCCCGCCCAGAGATTGCGCCATCAGATGCGCCTGCACCTCCGGCCAGCGGCGTTGATCCTTGGGCAGGGCCGTCTTGCCGCTGTCCTCCAACTGCATCAGGTAGATGACCGGCAGGTTGATCTGGCTGTCATAGACCGCCCAGTGGATCATGAACTTGCGCCGTTCACCCTCATTCCCGATCCAGTGGCATTCGGGATCATTGCGGGCCCAGAACAGCTGACCTTTCAGCAATTCCTCATAATAGAGCCTTTGGGACAGCGCGAATTGCAGCTTGGTGGGTATTTCCTGATCGCCAATTATCGAGCGTACCATGTCAGTTTTTAAGTCATCTTCCGAGGGCATATTCGTCAGATGCACCTGCGCCTGCTGCGCGTCATTGGCCATGGTCAGCAACTCGGCCGCCACCGGAAACCCACTGTCGCGCTTGTCCATCGCAAGGCTGCCGAAGAACCGCCCCGTATCGCGCCCGACCAGCAGGTATTTCATGCTGAGTGCCCGGAAGGTGTAGAGCAGCCCCGAGAGGTAGCGCGACACGATCCGCACCTCTTGTTTGCTGATCGCACCCTCAGCCTCCATCGTCGCAGCCACTCGCAGGAGGTGGACAGTGATCACCTCGAATTTGCGGAAATAGCGGCGCGAGGCGAAGGTGTCGGTCAGGCCGACATGGTCTTGGGTGGGGTCAATATCGTTCATCTTGGAGCGTCCAAGTCCTTCCCATTTTTGTCGATGTGGAACCACCACCAGTATAAGGGCGAACCGATACTATTCAGGACCACCTCGGGATTAATTCCAACTGAGCGTTGAAACCGACGCCCCCGCTCACTGCCCCAACTGAGCCAGCACAGCAGCCTTATGAGCGAAGCTGCAACGACCATCATCATCAATGTCTGGACGACTTCTGGATAAGCCGGTTTCTCGTCGATGAAACCCAATCGCTCCAGTATTCTCGGCAGCTCTAACGGTCCAAGACTTGCAGCTAGCAAGAGGAATTGCTGATGAGCGAGACGCACTTAACCCCCATACAAATTCTTATCATGCTTCTCGACAATCGAGGCAAAGCGGCGGGCAAAGCGTTCATCCGCCTTGGCCTTTTTCTCCAGCACGTCACGAGCAAAGACCATGTGGCCTTCGTGCGCCTCAAGCATGTCGGCCATTTTCTGGTTGGTCGCGGTGCCGATTGCGGCCATGGCGGTCTGGGCCTCCTGGTCGGTCTGCACACCGATCTCGTTGATGCGGTGGGCCACGTCCTGCTGCTGCGCGGTTTTCAGCGATTTGGTCAGGGCGTCGTACAGCACCACCCGTTGTTGCGTGTCTGTCTGCAGCTTGTTGATCAGCACCATCTGCGTCGCCGCCTGGTTCTGGAGTGAATCGACCCAGGTCTTACCTTTTTCGATATAGCGCTCCAGCGTCTGGGACTTGGCCAGCTTGACTTGCTCGTCCTGAACCTTGGCGTTGTATTGCTTGTTCAGCTCGGCCAGTTCGGTCTCCAGTTGGGTACGCGCAGCGGCGTCCTGTTCGACACTGATCTTGTTTTCCAGCGTGATAATCGTCGGGTCCATATCCTGAATTTCAGCGCGCAAGGCTTCCAGTTCGGCCACGGTCGCTTCGCGGTCGTCCAGCGTGCCTGTTAGGTTGTCCTCGACCTTAACGCGCTGTTCTTCCAGCACGGATAGCTGCCCTTCCAGCAGCTTTACGATCACATCGGATTTGGCGATCAAATCCTGCAACTTGTCGTCGATATTGGCGGTGCGCATCCGCTCCTGCCGCATCGACTCGGATTTAGCCTTGGCGAAAATGCCGACAAAAGACTCCCACCCTGTCTTCGAGCGCATTTCGTCGAAATCCTTGGAGAACGCGTTGGTGACGTCGTCCAGCCCCATAATCAGTTCGGCGATATTGGCGTTCATCACCTCGGTATGGGCATGCACATCCTCAAGCGTGGCGTTTTCAATGTCGATATCGGCCTCGGCTGTGCCGATCTTGGCGCGTGCGGCGTCAATCCGCGACGTTAGCCCTTCAATCTGCGACTGGCTTTCGCGCACTTTCGCCTGCGTCTCTTCGATCAAAGCGTCAAATTGATGGTTCGACATCTGCACTATCCCCTTTTTTGTCCAATTACCCAATAAGATAGGGAATGTTATGGCCATTTACATCCCCTTGCGTCCAAAATTCCCCGGAACTTTGGCAAACTCCACCTGAAAAAGATAGGCACCACACGGGCAGCAAATGCCGGAGTTTTTGATCAAATTTGGATTGATCTGCGACGGACAGTGGACATAGACATTCTGCGTACCACCTGTTTGGGTGCGACGACCGAAATTCCTGCCGGAGGCTGACCTATGCTGGACGCAACGACCGACCTGAAATCTATCCTCAAGAACCCCGATCTGCTGGCGACCCAAGCCTATATTGGCGGGCAGTGGGTGGATGGCGACAATGGCAACTTTGCCGTCACCAACCCCGCGCGCGGTGATGTGGTAGCCGAAGTTGCAGACCTTAGCCGTGCACAGGTGGCAGGGGCGATCGCACAGGCCGAGGCCGCGCAAAAGGAATGGGCCAAGCTGACCGGGAAAGAGCGCGCAGCGATCCTGCGCCGCTGGTATGACCTGATGATGGAAAACGCCGAGGATCTGGGCCGTATTCTGACAGCCGAGCAAGGCAAACCGCTGGCCGAAGCCGTAGGAGAGATTGGCTATGGCGCATCGTTCATCGAGTTTTTCGGGGAAGAGGCGAAACGGATTTACGGCGAAACCATTCCCGGCCATCAGCGCGATAAGCGGATCACAGTGCTGAAACAGCCAATTGGTGTGGCGGCCTCGATCACGCCGTGGAACTTCCCCAATGCGATGATCACCCGCAAGGCTGCGCCGGCACTTGCGGCGGGCTGCGCCTTTGTCGCCCGTCCGTCCGAGGAAACGCCCCTGTCTGCGCTGGCTCTGGCGGTTCTGGCCGATCAGGCGGGCATCCCGGCGGGTGTGTTCAACGTTTTGCCGTCCCTCAATGCCAGCGAGATTGGCAAGGAATTTTGCGAAAACCCCGGCGTGCGCAAGCTGACCTTTACCGGTTCGACCCAGGTGGGGCGCATCCTGCTGCGGCAGGCCGCAGATCAGGTCATGAAATGTTCGATGGAACTGGGCGGCAATGCGCCCTTCATCGTGTTTGACGACGCCGATCTGGATGCAGCCGTCGAAGGCGCGATGATGTGCAAATTCCGCAATAACGGTCAGACCTGTGTCTGCGCCAACCGAATCTATGTACAAGCCGGTGTCTATGATGCCTTTGCCGAAAAGCTGAAAGCCGCGACCGAAGCCCTGTCGGTAGGGGACGGCTTGTCCGATGGTGTCACCACCGGGCCGCTGATCAATGACAAAGCCGTAGCCAAGGTGCAGGACCATATCGCGGACGCCACCGCAAAGGGTGCGCAGGTCGTGACAGGCGGCCTGCCGCATGATCTGGGTGGCACTTTCTTTCAACCCACCATCGTCACCGGCGTGACGCAGGACATGAAGGTCGCGCAGGAAGAAACCTTTGGCCCGCTGGCCCCGTTGTTCAAGTTCGAGGACGAAGATGACGTGATCGCGATGGCCAATGACACGATCTTTGGTCTGGCCTCGTATTTCTATGCCAAGGACCTGAGCCGCGTCTACAAAGTGGCCGAGGCACTGGAATATGGCATCGTCGGCGTGAACACCGGCATCATCTCAACCGAGCTGGGTCCGTTCGGCGGCGTCAAGCAATCTGGTCTGGGCCGCGAAGGCAGCCATCACGGTATGGAAGACTACCTTGAGATGAAATACATCTGCATGTCGGTCTGATCTTTGTCGGCCACCGTTTCGGCGGTGGCCGCGTTTGTCACAAAACTGAAGCCAAACTGTCACAACACCGCAACGATCCCGGTTCATCCCCCTGTCATCCAACAGTGAGAGGAAATCAACCGATGTCGTTGCGCGCTGTCTGCCTGACATCTGCCTTTGCCCTGACCGCCGGTCAGGCCATGGCAGAAATGAATTTCAACCGAATTGCGTCCTTCCCCGTGGTGAAAAACATGGCCGACGGCGCGGACACGACCCGCGAGACCTCGCCCGAGATCATCGCGGCCACCGCAGATGGCATGACGCTGGTCTATACCGACAGCCCTTTGGGCTTGATCGGCATGGTCGACATCACCGACCCGGCGAACCCAGAGCCTTTGGGTGCGATGGACGTGGGTGGAGAACCGACGTCCGTGGGCATCGTCGGCGCGACCGCCTTTGTCGGCGTGAACACCTCGGAAAGCTATGTTGCGCCATCGGGCAAGCTGATCTCGGTCGATATTGCGGGCAAGGCGGAAACTGGTGCTTGCGATCTGGGCGGTCAACCCGACAGCGTTGCCATTGCGCCGGATGGCAGCTTTGTCGCCGTGGCGATTGAGAACGAGCGGGACGAAGACCTGAACGATGGCATCATCCCGCAGCTTCCTGCGGGTGAACTGGCACTGGTGCCGCTGAAAGATGGAGCGCTAGATTGTTCGGGCATGGACATGGCCTCTCTGACCGGGCTGGCCGAGGTTGCGCCCACCGATCCCGAACCCGAATTCGTTGACATCAACAACCTTGGCGAGACCGTCGTCACTCTGCAGGAAAACAACCACATCGCGGTTGTTGCCAAAGATGGCACCGTGCTCAACCATTTCTCGGCCGGAAGCGTGGATTTGGAAGGCATCGACGCCACCGATGAGCGCGGCGCACTGATCTTCACTGAAAGCCAGCCGGGTCGCCTGCGCGAACCCGACGCGGTGAAATGGATCGACGACAACCACTTCGCCACCGCCAATGAAGGCGACTATGAGGGCGGCTCGCGTGGTTGGACGATCTTCCACAAGGACGGCACCGTTGTGTATGAGAACGGCACCGAGTTCGAGAAGGCGATCATCCAGATCGGGCACTACCCCGACAAACGCTCGGACAGCAAAGGCGTTGAGCCGGAAAGCGTAACCGCAGCCACCTTTGGCGGTACGCCGATGATCTTTGTCGGGGCGGAGCGCGCCTCGGTCGTGGGTGTCTATGACGCCACTGACCCCGCGAACCCGATTCTGAAACAACTGTTGCCATCAGGCGTTGGACCGGAAGGCTATGTGGCGATCCCTGAGCGGAACCTGCTGATCTCGGCCAACGAAAAAGATCTGATCGAAGATGGCGGCCCACGTGCGCATGTGTCGGTCTTCGCATATCAAGAGGCCCCCGCCGCCTACCCGCATCTGACATCGGAAGGCGCGGATGAGTTGATCGGATGGGGTGCTCTGTCCGGTCTGGTAGCGGACGAGGACGGCATAATCTATGCCGTCAATGACAGCTTTTATGGCTTCCAGCCGTCGATCTTCAAGATCGACCCCAGCCAGCAACCCGCCCGCATCGTGGACGTGATCCGCATCCACCGTCAGGATGGCAACCCAGCGCAGAAGCTGGACCTTGAGGGCATCACGCTGGACGGCAAGGGTGGCTTCTACGTCGCCTCTGAAGGCCGCACGGACCGGGTTATCCCGCACGCGATCTATCACGTCAGCGCAGATGGTCTGATCAAGGACCGCAAGGGTGAGATCGGCCTGCCTGCCGAACTAATGGCGGTCGAGAAACGTTTCGGCTTCGAAGGCATTACCCGCGTCGGCGACACCCTATGGATGGCCGTTCAGCGTGAATGGAAGGACGATCCGGAAAACTATGTGAAACTGGTAGCCTACAACCTTGAGACCAAAGAATGGGGTGCCGTGCACTATCCCAAGGCAGACCCGGAAACCGGTTGGGTCGGCCTGTCGGAAATCGTGGCCTTCGGCGACCACGTCTATGTGATCGAGCGCGACAATCAGCACGACCATCGCGCGGTGACCAAAAAGGTCTACCGCATCCCGCTGACCGAGATGACCCCGGCCCCGCTGGGCGACCCCCTGCCCGTCGTCAGCAAAGAAGAGATCCGCGACCTGCTGCCTGACCTGACCTCGACCGGAGGTTATGTTCTGGACAAAATCGAAGGCCTGGCGATCCTGCCCTCGGGCGAGGCGTTTGTGATGACCGACAATGACGGCGTCGACGATGCCTCAGGCGAAACGATGTTCTGGTCGATCGGGTCGGTGACGGCTGGGAACTAGGTCAAAACCTAAAAGAGTGACCCTGCGCAGCCGTTGCGCAGGGTCTCTTTGCTGAAGAGACTGGCAGTCAGACAGGCCGCTCTGGACACTATTCCTTCGATTTCTGCCGCCGGACCCAAAGAACACGGGCCAGCGGGAAAAAGCTTAGAAAAAGCAACAAGAACAGCTTTAGCGCCGACATTGGATCCGTCAAAATAAGAACTAATGAGCTTGGCGTGCCTTTGACTGGTTCTTGTTTGGGGCGGAAGACATGGTCGAAAGCCCAGCCTGATTTCGTGTTCTCGGACAACTCCGACCACCCGACAATGCGGATCGCATCATTGTCTCCATAGGTAATCAATAGGTCGGTTTCTCCGTTACGCCCGGGCGTTTCGAACCGCCGGACCGCACCTTCGGGTACATCAATGAACTTTATCCTGTTTCCGTTAGCGCTGTGATCGACAACAATATCTGCCCCGTCGCCCAATTCAAAAGCGTAGGTATCAACCGAGTCGTACCCAATCAGAACGTCATTTCCCCCTGCACCCCGAAACGAGTCCACCAGACGTGTTCCACCAAGCGTGTTGTCGGCAGAGTTTCCGTTTCGAACAAGCCCGATTTTCGTTGTCGGACCGGTGGCAATCATATGGGAATAGTCGCTGCTCAGGGCCGGAGGAAAAACGTCCGCCTTGGTTACGATCGGCCAAAGAACAATCACTGTCGAGA
Organism: Ruegeria sp. HKCCA5491; assembly: GCF_013034565.1. Lineage (NCBI taxonomy): Bacteria > Pseudomonadati > Pseudomonadota > Alphaproteobacteria > Rhodobacterales > Roseobacteraceae > Ruegeria > Ruegeria sp. HKCCA5491. The sequence goes on from NZ_WQGG01000013.1 coordinate 75,503, forward strand.
TGAAACAACGAAACATAAAAATCGCGGAATAGCCTGTGTTTCCACCTTGGCACCACGGATGAAGGGAAACAAGGGCGCAAGCGACACGTATCTTTGGTCGCAGCGGATTATGCCAAGTTGAAACCCCATCCAAAAACAACGCCCCGCGTCTGGAGGAACGCGGGGCGTATGGTGCGATAATCGAGAGAGGCGCGATTATCGCTGTTTGGTCGGATCGCCTTAGTTCACGGCTTTGGCGTCAACCACATCCTTTTCGATGGCCTGACCGGACGAAATCTGAATCCGGCGTGGTTTCAGCGCCTCGGGCACCTCGCGTTTCAGGTCGATGTTCAGCATACCGTTTTCATGGCTTGCGCCAGTGACGCGCACGTGATCGGCCAGGGCAAAGCGGCGCTCGAACGCGCGGGTGGCGATGCCGCGATGCAGGTAGGAACGGTCCTTATCTTCGGCGGCTTTCTTGCCGGCCACGATCAGGGCGTTTTCCTTCACTTCGACCGACAGATCGGCCTCGGCAAAACCGGCGACAGCGACGGAGATCCGGTACGCGTCGGCGTCGGTTTTTTCAATGTTGTAAGGCGGGTAGCTGGGCTGGGCCACGTCATTTGTCAGAACGCGATCCATCATGTCGGCGATCTGGTCGAAACCAATGGTGGCGCGGTGCAGCGGTGCAAAGTCAAAACTACGCATGTGTCATATCCTCAAGTCTGAGCGATTTATGATGTGCCCTCCAGTTCGGACGGGCGATGAGATATCAGGCCCCGTTTGTGGCGACCCGATACAGTTCACATGGGTAGAGATTTGACCGAGTTCAACCCCCGCCGGGGCTGATGAACTTAGCGCCTGAACTGGACTTTCCCGAACCCACCTGCAAACGGCGTATCGCAGCCTTGGGCTGAGGGGCGTCACGGCGCAGCACCGACTTCAATTCCGCCACGATTCCAGACAGTTCCATGCCAAACCCGACTTTTTGGCGACCATCTGTCCCGACTGCGGATACGACAGAGAGGATCTGCCAGCGCGGGCCGTTTCGCGCCAACAGTGCCGATCCCGACGACCCGAAGGTGATGTCACAGTTGAACGTGATCAACCCTTGTCGACGCTGGAGGATACGGCAAGAGCGTTCCCGCGTGATCGCCTCGGACCGACCACGCCCGTAAGAGGCGATGCTCACCTCGTTTCCTGCAACGCGGCCACTGTGCAATGCAAAAGGATCCGCAACCGAGTATGGGATCGGCTGCTCTAGCTTCATCAGCGCGACGTCGACCCGAACCGCCTCGGCCGAGAGGTTCGGATGTCGGGCGTAATCGGGATGCACAGCAATCTGGACAACCTTGCGCTCCGCCAGCGCCTTCCCATCACTCAGCCCCGCGCGAAAAGTAACCTCACCAGGTTCATAAGGAGACCCGCTAGCCCGGTTCAAAGCGCAATGCGCCGCCGTCAACACAAGGTCCTGCGCGATCAAGGTGCCTGTGCAAAACCCGTCTTGACCAATATCCAACCGACCGACAGCTTCCCAACCATAAAGATCGTCACGATCATTCAGTGTGCGCTTCGCACTTTGGGCAGACGCGGCGAATGTCACAGAAAAAAGGCAAAGAACAGAAAATAATAAGCGGATCATGGTTTGATGAAACGGGCGCCCACGTTGTTGCCTGATCCGTTCGAATTTGTAGAGGCGATAAACCCGCGCCCTGCCGACAATTCAGCCTGCAACACGGTCAGCGATTCTTCTACCGCTGTTCCAACGGCCACGCGCTGCCCGTTGAGTTCGGCCTTGGCCGCAACAACAGACACGATCCGGGGCCGATCCCCGTCAAAGGAAAAGACAGGGGCGCCAGACGATCCGAACTCGACATCGCAGGACATGACCAACACATCGGATTTGCGGGTCATGACCGAGCACACTTCTTGCAACGAAGGCGCCTCGGCCCGGTCTTTGGCATAAGACACCACGCCAACCTCTTCGCCTTTTGCCGGGCGGTTTCCTGTTTCAAAGGGAATGACGGTCGTATTGCGGATTGGCTGCCAAAGCTCGATCAGCGCAATATCACTGCCGATACGCGCAGCAGATGCTTCTTCGCCATACTGGTAGTCAGGGTGAATCACGGCCCTGCGTGCGGCGCGGTATGCAGACGCGCGCCCCAGCCGCCAAGCCGCCAGAAACTCGACTTGGGCCAGTTCCACACGTTGACCTGTGACCTTGTCGAATAGGCAGTGGGCCGCAGTTAAAACCAAGGTCGGGGATATCAGCGTGCCCGTGCAAAACCCAGCGCCACCAATATCGAGGCGACCCACAGCCATCCAAGCGCGCCCCGCATCGGTGGTGTCCAGACTTTTCAGTCTGGAATCCTGTGCGTTGGCGGTCATAGGCAAACATGCCAGCACTAGAGCCTTGATCCAGTTTCGCAAGCGGTTCTCCGGCGTTGCTATCTACGCATCTTCCTACGCACCGGGTGAGGCGAAAATAGGGCGCTGACATGACAGGCGGTTCCTGACCGAAACCGATGCGTTGCCGCATCAACACCTATCTAAGGATCGGGACCTCATGGTCTGACTTCCGATCCTGTTGCATGGCTCGGGGCACGGGACCTCCGGTTGCCCAGTCCAGCAATTCCACCGTGTGCAGGATCGGAACGTCGGTGCCCGAACCGATCTGCATCATGCAACCAATGTTGCCAGCGGCGATAACATCAGGGTTCTTCGCCTCAAGAGTCCTGACCTTGCGCTGTTTAAGTTTTCCAGAAATCTCAGGTTGCATCAAGTTATAGGTGCCTGCGCTGCCACAGCACAAATGGCTGTCCGCCGGCTCGACCACGGTGAAACCCGCGTGTTTCAACAAGTCTTTGGGGTGCGTCTTGATCTTTTGGCCGTGTTGCAGGGAACATGCTGCATGATAGGCGACGGTCATGTCCTTGTCGGTGCCGTCCGGCAGGTCAAGCTGCACCAACAGCTCGCTGATATCCATTGCGATAGAGGACACCCGCGCCGCGTCTTCGGCCAATGCATCGTTTCGGAACATGTGGCCATAATCCTTGACGGTCGTGCCGCAGCCAGAGGTATTGATGACAATCGCATCCAGCCCGTCTTTGTCCATCTCGGCTGTCCAGGCGCGGATATTCGCGGCAGCGGCCTTATGGCTGTCGTCTGATTTGCCCATGTGATGAGTCAGGGCACCACAGCACCCGGCCCCATCAGCCACGACAACTTCGCAGCCCATACGGGTCAACAAACGAATGGTGGCATCGTTGATATCCGTATTCAGAGCCTTTTGCGCGCAACCCGTCATCAATGCGATGCGCTTTCTGCTTGCACCTTTCGGCGCAAAGCTTTGGGGATCATCGTTACGACTCACCGGTGGGATATGTTTCGGTGCCATGTCCAGCATTGCGCGCAGCCGCGCGTCGGGCATCAGGAATTTGAACGGCCTGCCGAGTTTCGCACCGATCAACGCCCAGCGGAACCGCATCGGATAGGGCAGGATTTGCGCCAGAACCCAGCGCAATGCACGATCTGACAAGGGCCGTTTGTAATTCTGTTCGATATACTCGCGGGCATGATCCACCAGATGCATGTAGTGCACGCCCGAGGGACAGGTCGTCATGCACGCCAGACAGGACAAGCAGCGGTCAATGTGCTTGACGGTTTTTTCATCCGGAACACGCTCGTTCTCCAGCATGTCCTTGATCAGGTAGATGCGTCCCCGCGGGCTGTCCAACTCATCCCCAAGAACCTGATAAGTGGGACAGGTCGCAGTGCAAAACCCGCAGTGCACGCAATTGCGCAGGATTTCATTCGAGCGTTTGATGCCCGGGTCTCGCAGTTGCTCTTCGGAAAACGTCGTCTGCATTTTTCTATCCCATCAGTCCCGGGTTGAACAAACCACGCGGATCAAATTTCTGCCGAAGTCCTTGTGTTAGAGCCGCCACACCAGCTGTTTCGGGTTGGAAACGGCCCAATGCTGTGATGGTTTCTGTATCCGCTCGGACAATCGTCGCATGACCGTCGAACGCACCTAGACGTGCGCGCAGATCAACGCCCTTGGGAACAAGCGCCCAGAGCAATCCGCCGCCCCAATCAAACAGAGTCTGGCTTGCGTCCAGACGCGCGGACACCTCTGGCGCGTCCGTCGGTTTGACCGAGATACGCCATACATCGCCCTCCTTGTCATGGAACGCAGCGGCATCCCGAATGTCGCGCCACAAGTCAGGCAAGCCCTCGACCTCTTCTGGCGCGCCAAAACCGGCCAGTGTGGATTTCAACTGCTCCACCCTGTAAGCCACCGAATCCGCAAATCCTTCTAGCCGCAGCAACGCGCGGCCTGATTGCGGGTCATAGGCCGCACCGCTTACCTCGAACGGGGATTTCAATGCAGCAGAGAGCACCTGAATTGCCGTTCCTGCATCCGCGACCGGGATTTGCAGCGTTGCGATCGCCTCGGGCTTGGGCAGCACTTTCAGCGAAACCTCGGTCAACACGCCCAGCGTTCCCCAGGCACCGCTCATCAACTTGACCAGGTCATACCCGGTCACGTTTTTCATCACCCGCCCGCCATTCTTTACGATCTGACCCCGACCGTCGACGTAACGGACGCCCAGCAGGAAATCGCGGCACGCCCCCGCCTGAATCCGGCGGGGCCCCGAGATATTGGCGGCCACGACGCCACCAATCGTCGGTGTGCCATTGGTACCCAACAGGCCGCGATGATCCATCGGTTCGAACGCCAATTGTTGACCTTCAGCGTCCAGCGCGGCCTCGATCTCAGTCACGGGGGTTCCGGCTTGCGCCACGATCGTCAGCGCGCCTGGCTCATACAAGGTAATCCCGCTCAAACCGCTAGTTTCAACAAGGTCATCCGGCCCGCCGATCCCTCGGGTTCCACCACCTGCAATTCGCACGGGCCCTTGCAGTCCGGCCACTATCTCGGCCAGTTCGGCCTCTGTTTCAGGTCTCATGACACTTCTTCTGTTTTAAAATACTTCGGGGGAATCGCGGCCTGCCGCGATGGGGGCAGCGCCCCTACTCAGCAGCGATCCTGCGAACTTCGGACACATCCAGCGGGAACACTTTGGCCGGGTTCAAAAGCCAGTTTGGATCGAACACATCCTTTACCGCCATCTGCGCCTCAAGGTCCGCAGGCGCGTATTGATGCGACATCAAATCCCGCTTTTCGATCCCTACGCCATGTTCGCCGGTCAGACATCCCCCCACATCCACACACAGCTTGAGGATATCCGCCCCGAACGCCTCGCATTTCTCAAGGTCGCCGGGCTTGTTGGCGTCGAACAGGATCAGTGGATGCATATTCCCGTCACCCGCGTGGAACACGTTGCCTACCGGCAATCCGTAATCCGTGCTCAGCTCTCCGATCCGGCGCAACACCTGTGGAAGAGCAGACACAGGGATCGTCCCGTCAAGACACATGTAATCGTTCATCTGCCCCATCGCACCAAAGGCCGATTTGCGCCCAAGCCAGATTTTGGCGCTTTCCTCGGCCGATTGGCTTTCGCGCAGCTCAACGGGGTTGTGGCGCTTCGCGATCTCGACGATCTTCGACAGTTGATAGTCGATTTCGGCCTCGGACCCTTCAACCTCGACGATCAGCAGGGCGTGGCAATCGGGATAACCGGCATGGGCAAAGTTCTCGCACGCCTTGATACAGAGCGTATCCATGAACTCGATCGCCACGGGCAGGATTCCCGATTTGATGATGTCAGACACACATTGCCCGGCGACTTCGTTATCATCGAACCCCATCAGCACAGGCCGCGCGCCCTCGGGCTTGCGCAGGATGCGCAGGGTAGCCTCGGTCACGACGCCCAATTGCCCCTCGGACCCGCAGACCACACCCAGCAGGTCCAACCCGCCCGCATCAAGATACGCGCCGCCAATCTCGACCACGCTGCCATCCATCATGACCATCGTGACGCCCAACAGATTGTTCGTGGTCACGCCGTATTTCAGACAATGCGCCCCACCTGAATTCATCGCAATATTCCCCGCAATCGCGCAGGCCAGTTGCGACGAAGGGTCGGGCGCATAAAAGAAGTCATCTTCTTCCACGGCCCCGGTCACGCTCAGGTTTGTGCGCCCCGTCTGGACCCGAATAAATCGGTTGTCATAGTCGACCTCCAACACCTCATTCATGCGTGCGACACCCAGAATGACACTGTCCGCCGTGGGCAATGCGCCACCGGCCAGAGATGTCCCCGAGCCGCGCGGCACCACCGGAACGCCTTCTTCGTTGCAGATGCGCAGCACGTCCGAGACCTCGGCCGTCGTGGATGGCAGAACAGCCAGCATCGGAGGGCAACGATAGGCCGTCAGCGCATCGCACTCATAAGCGCGTGTCTCAGTCGGATCGTGGATCACGGCGTCTTCGGGCAGAACCTGTAGCAGGCGTCGCAGGACCACATCCTTGCGGCGCAGAATGTCTGGGTTTGGCTTTGGCATTTCCATGGCGGGCCCTCCGTTTGGTAAAATAATATTACCAATTTTTCGATCTGGCAAGTTGCAACGTCACGACTTAGTGTCGCGCCCATGTCCTGGATTGATCAAACATTGCCCTTCGCGCCGCTGGACTTTGTCGGCATCGCCCTGCTGATCGGCGCATGGCTGTGGATCGGCTGGCGTATCGAGAATCCGTCGCCCGGCAAACCCTCGGTCGGGATGATCATGGATGACTATCGCCGCGACTGGATGAAGGAAATGGTCACCCGTCAGCCGCGCATGTTCGACGCGCAGGTGGTCGGCACAATGCGGCAGGGCAGCACGTTCTTTGCCTCGACCACGATGATCGCCATCGGGGGTGGATTGGCCCTGTTGGGCAATACGGAACGGCTGGCCGGGCTGGCGCAGGATCTGGCGCTGGGAACGGCCCCCGCGATGGTGTGGGAGGTCAAGATTCTGATCATCCTGCTGTTTTTGGCCAACGCCTTTCTGAAATACGTCTGGGCACACCGATTGTTTGGCTATTGCGCCGTGCTGATGGCCGCTGTCCCCAATGAACCCGAAGACCCTGGCGCTTATCCCCGTGCCGCCCAAGCGGCCGAGATTTGCGTCACCGCCGCGCGCAGCTTCAATCGGGGCCTGCGGGCGACCTATTTCGCGCTGGCGGCTGTGGCGTGGATACTGGGACCTCTGGCGCTGATTGCAGGTACGGTGACGACACTTGCCATGCTGTATCGGCGTGAGTTCGCATCGCATTCGCGCACGGTTCTGCTCAACACTGGATCGTGATCGCCGGGTCGCACCAAACCGATTAGGTTCACATCATGAGATATCTTGTTCTGACCGCCCTTCTGGCCACACCCGCCTTTGCCGACGATCCCGTGATTGAAAACGTCACCGCGCAACAGAGCGGTGGGACATGGCGATTCGACGTGACTGTCCTTCACCCCGAAACGGGTTGGGACGATTATGCCGATGGCTGGCGGGTGCTGGATATGCAGGGGCAAGAGCTGGGAATGCGCGTGCTGCACCACCCGCATGAGAATGAACAGCCATTTACCCGATCCCTTAGCGGTGTGACGATTCCCGAAGAGGCTACGCAAGTTCAGGTACAGGCCCGCACAAATACGGATGGCTGGGCCAAAGATACCTATGTGGTCGATCTGGACTGAGGTCAGAAGACGCCCATTTGCAACCCGGCGGCCATGGCCAGTCCAAGCTCTCGACAGGTTTCAAGCTGGTCGGAAGGGATGGTTTTCGCGGCCAATATCGCCTCGGGCGTTTGTGCATGGGTGCAGATGATCAAAGGCGGCTGCACCTCTTTCAGCCGCCAGCCAGTTGCGATGCGGGCGATCTGGCGGGCCGCGTTTTCGCCATCGGACCCGGCGCAGATCATCTGGGCATAGGGGCGGCCCTCGATCCGGCCCAGCACCGGGTAATAGCTGCGATCAAAAAATTCCTTCATCAGACCCGAAATCGCGGCAAGATTCTCGGGCGCGCAGAAGACATAGCCCTCGGCTTGCAGCAGATCATCGGGTCCAGCCTGATCAGCGGTTTTCAGGATAACATCTGCTTCACCCTGCGCGGCCCGGGCCGCAGCTTCGGCCATCTGCCGGGCTCCGCCGGTGCGCGAGTGGTAAACGATCAATAGCTGCGCCATGGTCAGACCCGGTGATAGGGACCGCCAGACAGAATGGTTGCGGCCCGATAGAGTTGCTCGGCCAGCATCACACGGACCAGCATATGGGGCCAGACCATCGACCCGAATGAGAGGGAAAAATCCGCCTGCGAACGCAAATTAGGGTCTATTCCGTCCGCTCCGCCGATGATCAGCGCCAGATCCTGCCGCCCGGCGTCACGCCAACTGCCTAGTTTTTTCGCAAAATCAGGTGAGGACATCACCCGCCCGCGTTCGTCTAGCGTACAGATCACAGCCCCTTTGGGCAGCGCCTTGCGCAGCAAAGTCGCCTCGGCCCCCATGCCCGCGTTTTTCTTGTCTTCAACCTCGATCACCCGCGCGGGGCCAAGGCCCAAGGCGCGCCCGGTCCGATCAAAGCGTGTCAGGTAATCGTCAAGCAGGGTTTTCTCGGGTCCGGCGCGCAATCGCCCGACCGCAACTATGCTGATCCGCATATCTCTCTCGCCTCCGGCCCTTCAATACAGGCCGGGATGGCGCCTCAGTTGGCTGAGGCGCTGCCGCCCGCAGGCAGCCACATCTTTTCCAGCTGATAGAATTCACGCACTTCGGGGCGGAAGATATGGACGATCACATCGCCCGTATCAATCAACACCCAGTCGCCGGCATCCTTACCTTCGACCTTCGAGGTGAAACCGAATTCCTGCTTGATGCGATCCGTCAGCTTTTCCGCCATGGCCGCCACCTGACGGGTCGACCGACCCGAGGCAATCACCATGTGATCCGCAACAGAAGACTTACCTTGCAAGTTGATCTGCACGACGTCTTCGGCCTTGTCATCAGAAAGTGAGGAAAGGATACGCTCAAGCAGCTTGTCGCTGATTGACTGAGAGTGGGCCATCACGCCGGCCCCGTCATCGGCGGGCAAACCCGCCTGGGTATGTAGAGACAGGACATAGTCCTCCTTTGCTGCGCGCCATGCAATCCCGGCGCCGGGGTACTAATAAGGTAACAAGGGGATTGCAACATTTCAATGAAGCGCCACGCAACGCAGACTCAATCCTCTGCGATCTGTTGCGAGCCTGCGTCGGGCAGCAGCCGCACCTCGCGCTGCGGGAAGGGTATCGATATGCCCTCGGCGTGGAATGCATCCCACAGCGCCAGATAGACATTGCCGCGGATATTGGTTAGCCCCTTGGTCGGGTCACTGATCCAAAAGCGCAGGACATAATCTACGCTGCTGTCACCGAACCCGGTGATATGGCAGACCGGCTCATGTGATCCGCCGCTCAAGACCCGCGACACGGTTTTAACGGAATTGACGGCCGTTGAACGAACCTTGTGCGGGTCGTCGGAATAGCTGGTGCCGAACTCTAGATCCAGCCGCACGAATTTGTCGGAATGCGACCAGTTCACCACCTGATTGGTGATCAGGTCCTCGTTCGGGATCAGGTACTCCCGCCCGTCGCGCGTTACGACCGAGACATAGCGTGCACCCAGCGCGTTGATCCAACCGAACGTGTCCCCCAGCGAGATTACATCGCCCGGCTTGATCGACCGATCCATCAGGATGATGATCCCCGAAATCAGGTTCGACACTACCTTTTGCAGCCCGAACCCGATCCCCACACCAATCGCGCCGGACAACAGCGCGATACCGGTCAGGTCAAAGCCCAGCGTGCGGATCGCGACCAGAAAAACCCCGCCATAGATCAGAACCTGAATGCCCTTGGCCAGCAGCACCTGCATCGACGGGGTGATATCGTCATTGCTCATCAAGCCGCGCTCGGCTGCACGGGTTCCCACGCGCGCCAGTGTCAACAGAATGCCGATCAGCAGAACAGCCTTGAGAATCCCAAGGGCCGAGATGTGCAGGTCACCTATGGAAATCGCCACTCCATCCATAAACCCGGCCACGTCGTCGGTCAGGTTCAGGGCAACAAGCGTTGCATAGACCCACATTGCCCATTTGAAGATGCGTCGCAGCGTTCGGTTCCGCACCAACCGTGCCACCAGTGCAATCGCCAGCCACGCAGCGGCCAAGGTTGCGATCACGCCGATTATGTAACTGCGCGAAGGCCATGTGATCTGCTGCATGACCAGATACAGCGCCCATGACAGCACCACGAAATACACCAGTGTCAGGCGCTGCATCAGTTGTACAAGAACCCGCAAACGCCACTTAGGCCACCCGGTGCGCGAGCGCGCCCAAGTATCCCAACGGCCCTGGGTCAGCAGCTTTAGAACAAATGCCGCTCCCCACAGACAAAGGATGATAATAATCTGGTACTGCCGCCAGCCCGGTGTGACGATCAGTTCGGCAAAATTTTCAAACTGAGAGGAGAAGGCCGCGACCATATCGTCATAAAGCTTTGACACCGAACTTGGGATCAGGTCTTGGTTCATGCAGCGCCTCCTCACGACCAGATTGAAGACCAAAGCCCCACGATGCAAGTCCGCGGCGGTTTTGAACCTTGATTGCCGGGATCGCGCGATATATCTGGTGCGCATGAGACTCAATGTGGCCCAACTTCAGAATCTGGAAGATCGCGCGCGTCTGCGCGAACGGTTCTATGGGGCTGCCCGCACGGTTCTGGCGCGCCTACGCGCAGCCTAAGCCACCTCGCCAGCTATTTCTCATTACATACGGGAGAGGACCGATGTCCCCCAAAACGCTCTATGACAAGATCTGGGATGCCCATGTCGCCCACGAAGCCGATGATGGCACCTGCCTGCTGTATATCGACCGCCATCTGGTTCACGAAGTGACCAGCCCGCAGGCCTTCGAAGGCCTGCGCATGGCGGGCCGCAAGGTACGCGCGCCGGAAAAGACCATCGCGGTGCCGGACCACAACGTGCCCACTACGCCGGATCGTGTGAACGGGATCGAAAACCCGGAATCGCGCATTCAGGTCGAGGCACTGGACAAGAACGCCAAGTATTTTGGCATTCACTATTACCCGGTGCATGACGTCCGTCAGGGCATCGTCCACATCGTTGGCCCTGAACAGGGTTGGACCCTGCCTGGCATGACCGTCGTCTGCGGCGACAGCCACACCGCCACCCACGGCGCGTTTGGCGCGCTGGCCCACGGTATCGGTACGTCCGAGGTTGAACACGTTCTGGCCACTCAGACCCTGATCCAGAAGAAATCCAAAAACATGAAGGTGGAAATCACCGGCAAATTGCAGCCGGGCGTAACCGCCAAAGATATCACTCTGGCCGTGATCGGTGAAACCGGCACCGCCGGCGGCACCGGCTACGTCATCGAATATTGCGGCGAAGCGATCCGTGATCTGTCGATGGAAGGCCGCATGACCGTCTGCAACATGGCCATCGAAGGCGGTGCCCGCGCGGGCCTGATCGCCCCCGATGAGACCACGTTCGAATATGTCAAAGGTCGCCCGCATGCCCCGAAAGGTGCCCAGTGGGAAGCCGCGATGGAGTGGTGGAAAACGCTTTATACCGATGAAGGCGCACATTTCGACAAGGTCGTGACCCTTCGCGGTGAAGACATCGCGCCTGTCGTCACATGGGGTACCAGCCCCGAAGACGTGCTGCCAATCACCGCAACCGTGCCGAACCCCGAAGATTTCGAAGGCGGCAAGGTCGACGCGGCGCGCCGTTCGATCGAATATATGGGTCTGGAAGCCGGTCAGAAACTCAGCGACGTGGAAATCGACACTGTCTTTATCGGGTCGTGCACCAATGGCCGGATCGAAGACCTGCGCGCCGCTGCTGAAATACTGAAGGGCAAAAAGATCAAGGACGGGATGCGCGCAATGGTCGTGCCCGGCTCGGGCCTTGTACGACTGCAGGCCGAAGAAGAAGGTCTGGCGGATATCTTCAAAGAGGCCGGTTTCGAATGGCGTCTGGCGGGATGTTCCATGTGTCTGGCGATGAACCCCGACCAGTTGCAACCGGGCGAGCGCTGCGCCGCAACCTCGAACCGCAACTTTGAGGGCCGTCAGGGGCGGGGTGGACGCACCCATCTTCTTAGCCCGGCGATGGCTGCCGCGGCGGCAATCACAGGACGGCTGACAGACGTCCGCGAAATGATGTAAGCTACCCTCATATCTGAATATTTGAGGGAGAGACTGAAATGAGTGATTGGGTCAAATGGCTCTTGTTGGGGCTACTTTCGATTGCGTTTGGCATCTTTGTGCTGGGCGCGCCGGTGGTGGCTTCGATAGCTGTGACAGTGGTAACTGGCGTGTTGCTGCTGATATCGGGCGCGTTGCAGGTTGTCGGCGGATTTTCTGTCGAAGGCACCGGCAACAAGATTCTGTCATTCATCATGGGTGCCGTGATGCTGTTCCTCGGCTGGAACTTCATGTCCCAGCCGCTTGCAGGAACGCTCACCCTGGCGGTGGTCATGTTGATCCTGTTCATGGCAGGCGGCATCGCGCGGGTTATCCTGTCGTTCCAAATGCGCGGAACACAGTATTTCTGGCCGACAATGATCTCGGGCATCTTGTCGATCGTGCTCGCGGGTATCATCTGGACCTATGTAGGAAGTGAACCAGCAGTGCTGATGAGCATTCTGGGTATCTTCCTGGGGGTCGAGATGCTGTTCAACGGGTTCGGTTTGGTCTTCATGGCGTTCTTCGTCAAGAACGCACCCAACGACGCAACAACGGAAGCGAAACAAGCTTAAACGCGGGGCAAGGGGTCGGCCCTCTCCCGCAGGAGTGTGAACATGGAAAAGTTTGACAAAGTCCACGGGGTGGCCGCCCCAATGCCACTGATCAATATCGACACCGATATGATCATCCCCAAAGTGCACCTGAAAACCATCAAACGGTCCGGCCTTGGCGTCGTGCTCTTTGACGAGATGCGCTATCACGAGCACGGCGGCGAGAACGAAGACTTCGTTCTGAACAAACCCGCCTACCGCAATACCGAGATTCTGGTGGCCGGTGACAATTTCGGCTGCGGCTCGTCGCGCGAACACGCACCTTGGGCGATCAAGGATTTCGGCATCAAGGTTGTAATTTCGACCAGCTTTGCCGACATCTTCTTTAACAACTGCTTCAAGAACGGCATCCTGCCCATCGTGGTCGAGGAAGAGCATCATGCGATCCTGATGGATGACGCGCATAAAGGCGAAAACGCCCGCATGACCGTGCATCTTGAAGATCAGAAGATCACAACATCGGATGGCGTCGAAATTGCGTTCGACATCGACCCGCACCGCAAGCACTGCCTGCTGAACGGTCTGGACGATATCGGCCTGTCGATGGAGAAAGAACATCACATCGACAAATTCGAGGATCACGCGAGTCAGGCCCGCCCCTGGGTATGATTCTGTGGATGATTCTGTGAACACTCAACCTAAAGGGGTCGCCTCGGCGGCCTCTTTCGCATTCTAGGGGTTGAATTCGCGGCAACCACAACATGTAGGGGCAATGCTAAATTACACGTCGGATTTGCGTCAGCAATGATGCAAACCCGCACCAGTTTCGCCATCATTTTGCCCAAAATCACGTGTTTTCTGCACCTTGGCTTGAGTGGAGTGCCTGAGGCAGCCAGTGTTGGCGCTAAAGAGGCATCCGTCAAAAAACAAACGGCGGGCACAAGTTGGAATGAAGTCGGCACAGAACCGACCGGTCCAGTTTGAAAGGGTTCGGATAGTGATTGCGCGCACAACAGGGGCGGCAATACGGGGAATATTGGTTGCGTTGATCGTGCTGACCCCCGCGTTGTATCTGCCCGCATCGTCAACGAATGGGACCGAGATCGTCGTGTTTCTCGCCATTCTTGCGTTTTTCCTGACCTTTGCGGAATACAACTCGGCCTTCCCCAGCTTTATTGAGTTCCGGGACGCGCCCCCGGTGAACCGGCTGCGATTTGTTGGTCTGGTCACAATGATCATGTTTTTGACACTGATCTGTAAGAACGCCTATGCGCCGACCCATCTGACGACTGTCTTTTATTCGGTTGGCCTGAGCGTGGCCAATATCGTCGACTTTCCGTATTCGCCAGTTCGCCTGATCGTGCTGATGCTGCCTGTAGATGCCAGCTCGCCCCTGATCGAACTGGTTCGCATATCTGCCAGTGTCGCTTATCTCACGGCATTGGTTACAATTGGCAGCTTTGCCTACGCCGTGAAATTGCGTGGCTGGCCTACGGGCAACGGTGCGTTCAATGTCTGGACCAACCTGCCCTTGTTCGATCCGACCAAAGGCGGCGATGTGGTCACGCGCCTTCAGCGCGATGGGCGGCTCAACATCTCGATCGGGGTGCTGCTGCCGTTCCTGATCCCCGCGATGATAAAGATGCTGACGAATTATGCGGATCCCATTTCACTCAGCAATCCGCAGACCCTGATTTGGACCATGAGCGCATGGGCTTTCCTGCCCGCCAGTATGATCATGCGCGGCATGGCGACCCTTCGTATCGCGAACCTGATCGTTGAAAAACGTCGCGCCTATTCCACGGCCGAGTCCACTCAGACCGCATGATCCGAATACTATTCCTGCTAGTACTGCCCCTTATGGCGCAGGCTGAGACTGTGCGCGTGGCAACTTTTAACACCGAACTCAGCCGCGATGGGCCGGGCCTATTGCTCAGGGATATTCGGCGCGGCGACGCACAGGTTCAGGCTGTGGTGCAGGTGTTGACAGCGGTCAACCCCGATATTGTCGCGTTGCAGGGTGTCGACTGGGACTTTGGCGGCGAAACGCTTGCCGCATTGACTGAACAGTTGCGAGAGGCCGGTTTGGACTACCCCCATCAGTTTGCCGCGCGGCCAAATTCGGGTTTGGAGACTGGCCTGGATATGGACGGCGACGGTCGCACCCATGGTCCGGGCGACGCGCAGGGTTGGGGCAAATACACCGGGCATGGCGGCATGGCGGTCCTGTCGCGTTATCCCATCAACCAATACGAGGTTCAGGATTTTTCGCCTTTGCTCTGGCGGGACCTGCCGGATGCGCAATTGCCCGTATTGGACGGGCAACCTTATCCGTCAGAAGACGCGCAAATGGTACAGCGGTTGCCTTCGGTCGCACAGTGGGTGGTTCCGGTTGAAACACCTTTTGGGCCGGTCGACCTGATGACCTTTCACGCGGCACCCCCCGTTTTTGACGGGCCGGAAGATCGGAACGGGCTCCGCAATCACGATGAGATACAGGTGTGGTCGCACGTTCTGGAAGGTCGGCTAGGCAGCGCCCCTAAAGGCCCTTACGTGATCGCCGGGGATGCCAATCAGGACCCGACCCGCGGAGAGGGGCGTAAACAGGCGATTAAGGCGCTTTTGTCCCATCCCCTGCTACAAGACCCCCAGCCGCGTGACGCGACAGGCGACTTGGCGACGGTCACTTGGAAAGCAACGGGTGATATGCGGGTGGATTACGTGTTGCCCTCGGCCCATTGGACGGTTCGGGACAGCGGTGTTTATTGGCCTGATACAGGGACCGAAGGGCGAACGGCGGCGCAAACAGCAAGCCGCCATCGGCTGGTTTGGGTCGATCTGGAATTGGATTGAAACTGACAAAACAGGGCAACCGGTTGGCTGCCCTGTCCTTTGTCGATGATCGTCTTCAAACCCTGAAGAACTCGTTACCCAAAATATGCAGTATCAGGTCCGCGGTGCCGAGGATGACCCTCCGCCCGCAGGATCACGGCCTCCGCTGGTGGACGAACTTCCGGTCGGATCGCTACCGCCGCCAGGTGTTGAACTTCCACCTGGATCACGGCCGCCGTCGGAAGTTGAGCTATCGCTCGGGTCACGCCCCCCGCCCGAGGTTGAGCTATCGCCCGGGTCACGCCCCCCGCCTGAGGTTGAGCTATCTTCAGGCTCACGCTCTTCACCGGTTGGCGAGCAGGGAACCGATGCCGTTCCAGCAACCGCCGAGTCATCGCACCCTCCGGGGGGCGGTGGCGGCGGTGGCAGGCAGGGCTGGTCCGGGTTCGCACCACTGGGGCTGGCCCCGCCGGTACAACCGACAACGTCTCCGTATTTATTAAAAATAGGCTCGGGTTGGATCGGCTCTGGGGCTTCTGTTTGACCACAGGCGGCGACTAACGCCAGACATGCAGTCGCAGCCCATAGTTTTGAGTATCTTTGCATTCACTTGTCCTTTTTCACGGGCCGACGCACACCCGCACCGGCCCAAACCATCCAAAAAAGCGTACTCGTAACCCACTGTGAAATATGGAAAGTGCTGTCTCTCTTTCGGAACGCCGGAACTTTAGAATTGAAATCTGCGGACAAAAAGCCGCTAATCTGCATCAAGATCATGCAAATTTGCAGGACGTCTGAAAATGAACTGGGACAATCTGAAAGTGCTGTTAGCCATTAGTCGGGCGGGCTCTTTGACAGGCGCGGCACATTTCCTTGATGTGGACGCGACCACAATGGGCCGCCGGTTGACCGCGTTGGAACAAGAGCTTGGGGTGATCCTGTTTGTTCGCTCTAAGTCAGGGTTTGTGGCGACCGAAGCCGGGGCCATTGCAATCGAGCGTGCGCTGCAGATCGAAGCAAGCTATCACCGAATGACCGACGAAATCTCTCAATCACATGCCAGCGCTGTAGGGATGATGCGTATAGTCGGGAATTCGTGGACAATGCAGCGCCTGGCCTTGTCAGGGATGGATCGTTTTCTTGCCGAAAATCCCGGATTGGACCTGAGGTTCATGACCCGTGCCGCAACAACGCGCATCTCGGGCGAGGCGTCAATTCAGATGTGGCTCGAAGTTCCGCCCGAATCTGCGGAATACACGGTCACACTGGGTCAGGTCCCTTTCGCCGTTTACCACGCCGCCCACCTGCAAGAAGAACCCGCAAGCTGGGTTGCCTTTTTTGACGAAGAGGCCAGCCGCCCAATCATCAACCGCGCGGTCAGACGCCTGAGCAAACACGCCGAAAAAGTGAGATTAACCGCAACGGACGCCAGCGTGCTGGTCTCGGCCGTTGCTGCGGGGGCGGGTAAGGGGTTGCTGCCAATGTGCCTTGCCGAAGGGCGCGATGATCTGGTGCGTGTTGGCACAGGTCGTCCGGATTACAGCCGCACCCTGTACCTCTATCTCAACCCGGATACTGTTGGGTACAAGCGCGTGCAGGTCACTGTTGAGTGGGTGCGCAAGGCGTTCAACGCCGCGTTTCTACCGAACACCTGAGCGTCGGCAGGGCCGCGCGTGGCATGCATTTCTTCAGGAGTTCGTCGTTCCGGGCACAGATACGGGTTTTACCTGCAGCTTACAGCTTCCTCGCATTGACCCCATGCTGCGCAGGCGCTAGGGCCATTGCGACGAAACGCAAGGAGATCCTTCATGTCCAACCCCTCGCTCCTCATCCTGCCCGGAGACGGTATTGGCCCCGAAGTCATGGCCGAAGTCCGCCGCATCATCGACTGGTTCGGCGCGAACCGCGGTCTGGCGTTCGACGTGAGCGAGGATCTGGTCGGCGGTGCCGCCTATGACGCCCATGGCAAGCCCCTGTCGGATGAGACCATGGCCAAGGCGCAAGAGGTCGATGCGGTATTGCTGGGCGCGGTTGGTGGCCCGAAATACGACGATCTGGATTTCAGTGTAAAACCTGAACGCGGATTGCTGCGCCTGCGCAAGGAAATGGACCTGTTTTCAAACCTGCGCCCAGCTCAGTGCTTTGACGCGCTGGCCGACTTCTCATCGCTGAAGAAAGACATCGTCGCCGGTCTGGACATCATGATCGTGCGCGAACTGACATCGGGCGTCTATTTCGGCGAACCGCGCGGCATCTTCGAAGAAGGTAACGAACGCGTGGGCATCAACACCCAGCGCTACACCGAATCCGAGATCGAACGCGCCGCACGCTCGGCCTTTGAACTGGCGATGCGCCGGAACAAAAAGCTGTGCTCGATGGAAAAAGCCAACGTCATGGAATCGGGCATCCTGTGGCGCGAGGTCGTGGACCGTGTCGCCGAGGATTACCCCGAGGTCGAGCTGACCCATATGTATGCCGACAATGGCGCAATGCAGTTGGTGCGCGCACCCAAGCAGTTTGATGTGATCGTCACCGACAACCTGTTCGGCGATATCCTGTCCGATTGCGCGGCAATGCTGACCGGCTCGCTGGGGATGCTGCCATCCGCTTCGTTGGGTGCACCGATGGCCAATGGCCGTCCCAAGGCGATGTACGAACCGGTCCACGGCTCGGCCCCTGATATCGCGGGTCAGGGCAAGGCGAACCCGATTGCCTGTATCCTTAGCTTTGCCATGGCGCTGCGCTACAGCTTTGACCAAGGGGATGAGGCCGATCGTCTGGAAGCCGCGATCGAGAAAGTTCTGGCCGATGGTGTCCGCACCGCCGACTTGCTGGCCGAGGAAGGTGTGCAACCTGTGTCGACCACCGAAATGGGTGACGCGATTCTGGCGGCGCTGGACGAAACCGTCTGATCACGCGAGCATACAAATGCAAAAGGCGGTGCCCAGCGCACCGCCTTTTTCTTTGCCCGATCAATTGCCGAAGATATTGTTCAACAGGTTGTTAATGGCATTTTCGAACCCGTTGCCCTGCCTGCGGCGTTGCTGCCGGGGCTGCGCGGTTCGCACGGGCGGGTCCGGGGCCAGCATCGGCAAGGGCGTTGGCGTCATCCCTTCGGTCACGCGCAGCATGGTTTCCTTCCAGATTTCCGCAGGCAACCCGCCGCCGGTGACACCGGAAAGGGGCGTGTTGTCGTCATAACCCATCCAGACACCCGCCACGTAATCCGCCGTGAACCCGATAAACCACGCATCGCGCGCGGCCTGAGTCGTGCCGGTTTTACCCGCCACCTGCCAGCCCGGAAGCTGCGCCCGCGCGCCGGTGCCTTCCGAGACCACGCGCTCCATCATCCATGTCAGTTGCTTGGCCGCCTTGTCGTTGATGACGCGTTCTCCGATGCCGGTCGTCGTCACCATGACGGGCGTCTGGTCCCCCAGCAGCTTTAACTCGGTCAGACCATAAGGTTCCACGGACGAGCCACCGTTCAGGATACCCGCATAAGCGCCGGTCATCTCAATCAGCGTGCTTTCCGACGCGCCCAGGGCAAGGGCGGGACCTTCGGCCAGATCATTGGCGATCCCAAAAACGCTGGCGACAGTGCGGACGTTTTCAAGCCCCGCAACCTCGGCCACTTTGACGGCCGGGATGTTCAGCGAGTTCTTCAAGGCATCCGCAAGCGTGACCCTACCATAGAACTTGTTGGTATAGTTCTTAGGGCACCACTGACCCGAACCGGGAATATTGATGCAATAGGGCTCGTCCACAACCGTATCCAGCGGGGAATACCCAAGCTCCAACGCTGTCGCGTAGACGAAGGGTTTGAAGGATGATCCGGTCTGGCGCAACGCCTGTGTCGCGCGATTGAACGCACCTGATACACGCGTCTTACGACCGCCGACCATGGCGCGCACAGCCCCATCTGCGGACATCACGACAATCGCGGCCTGCGCCTTGGACCCTTCGCGAACCTTTTCTTGAAAGATATATTGCAGCGCCTCTTCAGCCGATTTTTGCAGGCGCTGATCCAAAGTAGTCCGGATCACCACATCCTCGGTCGTGTTGCGGGTGAAGAACTCCGGTCCGCTGGCCATGACCCAATCGGCGAAATATCCGCCTGCACGCGCGGCGGCGGCTTCGGACAATTCTGCGGGGCGGGTGCGGGCTTCGCTGGCCTGCGCAGGGGAAAGATATCCCTGATCCTCCATCAAACCGACCACCAGACGCGCCCGATCCTGCGAGCGTTGTAGGTTGTTCGTCGGCGCATACCGGGTCGGCGCGACCAGAAGACCCGCCAGCATCGCGGCCTCGGACGGTGATACTTCGGCGGCTGAAATCCCGAAATACCGCTGGCTGGCCGCCTCGAACCCTCGCGCACCTGCGCCAAGGAACGCCCGGTTCAGATAGATGGTAAGGATTTCGTCCTTGGAGTATTTGACCTCCATCGCCATCGCGTAAACGGCTTCCTTGGCCTTGCGCCACAACGACCCCTGACGGCAATCAGCTTCATAGGCCGCCTCGGACTCCCATTCAGCCGGATCGTATGGAACGCCCAGACATAGCAACTTGGCCGTCTGCTGCGTGATGGTCGAACCGCCATGGCCCGACAGCGGCCCCCGGCCTTCGCTCAGGTTGATGCGCACGGCGCTGGCAACCCCGCGCGGGCTGACACCGAAATGGCGATAGAACCGCTTGTCCTCGGTCGCGATGACCGCGTGTTTAAGGTGCGGGGACACGGTATCAGCCGTAATGACACCGCCAAACTGGTCACCGCGCCATGCAAACACCTTACCGTCGCGGTCCAGCATCGTGACCGACCCGCGCGCGCGGCCGTCCAAAAGCGAATCGACATCGGGCAACGAGGTGTAGACAACGCCAATCGCCAGCGCCAGCAACAGCGCGCAAACGGCCCCCACGCGCCATGTCACGCCCCAGATCATCCGCCACAGCCAGCGGAACATCCGGCGGAATATCCCTCCGCCACCTCCGGCCGATTTCTTGCGTGTTTTCTTGCGGGTGGGCTTTCGTGTGGTGGTTTTACGTGCGACAGCCTTCTTTCCCGCAGGTTTCGCGGTGCGTTTGGTCGCCTTGGGTTTACGGCCCTTGGACGGGTATCTTTTATCCGCCACCAAAGGAGTTTTGCGGCGCTTGGAATCTGTCATTTCCGAACTCTGCCCGGTTATCGTTTTGAGGCACCATACCCTGCAAAACCTGTGAAGTTGAGGTCCGAATTTCCGGTAAATCTCTTCCTCACTTTGCACATTTTTTGGGCATTTATCTCAATCTGTGCAAAAATTGTGCACCTAGCTGCAAATTTCCCCAGCGTTCGGTCGCACTCAGCGTTCCTTAAAACCGTCAGCCGCGCTTTTTTGCTGCGAGTGCAAACAAGCCGGACAGACCGGGAAGCAGAGGGGATCAACGTGAAACTGATCATTGCGACAATCAAGCCGTTCAAGCTGGAGGAGGTGCGCGAGGCACTGACCGAAGCTGGCGTGCGCGGCATGATGGTGACCGAAATCAAGGGCTTCGGCTCGCAATCGGGTCACACAGAAATCTATCGCGGTGCGGAATATGCCGTGAACTTCGTACCCAAGATCAAACTGGAAATCGTGGTGCCCGCTGCGATGGCCGACCAGATCGTCGAGACCATCACCAAAACCGCCAAGACCGGCAAGATCGGTGACGGCAAGATTTTCGTCCTCGATGTCGAGCAGGCCCTGCGCGTGCGGACCGGGGAAACCAACGAAGAGGCGCTGTAAGCGCCCCCACTCACAATCATTCGAGGACTGACAATGAACCTGATGAAATCTCTCATCCCTGCTGCCGCGATCGTCGCGCTGCCGCAGATGGGTCTGGCGCAAGAGGCCGCCGACGGCGAAGCCGCGCTCCATACCCAGTATATCTTCACCACGCTGCTGTTCCTGATGGCAGGGTTCCTGGTCTTCTTCATGGCTGCAGGTTTTGCCATGCTTGAAGGCGGTCTGGTGCGCTCCAAGAACGTCGCCATGCAGATGATCAAGAACGTGGCGCTGTTTTCCATAGCCGCGATCATGTACTGGCTGGTTGGCTTCAACACGATGTATCCGGGCGACTTCAATGGTTTCTTTGCCATTGGCGGCCCGACCGTGCTTGACCCGGTCGGTGTCGACCCTGCCGAGGCTGCTCTGGACTATGCCTCGATCGGATCGGACTTCTTCTTCCAGTTGGTCTTTGTGGCTGCAACCGCCTCCATCGTGTCGGGTGCCGTGGCCGAGCGGATCAAGCTGTTCCCCTTCCTGATCTTCGTCGTTGTACTGACCGGTATCATGTACCCGATCTCGGGTTCCTGGCAGTGGGGCGGCGGCTGGCTGTCTGAAGCTGGCTTCTCGGATTTCGCTGGCTCGACCGTCGTACACTCGGTCGGTGGCTGGGCAGCGCTGGCAGGCGCGATCATCCTTGGTCCGCGGATCGGCAAATACAAGGACGGCAAGGTCCACCCGATGCCCGGTTCGAACTTGGCACTGGCAACCCTGGGTACGTTCATCCTGTGGCTGGGTTGGTTCGGCTTCAACGGCGGCTCGCAGCTTGCAATGGGCACTGTGGGCGACGTAACAGACGTCTCGCGTATCTTCGCCAACACCAACATGGCCGCCGCTTCGGGCGCTGTTACAGCCCTGATCCTGACACAACTGCTGTACAAAAAGCCTGACCTGACCATGGTGCTAAACGGTGCGCTGGCCGGTCTGGTTTCGATCACAGCCGAACCTCTGGCCCCGACCCTGTTCGGCGCGCTGTGGATCGGTGCCGTCGGTGGTATCATCGTGGTCTTCGCGGTTCCGATGCTGGACAAGTTCAAGATTGACGACGTTGTCGGCGCGATCCCGGTTCACCTGTTCGCAGGCATCTGGGGCACCATCGCCGTGATCTTCTACGGCGAAGCATCCTTGGGCACCCAGCTTCTCGGTATCGCAGCCTACGGCGTGTTCACCTTTGTCGGCGCGCTGATCCTGTGGAGCATCCTGAAAGCCGTTGTCGGCATTCGCGTCAGCGAAGAGGACGAGATCAACGGCCTCGACATGGCAGAGCTGGGGATGGAAGCATATCCCGAATTCTCCAAAGGCTAAGACCTGAGTTCACCACTCAAAGGCCGGGCGTTCGCGCCCGGCCTTTTCTTTTGGAATTGGCCAAAAACAAAAAAGCCGCGCAATCCTGCGCGGCTTTAACGGTTGTGATGGATAACTCAAACGCCGACGTCGACAATCGCCTGTGCCAGAATCGGCACCGTGTTGGCGTTCAGACCCGCAATGTTCAAACGGCTGTCGCCGACCATATAGATGCCGTGATCAGCACGCAGCTTCTCGACCAGTTCCGGGGCTGCGCCAAGGCGCGAGAACATGCCGCGATGCTGGGCGACAAAGCCAAACCGGTCGGACCCGCTCAGTCTTTGCAGCTCGTCGGCCAGTTGTTGGCGCAGACCCAGCATGGACAGGCGAACCTCTTCCAGCTCGGCCGCCCAATCCGCGCGCAAGGCGTCGTCATTCAGGATTGTCGTCACGACCCGCGCCCCGTGATCGGGCGGGAAGGAATAGTTCTGACGATTCAGAAAGGCCAGCGTCGACTGGTTCAGCCCCGTCTGCGCCGCATCATCGCTGATCGCCATCAACAGCCCGGTGCGTTCGCGATATACACCGAAGTTCTTGGAACAAGACGCCGCGATCAGGCAACGCTTGACCGACGAGGCAACAAGGCGGGTAGCCTGCGCATCTTCCTCAAGACCATCACCAAAGCCCTGATAGGCGATGTCGATCATCGCCACGAGGCGAAGCTCGTTGATGATGTTCACGACCTCTTGCCACTGAACCATGTTCAGATTGGCTCCGGTCGGGTTATGGCAACAGCCATGAAGCAGAACCACGTCGCCCGCCTTGGCCGTTTTCAGGTCTTCGACCATGCCATCGAAATCAACGCCTCGGGTCTCACCATCGAAATAGCGGTACGGGACGGTCTCCATCCCCAGATAGTTCAGGATCGACAGGTGGTTCGGCCATGTTGGATTCGACACAAGGACGCGCGCCGAAGGGTTGGCCATGCGGATCATCTCGAACGCTTGCCGACACGCGCCAGTGCCGCCAGGCGTCGCCACAGCCGCGATGTTGCCACGCGGAACCGAGGTGCCAAGGATCAGGCCGATCATCGCATCCGCAAAAGCCGGATCGCCCGCCAGACCGGTATAGGCCTTGCTCTCCTGTTCTTCCAGAATGCGCTTTTCAGCCGCTTTCACCGCGCGCATGACCGGGGTCACGCCTTCAGCATTCTTGTAGACGCCAACACCCAGGTCGATCTTTTGATCGCGCGGGTCTTCGCGGTACATCTGCATCAGCGCCAGGATCTTATCGGCGGGCTGCGGTTTGAGGTTTTCGAACATCAGGTCTCTCCGGTTGCGACGGGCAGGGTGGGGAACGCACCCCATTCAGCCCAGGAGCCGTCATAAAGCGAATGGTCTTTTTTGCCCAAGCGTTCCAACGCAAGGCTGAGGATCGCGGCAGTTACACCCGACCCGCATGAGGTAATGACGGGTTTCGACAGGTCCACGCCAGCGGCCTCGAACACGGTGCGGCATTCATCGGGCGACTTCATCGTGCCGTTCTTGTTCAACAGCGTATCAAACGGCACATTGCGCGAGCCTGGAATATGACCCGAACGCAAGCCTTCACGCGGCTCGGCGCTTGTCCCTGCAAATCGGGCGGCAGAGCGTGCATCAATGATCTCGTGATCGGCCAACTTCGCCGCCGCAGACACCTGCGTGACGTCCCGCACCAGATGGTTTTGCACGCGCACCGTCATGTGACGGTCACGAATGACCGGAGGAAGGTCTTCGATCTCGCGCCCTTCAGCCTGCCATTTGGGGAAACCGCCATCCAGAACAGCGATGTTTTCCTGACCCATCAGACGGAACAGCCACCAGACCCGCGCGGCGGACATCAACCCGGCGCCATCATAGACCACCACCTGATGACCATCCCCAACCCCCATCGCCCGCAGGCGCGACATGAACTTTTCAACCGGGGGCGCCATGTGCGGCAGATCCGAGCGACGATCCGAGATCTCGTCAATGTCAAAGAACCGCGCGCCGGGAATATGGGCCGCGTCATACTCGGCCTTTGCATCCCGCCCTTGCTGCGGCAAATACCATGAACCGTCCAGAACCCGCAGGTCCGGGTCCTTGAGATGGGCTGCAAGCCATTCGGTTGAAACGAGGGTTTTCGGATCGTCCTGCATCAAAGCCTCCCCAAAGCGAGCTTGGGTTTTCCCTATACGCGCAGGGTTGCGGGTTCAAGGCTGGATAAGGTCGCGGGTCCGCTTATCCGGCCTGACCATAGTGGTGCATGTTCAGAAATGCGGCACCCTCATCACCCGCCCGATAACCATGCGGAATGTCTGCAGCAAAGCGCAGGCCCTGTCCGGCTTGCAACGGCACCCATTCCGCGTCGCGCAAGATTTCCAATGCACCTTTCAGCACGAACACTTCCTCGGTCACGCCGGCGGCATGGGCGGCGGATTCGTGGCTCTGGTTCGGTGCAAGATCGACATGGAAGGTTTCCGCGCCAAGTGCGGGGTCATAGGGGAAGACGATCTTGACCTCGATGCTGCCGGGAAAGGTCACGGTGCGGAACAGGCTGGAATCGGCAGGGTCGCGCAGCGCCGACGACCCGATCAAAGCACTAAGTGGCAGTTGGAATCCTTTGGCGATCTTCCACAGGGTCGCGATGGTCGGGCTGGATTCGCCCCGCTCGATCTGGCCCAGCATGGCCTTGCTGACGCCTGTCATCTCGGCCACCTTGGACAGGCTCAGCCCCGAGGCCGCGCGCACATCCCGCAGTTTCAGCGTTATATCATCCGGTGCCATATCGCTCGTCTCTCGAATCCTCTTGTGCGTTATAGCGCACATGTGATACGTGCGCTATAACGCACACACCCCGCCATCGCAACCGGGGCATAAGGGAAACAGCATCATGCCAATGTACCGATCCAGAACCTCTACCCATGGCCGCAACATGGCCGGTGCCCGCGGCCTGTGGCGCGCCACCGGGATGCAGGATGACGATTTCGGCAAGCCGATCATCGCAATCGTCAACTCGTTCACGCAGTTTGTGCCGGGCCACGTTCACCTGAAGGACCTCGGCCAGATGGTTGCCCGCGAGGTCGAGGCCGCCGGTGGTGTCGCCAAAGAGTTCAACACCATCGCCGTGGATGACGGGATCGCCATGGGCCATGACGGCATGCTGTATTCGCTTCCCTCACGAGAGGTGATCGCAGATTCGGTCGAATACATGGTCAACGCGCATTGTGCCGATGCGATGGTATGCATCTCGAATTGCGACAAGATCACGCCGGGCATGCTGATGGCTGCCATGCGCCTGAACATCCCCGCGATCTTTGTCTCGGGCGGGCCGATGGAGGCCGGAAAGATCGACATCGCCGATCTGGATGTGAAAAAGATCGACCTTGTGGACGCGATGGTCGCCGCGGCCGACGACAAGTACACCGACGAACAGGTCCAGCATATCGAGGAAAACGCCTGCCCGACCTGTGGGTCGTGCTCGGGCATGTTCACCGCGAACTCGATGAACTGTCTGGCCGAGGCGCTGGGTCTGGCCCTGCCGGGCAATGGGTCCACGCTGGCCACGCACTCAGACCGCAAAGAGCTGTTCCTTGAGGCCGGTCGCCGCATCGTCGAGATCACCAAGCGCCACTATGATCTGGATGAAAAGGGCTTCCTGCCCCGCGAAATCGCCACATTTGATGCGTTCGAGAACGCCATGTCGCTGGACATCGCCATGGGCGGGTCCACCAACACCGTGCTGCACCTGCTGGCCATCGCGCATGAGGGCGAGGTGCACTTCACCATGTCCGATATGGACCGACTCAGCCGCGAAGTACCCTGTTTGTGCAAGGTCGCGCCAAACACAGAGAACGTGCATATGGAAGACGTTCACCGCGCGGGCGGCATCTTCTCGATCCTCGGCGAACTCAGCCGCGCCGGTCTGCTGCACGATGATTGTAGCACCGTGCATTCGGCAACGATGGGTGAAGCAATTGCCAATTGGGATATTAAGGTCGCCAACAACCCCAAGGCGCAGGATTTGTTCAAGGCCGCGCCGGGTGGCGTCCGCACCACGCAGGCGTTCAGCCAATCGAATAGGTACAAGGAACTGGACACCGACCGCGAAGGCGGCGTGATCCGGTCCAAGGAACACGCGTTCAGTCAGGATGGAGGTCTGGCGGTGCTGTTCGGCAACATCGCGCGCGACGGCTGTATCGTGAAAACCGCCGGTGTGGACCCTGCCAGCCTGACCTTCACCGGCTCGGCCTATGTCTGCGAAAGCCAGGATCGGGCGGTGAACGACATCCTGACCGGCAAAGTGAAAGAGGGCGACGTGGTCGTTATCCGGTACGAAGGCCCGCGCGGTGGCCCGGGGATGCAGGAAATGCTGTACCCGACCTCGTATCTGAAATCCAAGGGGCTGGGCAAAGCTTGCGCGCTGCTGACCGACGGGCGGTTTTCGGGTGGCACCTCGGGCCTTTCGATCGGCCACGTCTCGCCCGAAGCGGCCGAAGGTGGCGTCATCGGTCTGGTGCATCAGGGCGACAAGATCGAGATCGACATCCCCAACCGCTCGATCCATCTGGCGGTGTCCGACGAAGAACTGGCCGCGCGCCGGGAAGAACAGGACGAAAAAGGCTGGGAACCTGCCGCGCCGCGCAAGCGCAAGGTGTCCACGGCGCTGAAGGCCTATGCCAAGCTGACGACAAGTGCGGCTAAGGGAGCTGTGCGCCAGTTGTGACTATGTTAACCCGGCGCGCGATTATGACGGGCCGGGTTTTCCAACCACCCAAACCCTCCCGCGCCCGAACTACGCCATCGGCTGCGCCGATACCCCGTTCAGTCTTGGGCCCGGCGCCGCGCGGTGCGCGGCGCCGGGCCCAACCAGCGGAGATGTCTCGTCAGAGACATTGATAATGAGCGGGAGAACCTGCCCCTTACTCAGTCGCCAAGTTTGGCATGAACCTCATCCAGATCAATTTCACCAATTGGCATCTTGTTAGCCGGGTTCTCAAAATCATACCGGAACAGCTCGAAATCCTGCTTGTAGATTTCGTAGACCAGGTGCATCGAGAGGTCGTCAAAATAGTCTGCAACCGGATGCGCGCGCTTTGGGCCATGCCCCTCAGATTCGTTGAAGCGCGGGATTGTGGACAGCTCCACATTATGCGGCGTATCCAGATGGTTCAGGACATCCTGCATTCCGTCGTTGAACGCTTCGGTCCAGAAAATCCGGTCATACCGCCCGCCGTTGACGATAAAGGTCGAGACATGGCCTGACATGGCCGACCAGTGAATATCGGGGTCCATCGGCCTGCGCCAACGGATCGTATCACGCGCAAACAGCAGAAACCGGCGGAAGCTGGCGATCTGGTCGAACTCGCCCTTTCCGTCATCCCCACCAACCTCGATCCCGTAATTATAGATCAGCGTCGGCACCAGATTGCCCCGGTACCGTTTGCCGTTTCGCTGAATGCCGCAGATCTTGTCAAAAAAGGAGCTGAGGATACGCGTGTAAGGATTGCGGACACAGGTGAAGGTATAAGACGAGTGGTTTCGGATATTTTGGGAAATCACATCCTGACTGTTCTCGAACGCCCATTTGTGCATTCCGTCATCTGCGTCGTGAATATCACCATCAAAGAACCGACCATGATCCGAATAATACATGATCTGTCCAATAGTTGAGCAGGCGCATTTCGGCACAACCCGATACACCATGCTTTCGCTCTCGGTCATCCATGTGCCGGGAAAACCCATCTGCTTTGCCTCCTCCGCGTGTCAGAACCTAAAATTTCTGCCCGCTTTTGAGATCAAAAAACCAAAAATATTATGTTTATTCAATCGCTCATCCTCAGTATCACGGTTGGAAACGGGCAGAAACGGAATTCACAGAACTGAAATGGCCAGGATTGCCTATATATTGCTGTGCCACAAAGACCCCGAGGCCATCATTGCACAAGCCGAGCAATTGACCGCCGCTGGGGATTGCATGGCCATTCACTTCGACGCACGCGCCAGCGCCGCGGCCTATGCCCAAATTCGGGACGCTCTTGCGCACAACGCAAACGTCACTTTCGCAACCAAGCGGATCAGATGTGGCTGGGGAGAGTGGTCTTTGGTTCAGGCCACCCTGCACGCCATCGAAGCGGCGGTGGATGCATTTCCTCGTGCAACGCATTTCTACATGCTGTCGGGCGACTGCATGGCAATCAAGACGGCGGAATACGCACATCGTTTTCTGGACGAGCGCGACATGGATTTCATCGAAAGCCACGACTTCTTTGAAAGCAAGTGGATCAAGACCGGGATGAAAGAAGACCGGCTGATCTATCGGCATTACTTCAACGAAAGAACACAAAGCCGATGGTTCTATGCCGCTTACGAGCTGCAAAAGCGCTTTGGTTTGACCCGCGACGTTCCCGACGACATTCAGGTCATGATCGGCAGCCAGTGGTGGTGCCTGCGCCGCCGGACGATCGAGATGATTCTGGAATTCCTGAAGAAGCGCCCGGATGTGATCCGCTTTTTCTCAACCACCTGGATTCCGGATGAGACTTTCTTTCAGACCCTGGTTCGCCATCTTGTTTCGAAAGAAGAAATCCAGAACCGCACGCCTACATTCCTGATGTTCTCGGACTATGGAAAGCCGGTCACGTTTTACAACGACCATTATGATATGTTGCTGGGGCAGGATTATCTGTTTGCTCGCAAGATCAGCTCTGAAGCTCATGATCTGAAAGACAGGCTGGGCAAACTCTATGCCACCGAAGGCGTCACGTTCCGGATAACGGATGAAGGGCGAAACCTGCACAAGTTCCTGACCGGGCGCGGCCGCGTTGGACGCCGGTATGGTCAACGGTTCTGGGAGGCGGGCAATACCCTTGGACCAAACCGCGAAGTTTATCTGATCGTCTGTAAGAAATGGCATGTCGCCAAACGGCTCGTCGATCAGATTATGTCCGAGACAGACATCCCCTGTATCGAATACCTGTTTAATGAAGAAGACACGGCCCTGCCCGATCTGGGCGGCATAGAAACCACGCTGGGAAAACGGTCTCGGCACCGGCGCGCGGTCGTGCGTTTGCTGTTCGACAATTTCGAAACGGACAAGCTGGTTATTTGCGTCGATCCCGCCAACCTTGAGATCATTGAGGATTTTAATGCCGACCAGTCCCATGCGCATGTGTTGGAGATTGATTGCGCGTATTCAGATGCTTACTTGATCGGCCACGCCCGACGCATAGGTCTGGCTGGTGAGAACAGCCCCGACGAGACCGTAGCCGAACTTGTGCCAACCCTACGCAACGCGCTTGCCTACGAATCCGAGTTGATACAGGGGGCCGGTCTTGGCAGTTACCAGCGTATTCGGGAAACCGATACTCCTGCAGAAAAGGAAGCGGCAATTACAGCGTTTTTGGGTGTCTCACCAGACAAGGCCCGGGCAATCTTGCAGTTGGACTACCTGTTCGCCGATTAAAAACCCGGCGACGCTTGGGGCATCGCCGGTCTGGATGTTCAGATGTCGAACTTGACGCCCTGCGCCAGCGGCAATTCAGCCGAGTAGTTAACCGTATTGGTCTGGCGCCGCATATAGGCCTTCCACGCGTCAGAGCCGCTTTCGCGCCCGCCTCCTGTTTCTTTCTCACCGCCAAAGGCACCGCCGATCTCGGCCCCCGACGGCCCGATATTGACGTTGGCGATTCCGCAATCCGATCCGGCTGCGGTCAGGAATTGCTCGGCCTCGCGCATGTTTAGGGTGAACACGCAGGACGACAGGCCTTGTGGCACGTCGTTCTGGATGTCGATGGCGTCGTCGAAATCGTCATAGCCCATCACATAAAGGATCGGCGCAAAAGTCTCGGTTTTCACGGTCGCCGTCTGGCCGGGCATCTCAACGATGGCGGGTTGCATATAGACGCCATCCGGCACACCTTCGGTCACGCGCTGGCCTCCGAATACCGCACCGCCCTCAGCTTTGGCCGATTCCAAAGCAGCGATCATGGCCGCGCCGGATGCCTCATCGACCAGTGGGCCGATCAAAGTGCCCTCGGTCAGCGGGTTGCCGATAGGCAGACCGGCATAGGCCCTTTTCAGGCGGCCCACCAGCTCCTCACGGATCGAGTTATGCACGATCAGGCGGCGCAGCGTGGTGCAGCGCTGACCAGCCGTACCCACAGCCGAGAACACGATCGCGCGCACCGCCATTTCCAGATCGGCCGAAGGGCCAACGATCATCGCGTTGTTGCCGCCCAGTTCCAGAATGCACTTACCAAAGCGGGATGCCACCACGGGGGCAACCGCGCGGCCCATGCGGGTGGAACCGGTGGCCGAAATCACCGGCAAATCCTCGCTGGCGACCAGCGCCTCGCCCAGTGCGGCACCGCCGATCAGGGTTTGCAGCAGGTGGTCGGGCGCATCGCCGAAACGGGCTAGTGCGCGTTCAAAGATCTTCTGGCAGGCCATCGCGGTCAGCGGCGTCTTTTCGGACGGTTTCCAGATCACCGTATCGCCGCAGACCAGTGCAATCGCCGCGTTCCACGACCAGACCGCAACCGGGAAGTTGAAGGCCGAGATCACGCCGACCGGCCCCGCCGGGTGCCATGTCTCCATCATCCGGTGGCCGGGGCGTTCAGAGGCGATGGTCAGGCCATAAAGCTGCCGCGACAGACCTACGGCAAAGTCGCAGATGTCGATCATCTCTTGCACTTCGCCCAAACCTTCCGAGGTGATCTTGCCAGCCTCCCAACTGACCAGCGCGCCCAGATCTTCTTTGGCGGCACGTAGTTCCTCGCCCAGCAGGCGGATCAACTCGCCCCGGCGCGGGGCGGGTACAGTACGCCAGGCTTTGAATGCAGTTTTGGCATTGGCAAACACCGCCTCCATGTCGCTCGCCGGGGTTTCATGCACCTCGGCCAGCAGGCTGCCGTCGATGGGGGAATGCACCGGCAGAGTGCCGCCGGTCAGCTCAGCCGCTGTCAGGTCCAGATTGGCAAGGGTTGTTTGCGCAGTCATCACGATGTCTTTCATATCTCAGGCCGCCTTGTTCTGTGGGGTTGCGTCGCCAGCGCGGTAAAGCTGGCCAAATTCGGTGTTCAGGAAATCAGACAGGGCCACCTGTTCCTGCCGGACAAAGCCCTTGGCAGGCAGCGCGCCCGTGCGCATATGATCGACCACACCCAGCACACCTGCGGCGGTGGTGACTTGAATGGCGCTCCAGACCTGTCCGTTGATCTTGCGGGCATAGCTTTTGTTGATCAGGGACTTCTCGCGCAAGCTTCCGTCGATCATGCCTTTTGCGGTGCAATAGACCAGCACCACGTCTTGATCCGTGCGCGGAAGGGCGGTCTCGAAAATATCCTTGAGCAGATCGCGGCGACGCTCCAGCCCCAGATCCTTGAGCAGCAGTTTCAGGATATCGCAATGACCGGGATACCGGATCGAGCGATAGGATACTGCCCGGGCCTTGCCGTCCAGCGTTTCGGGTAATGTGCCCAAGCCACCCGAGGTGTTGAAACACTCATATTCCACCCCGTCATGGCCCAGCACCTCGTAATCTTCCAGCGGCGCAGTCTTGACCCGGTCGCCGTTCACGATGGCATCGCAGGGGTTGCAGTATTCGTTGATCAGCCCGTCGGTGGACCATGTCAGATTGTATTTCAGCGCATTGGTCGGATAAAGCGGTAAAGCACCAACCCGCATGTGCAAACTGTCCAACTTATCAAACTCTGACGCCAGCGCTGCCCCGGCGATTCCGACAAACCCGGGTGCCAGACCACATTGCGGCATGAATGCTGTTGCGCTGTCTTTGGCCAATTCGCGCACGGCATTGGTGGCCGCAACATCCTCGGTCAGGTCAAAGTAATGTGCGCCTGCAGCCTTGGCGGCATTGGCGATTTGCGGGGTCAGAAAAAACGGAGCGGCCGAGATGACGGCATCAAAGCCGGTCAGCGCCTTGGCCAATTGCGCCGCGTTGCTGACGTCGATCTGCCGGGTCGCAATGCCTTGGCGGTTCAGAACCGACAGGGCTGACAGATCACGATCCGCAACCGTGACCGAGTAATTGGACGAAGATTTTAGCAGGGTCGCGATCATCTGACCGATCTTGCCTGCTCCGATAACACAGATATTCCAGCTCAAAACGCGCCTCCTCTTTCGTTTTCTGAAAGTATGACGGGCCGCTTGTCCGGCTCGCAGGGGTTATCTTGTCGGAAACACGGAATGATCCGTCATAGTGTCGGAGTTTTCATCATGGTGACGAAATCTTGGCGCCACCCGCCGCGACCGACCCCTATTGCGTGTTGTGACCTGAGCGCAATCAACCATTGACCCCCGTGCCGTTGGCAGGGGGCGCCACCCCAACTGGATCAGTGATTTTCGTCAACAAATACGATAATGTGCGCTCTATTGGGCCGGTTTTGCGCACTAATTCCTTGCAAACTCCAGCCCATCCAGCGCCGGGCGCTATGAGGGGCGGTTTCGTTTCCAGCTAACCGATTTGGGGCCCGTTACCAGCCAAGAGCCGGTGTTGGTCAGTGATAGTTTCAAGACGAGTTCAGGGGGAATAAGCGTGCCAAAAGATCCGATTGACAATTCAAAACCATTCGAGCCGACGGATGGGGATTGGAAACTGATTCATTCCATTCTTTCATCCAGCGACAGCGCGGCAATTAACGCGCACTTCGAATTCTTCGACATTGCAGAAAAAACGGTTCTGCCTCCGCAGGGCATGTATGTCGTTCTGTCCGGCATCGTCCAGTTACGGCAGGACGGAAAAACTTTGACCACCGCCGATACCGGCGACTATTTCTATGAAGAGCATCTTGAAATCTTTGACATTCCCGTCAGCCTCGAGGCCGTGGCCACGCCCGGCACCAAGCTGGCTTACCTGTCCAGCAACCAATGGTTCGAAATCCCGGTCAAAATCCGCGAAGCCTGTTACGCAACCCTGTTCGGCGATCTGGTCAGCGTGCATTTGCAGAACTTCCAGCAACCGATCAACTGTTGCAGTGTCACGGCGGCCGCGCTCAGCATGTCGGCATTGGGCTTCAGTTGCGAGGTCAACGACATCTTCCGCGAATGCGCTTTGCCCACATCCTTTGTTGTGAATGACGGGATTTCATTGGGCGAACTTTATGACGTCGCCTGCACATTCATCCACACGCAGGGCCTGCGCAAGAAGATACAAGTGCAGGCCTATTTCATGGACGAGGCCACGACCTCGGTCGATCTGCTGCTTGCGGCGATTGACGAATCCAACCGGGTGGGCGGCGACAACGACATTCTGGTGGCGAATTTTCAGGTCGGCGTGGCGCATGGCAAACAGAACATGCCCGGCGGTCACTTTGCGATCATCGCGAAATGCAACCCCAGCACCGGGTTGGTGCATATGATGGATGTCCACCCCGAGAAATACGGCAAGCTGTGGGTGACGACGATTGACCGGCTATGGGCAGGTATGTCCGACCGCGACGGAACCTCGATGCGGTCGCGGGGGATTTTGCGGTTCTCGGCATTGGATGCGGTGAAGACCACGCTGCAAACGCTGCAACAGGATTGCAATTACGTAGACAGCACCGAATATCTGGCAAAAGACCCCAAGAAACGCCGCAACCTGTTCCGGCGGGCCAGCCCTAACATGAACTCGATGGGGGTTTTGGCCGAAAGCCTGAACATTCTGGGCGACCAGCAGGTCGACGAAGACAAGCTGCTGATCGCGACACAGGCCAATCTGACAGACGCGCTCAGCCGGGTTTCCACGGCCAAAGAGATGCACGCGCTGGCGCAGCGCTATCTCAGCCAGACACCTGACGTGCATCTGGGCAGCACTTTCCGAAGCTATGCAGAACGCCCCGACAAGGACGACAAATCGCCCGAGGACTGGTTCCGCGATCAGTTGCACAGCCTGAACGCGCACGACGATCGCCATCTGATGATCAATATTGATTTCAACCGCGTGCTGGGGTTCGAGGTCATCCGCCCCCCCGCAAATGTCTTTCGCGAGACAGCCCTGCTGGAAGAGTTCTGGTGCCTTTGCATCGCCTATGACGAAAAGACCGATCTGGTCACGGTCGTGGATATGAGCCCGGCAACCTCGCAAGTATGGCAGGCCCCGCGCGGGCATATCTTCCGCGGTCTGCGCGACCTCGGAAACCCGGCAATGTTGGTGATCGAGGAACATGAACCGCCCGAAGACCCCACGGATGTCGAACGCATCGTCAACACCAACCCGATTGTGCTGTTCTACGCGGATGAGGACCCCTGGTCCTATATGCTGCGCAGTATGCTGGCCAATATCGGCATCACCAGTGCCCGCCTGATTGACGTCGAAGGCCACGGGGCCAACGTGATGAAAATGCGGCGGCAATTGACGATAATGACTGGGAAGGAAAACCCACCCTACCTGTTCTTCAAGGGCGAATGCCTGGGTCGCAGAAAAGATATTGTCGATGTTGTGCTGGATGGCAGCTTTCAGCAAAGCGTCAAGGAAGCCGGGCTGCCGGTGTTGCTGCGCCATGAATCGCCCAGTCTGGACAAGAACATCTTTGGCTACCCCAAGGGCGGGTTGACCGATGCGCCCAGCGAAAAGCGCAATGTGCTGCTGTGTGCCTGCGGGTCGTCGGCGGCAGACAAGGTTCCCGATCTGGTCAAGCGGATCAAGGATGCGGGGCATAACGTCAAGCTGATCCCGTCCGTGTCAGCCGAGAAGTTTTTCCGCGATATCGAGGTCGAAGAGGAAACCGGCAATATCAAGAAAGCCAAACCAAAAACGATCGAAGATTACATCTCGCATCACGACTATTACCGCGACGATGACGAATGGAATTTCCGCTATACCGAGTTCGGGATGCCCCTGCGTGCCTCGCATCTGGCGCTGTGTGACTGGGCAGACTGCGTGATCGTGGCGCCGGTGACCTGCAACACGATGGGCAAGATCGCCAACGGGATCGCCGACAACCTGCTGACCTCGGTCTTTGTGGCATGGCAATACCGGAACAAGCCGGTGATCCTCTGCCCGGCTTGCAACACAAACATGTGGAACAATGTCACCACCCAGAACAATGTCGAAAAACTGCGCGATCTGGGGGTCGATATCGTTGGCCCGCGCAAGGGTCGATTGTCCAACGGCATGATGGGGATCGGCATGATGGCCACCCCGGATCAGATCATGGAGGTGTTGGACGAGGCGTTCGAAGAACTGGCCGATCAGGAACACAATATCTGCAAATGGGCGCAGGAGGCCGCGGCCTCGGACGAGTTCGCGCAATGGACTCGTGTTTTTGACGCTATCGACAAAGGCATGGCCGGGATCGACATCGTGGATGACAGCAACGGCGATACCCTTCTGCACTATGCGGCGGGGGGCGAAGGCGAGCTGCATGAAAACGGCCAGAACCTTGGCAAGCCCGATCTTGAGGCGGCGCAGGAGTTGATTAACCGCGGCATCGACGTCAACGCCACCAACGATCACGGGTTTACCAGCCTGCATGTGGCGGTGATGAACAACTCGGCCAAAATGGTCGAAGTGCTTCTAGGCGCGCCGGGGATCGACGCCAGCAACTGCATCAACTTCCTGCGGGACCCGAAGAATGCCAAAGACGTAAAGCAGGTCAAACCCAAGATCAGGGCCATGCTGGATGACTGGGCCAATGCCCATACCGTCATCGCGCCCGAGGAAGACCACGACAATGATCTGATCGACGACCGCGAGCGGACCTATCTGTATTTCACCTACGGGTCGCTCAAGAAAGGGTTCCCCAACCACGACGCCCATGCAGACGTGCTAGACGATTTCGTGGGTGAGGCCGTTACCCGGCAACGCATGCCCCTGATCGTCCCGCACGAGCCGCATTGCGACAATCCCAATTGCGGCTACCTGCACCGGATGGCCACGCTGGTCGATCAGAAAGGGCGTGGCGAACCCATCCGGGGTGAGGTCTATCGCGTCTCATCCTCGGGGCTGAAGGAGTTGGACAAGCTCGAAGGCTATCACGGCCCCGGCTCGCCCGAGAATGTCTATGTCCGCAAGCGGATCAACGTGCTGATGGACGGGGTCAAGAAGCCTGCCTATGTCTACGTCATCGCCCACCCGACCAAATATCTGGACCAATGGGCCGACGGCACGTCCGGCATCGTGGCGGAATACACGCTGGACATGGCCACGGGCACGCCGAAACCGGGGTTCCAGCCAACGCCCTAGTTAAGCATCTCGATCACGGCTTCATCCTCGGGGTCGGCCTTGAGACTAAGGTTATAGGCCGTGATCGCCACCGTGCAAATCAACACAAAGGGCCAGAACGCGGCCTTTGGGATCAGGTTGTCCCGGTAGTGGATGAACCGCAGGGACGGCACGGCCTCGGACGCGAACAGGTAGGTGTTCACGGACACGGCCAGCAGCAGGAAATACATCAGGAAAAAGAACGACTCCATGTAGATCACCGGCGATCCGGCAAAGCCTTCACGCAGTTGCACATGCGCCAGCAGGATCACGAAGAACAGAACCGAACAGGTGCCAATCACGCTAGAGGTGCTGAAATCGTGCCGCTCGATCAACTCGGGCCGGCGGGTCACGGTCATGACTGCGCCAAACAGCAGCATCGTAACGACGATCAGGGGGATCATGTGAACGACGAAGGCGTTGCCGAAGTTGCGCTTGATGACAAAGTTATAGTGCAACTCGGGCAGGTTGGTCTGGAATTCGGCATCACTGATGCCCAGCGTGGTGCCCAGATCGGACAGGCGATAGTCGAAATAGGTATTCTCCCGCTCCCACGTGCCCATGACGATGCGGCTGTCGATCCCGAATATGTCGTCGGGACCCGTGGCTGGATAGGCCGCGAAATCGGGGATCAGGGCCACGGCGGCGTCGAAACTGGCGGGCCAGAACCGGACCCATACGGTTTTATGGTCGAAGGGATAGCTGGTGTAGTCGAAATTCTGCCGTAGGGTCTGTTCAAAATACCAGCCGATCAGTTCTTCGCCGTCCTGATCCATGCGATAGGCTTCTTCGATCATCCCGCTGGCGGCATCCGAAGCATCGGGCAGCACGAACCCGACAGCATCGCCGGTCGGTTTGATCGCGTCATGCACACCGTCTTCGTAATGCTGCCAGACATATCCGGTGACATGGACATCGCTGGCATCGGTGAAAACAAACGACTTGATGAAAATTCCGGTCCTGACCTGATACTCCGGCACGTTTTCCAAGTCTTGCAGGTAGCCATCCACCGATGCCTGATCAGGCAGTTGCGTCGGATCGCCCTCGAAGTGATTCAGCTCGACCAACAGTTTGAACAACAAGACTAGCAGCCCAAGTGTCAGGGCACCGGAAATCAACCAAACCTTCTTTTCGATACTCATTCAGTCCCTTTCAAACTTGGTCCAGACGTCCGACCAGGGACTGTGTGATGCCCATCTCAGAGAAACCCGCGCCCAGCGCCTCAAACTCTTCATGTGCGCTTAACGGGATGCCCCAACCACCGCACGCGGCCAGAACCTTGGTGTGCTGGATCGAAAGATCGACCATTGGCAAAGGCTCATCGGCGGTAAAACGGGCCAATGCGTCGGCATATCCGGTGGCCTTGTCCCATTCCTGCCGCGCCAGCATGACGGCGCTTGCATCGGGGTAGAAATGCAAATGGCTGTGCCCGACGCAGCCCTCGGCAATGATCTGTGCGCCCAGTTTCAAGTGTTGATCCTGTTTGTCAGGGTCTGTTTCAGCCAAGGCCAGCGCTGACAGCGCCTTTGGCCCCACAAAGTTGCGCCCATGTTCCAACGCAATGTCCACGGCCCGCCGACCTGTTTCGCGCGCCTGATCCTTCTGCCCGGCATAGACCTGTGTACGTGCCAGATGCTCCAGCGCCTGCGCCTCCAGCCGCTTGGCCCCAACTCGGGCGGCAATTTCGGCAGAGAGGGTAAAGGACTCCAGCGCGCCGTCCATTTCACCCAAAAAGGTCTGCGCCACACCAAGACATGTTTGGGCCACACATTCCGGCACAAAGGCAAAGTACTTCTGCGAAATCTCTATGGCTTCCTGCGCGTCCACCTTGCCTTGCGCCACGTCGCCGGAATAGCTGCGCGCAACGCTGAGATTGTGAAGGTTCGCAGCCATATCCCGCACCAATCCTTCTTCGCGCGCGCGCTCGACGGCCTGCGTGTAAAACCCGGTCGCCGACCGCATGGTGGCATTCATGAAATTGGCGTCACCAAAGCCGCTAAGAGCGCCCACCTCCAACCGCGCCGATTGTAACTTGCGCGCCAAAGTCAGCGCTTTTTCATTGCTGGCCAGTGCCTTTTCGACCTGACCCAGCGGGAAATAGATATTGCCGCGCACATAGTTGATCTGCGCGATGTCTCTTTCCGATCCGCAGCGTTCAGCGGCGGCCTCGGCGATTTCAAGGCTATCCAGCGCCTCTTGGTACAGGCTTGCCTGCCGGTCGGTTTGCGCCAACCCAATATAGGCGCGGCAGGTCTGCTCATCGGTCTCGGCAAGACTGGCTGCCTCTTTGAACTCGCGCAGCGCGTCATCTGAATATCCCTGCAACCGGTGCGTTTCCCCGCGTGCGCACAACAGATCGAACCGAACACCATCCGGGGCCGGTAATTCCAAAGCGCGCTCGATCAGGGGGCTGGCTTCATCATATTGGAAGCCCAGAATCAGGTTCTCGGCGGCTTCAAGATAGGCTTGCGCCGCGTTGCTGGCCCCGGCGCGATCCAAATGCTGTGCGCGCAGGGTCGCGTCTCGCTCTTCAAACCATTTGGCAGCCTCGCGGTGCAGCCGTGTACGCTCGGACTTTACCAGCGTGGCATAGGACCCGTCCCGGATCAGGGCGTGCGCAAACATCAGATCTGTCCCTGCCTCGCGGATCAGGGCCGAGCGGATCAGTGTCGAGGTATCCAGATGCCCTTTTCCCAGAATAAAGTTCAAAACCTCAGGCCAGAAACGTTGCCCCAGAACCGAGGCCGCCTGAATCGCGGATCGGCTGGACGGATCCAATGCATCCAGCCGTGACTG
Organism: Ruegeria sp. HKCCA5491; assembly: GCF_013034565.1. Taxonomy (NCBI): domain Bacteria; kingdom Pseudomonadati; phylum Pseudomonadota; class Alphaproteobacteria; order Rhodobacterales; family Roseobacteraceae; genus Ruegeria; species Ruegeria sp. HKCCA5491. The sequence goes on from NZ_WQGG01000013.1 coordinate 115,149, forward strand.
AACAATGCCTTGGATACTTCCGGGAACCGAGTCTCGCTTGAGCACGTCGATATTGCGCAGCAACTGCTCAAGAAACAGCGGGTTGCCACCTGCCCGACGCACACAGGCGTCCAGAAGTTCGGGGTCTATGCCGGTGAACTCTTCGACCAGTTGCCGGGCCTGATCATCCCCCATAGGTGCCAGTTCCAGTTTCGAAACCAGCGCGCCCTCGGTGCCAAGCTGCCAATCGCGATCAATCGGGTCGCCTTCGACACGGCTGGTCATCAGCAACACACAAGGCAGGTCACGCGTAGCGGCCGCGATATGGGCGCAAGCCGTCAGGATGTCGGGCGTCGCCCAGTGGATATCCTCGATCTGGATCAAGAGCGGGCTGTCCTGACTGCAGGCGGCAATCAACTCGTCAATCACCTGACGCCGCCCGCGCAGGCGGGTGGCATTGTCCATGACTGCATAGACTTCGGCCAGTCCGGGGTCCTGTTCAAGTTCAAGCAGCGCGTTCAAATGCGTGGCATTGGACGGCGACACCCAACCCTTGCCGATTGCGCTTTTGGCCACCTCAGCGCAGGTTTCGGCGTTATCGGTTGCCTCAAGCCCCAACATGCTGCGCGCTACGGATTGAATGGCTGAATGCCCCTCGCGCGCACCGAAATCCATGACGACGCCGGTATGCACGGCGTAAGACAAGCTGTCGGCAAGTTCGGCAACCTGTTCGGACAGGTGCGTCTTGCCGATGCCCGGCTCACCCAGAACTATATGAACCTCGCCCTTGCCGTGCCGCTGGCATCGGTCGAACGTGGCCGAGAACAACGACATCTCGCGCTCGCGACCCACAAAACGGTGACGGCGCGAACGGATGTTCCGCGCCATCCGATCCAGCCGCCAAAGCTCGATGGGTTCGTTCAGGCCCTTGATGGCCTTGGCCCCCATGGACTCGCCCACGAAAAGCGGCCCCAACGCGCGCTGAATGTCATGTGACACAAGCGTTTCACCCGGCGCAGCCATGTCTGTCACCCGCGAGGCAAGGTTCACCCCGTCGCCGGTGACGGTGTATTCGGTATGGGCTTCGCTGCCTGTCGTGCTGGCGATGACCTGCCCCGATGCGATTCCGATATGGCAGGAAAGGGGCCGTGTCAGGGTGGGCAGAGCCGCATGAATCTCCAACGCAGCCCGCGCTGCGCGTTCGGTATCGTTGGTGTGTGAAATCGGCGCGCCGAATACAGCCATCACCGCGTCGCCGATATGCTTGTCGATCCGTCCGCCGAATTTTTCGACGACGTGATCCACCTTGTGAAAGAACTCGTTCAGCAGCGCGTGCATGTCCTCGGCGTCCAACTCGCTGGACAGCCGGGTAAACCCTGTGAGGTCCGCGAACATGACCGTGACTTGTCGCTTTGCGGGCTCAAGCGGGGTTTGCGGTTCATAAGGTTGAACAAGGTCGACCGGTTCAAGTTCGGAAATCGCACGCAAAAGACGCCGGCGGTCACCGACGGCGGTCACTCCGATTTCGATCAGGTCTTCGCCCGTCAGATCGGGCAAAATTGCGAAATCAATTTTGTTATCCAAAAAGGCCTGCGCATAGTCAGACAAACCAAGTGCGCTTAGCCAGTCCCTAAGGTCCTGAGACATATCGCCCCTCTGAAGCCCCCAACTTCAGACATAGGCGTAGCACAGCAGACCCGTCCGAGTCTGCAATCGTTAACTAATTTAATTTTTTGGTATAGCCCAAAGCCCGAAAATCGGGCGTTGGGTTCAAGTTTCAGCTTCTAATCCCTCGGTCGACAGATCGTCGAGTTTGGGCATCAGGCGCAGCAATTCGCTTGCGTATTCAGTTTGCGGGTTGGCAAACAGATCGTTGGTCTCTTGCAGTTCGACCACCTTGCCCTGTTTCATAACCGCAACCCGGTCGCACATCTGGCGCACCACCGGAAGGTCATGGCTGATGAACAGCAAGGTCAGACCCAGATGTTCCTGCAAATCCTTCAGGATGTTCAGGATTTGAGCCTGAATCGACACGTCCAGCGCACTGGTCGGTTCGTCACAGATCAGGAAACGCGGCTGCGTGGCAAGGGCGCGCGCAATCGAAATCCGCTGACGCTGACCGCCCGAGAATTCATGCGGGTATTTCAACCCGGCCTCGTGACCCAGCCCCACCTGATCCAACAGCTCATCCACGCGGCGCTTGATGTCGGTTCCGTCCATCAACCTGTGATGACGGATCGGTTCGGCCACGATCTCATCCACGCGCATCCGTGGGTTCAACGAGGAATACGGGTCCTGAAAGATCATCTGGATGTTCTTGCGATAGGCATCCAGCGCGGCTTTGTCGGTCAGGTCGCTGACCACCTTGCCTTCAAAAGTGATCGACCCGCCGTCAACCGGATACAGCCCTGCGATCATCCGCGCGACCGTGGACTTGCCCGAGCCGGACTCGCCCACCACGCCAAACACCTCGCCCGCGCGAATATCAAAGCTGACATCGTCAACTGCGGTGAAATAGGTGCGGTCCCATGGCAAAAGCCCACGCTTTTGCAGGAACTTCTTGGTCAAGTTGCGAATTTCGAACACAGGCTTGCTGGTGTCATTGTCGACCTTGGGCCAGTGGCGGGCCATATCCTCGATCGCAAAGCGGGTTTCGCGCCCGCCATAGCTGATCTGGGGAAAGCGATGCAGTTTCAGCGTCGGGCGCGGCACGGCGGCGATCAGGGATTTGGTATATTCGTGGGTCGGCTGGCCCATGACTTGCGATGTCGGGCCACTTTCGACGACCTTACCCGCATACATCACCGTCACCTTGTCGGTGGTGTCTGCAATCACACCCATGTCGTGCGTGATCAGAATGACGCCCACCTGCCGTTCGGTCGCGAGTTCCTTGATCAAGTCCAGAATCTGCGCCTGAACAGACACATCCAGCGCGGTCGTCGGCTCATCCGCAATGATCACGTCGGGTTCTGTGCAAAGCGCCAGAGCGATCACAACACGCTGCCGCATCCCGCCCGAGAACTGGTGCGGGTATTGATCCAGCCGCGTATCAGGGTCAGGGATACCCACCCGGTCAATCAGATCGCGGGCCCGTTTGTTGGCCTCGGCATCCGAGCCACCCAGATGCGCCTGAATAGTCTCGACCAGTTGCTCGCGCACGGTGAACAGCGGGTTGAGCGAAGTCAGCGGATCCTGAAAGATCATCGAGATCTTCTTGCCGCGCAGCCCACGCATCGCCTCGGCGTCGATACCGCTGATCTGGTCGCCGCTCAGCTTGATCGTACCGCTTGCGATACGACCGGGGCGGTCCAGCAGCCCCATGATGGCGGCCCCGATAGTGGATTTACCGGCACCGGATTCGCCCACAAGCCCATGGATTTCACCCGGTTCAACCGACAGATCCACATGATCCACGGCGGTAAACAATTGGCGGCGGGTCGGGAATTCGACCGTCAGGTCATTGATTGTCAAAAGGCTCATGAAATCACCGCAGCTTGGGGTTCAGCGCGTCGCGCAGCCAGTCGCCCAGCAGGTTTACGGACAAGGCCAGCGCCAGAAGGGTGCAGGCCGGGAAGAACAGAATCCACCACTCACCCGAGAACAGGAAACCCTGCCCAATGCGGATCAGCGTGCCCAGCGACGGCTGAGTCGGAGGCGCGCCAACACCAAGGAAACTCAGCGTCGCCTCGGCAATGATCGCCAGCGCCAATGAGATCGTGGCAATCACCAGAACCGGGCTGAGGACGTTGGGCAAGATATGGCGGAACATGATCGGGAAGGATCCACGACCGATCAGGCGCGCGGCCTGAACGTATTCCTTGTTTTTCTCAACCAGCGCCGCGCCGCGCACCACGCGCGCGAATTGCACCCAGTCGGACAAGGCAATCGCGACGATCAGAACATAGATCGCCATCTCATCCCTGTATTCCGGTGGGGTAACACCCTTTGCGATACCAAAGATCAGCATGGCGACCAGAATGGCCGGGAAGGTTAGCTGTACGTCGGCAATCCGCATGATCAGAGTCTCGATCCAGCCACCGAAATAGGCCGCGACCAGACCCAGAACAACGCCGATAATCAAAGCCAGAAGCACCGCTGAGGCCCCCACGAACAGGGAAATCCGCATCCCGTACAGGATGGTCGAGAACACGTCCCGCCCCTGATCGTCGGTGCCCAGCAGAAATGTCTCCTGTGTGAACGCGTTGGGTGTGCCAGGCGGCGTAAACCCGTTCATCAGGTTCAGCGACGAAGGATCGAACGGGTTATACGGTGCAATCAGCGGCGCAAAGATCGCCGACAGCACCAGAACAACGACAACCAGCGTGGCAATAATCGCCACAGGCGAATGCCGGAAGGACCAGGCGAAATCGCTGTCCCAGAACTTGGCAAACCGCGTCTTTTCCGGGGCTTTGGGGGTATCGAGAGTATCGGTCATGTGGCCCTCGCGTCGACACGCAGGCGCGGGTCAATGGCATAGTAAAGAAGATCGACAATCAGGTTGATCGTCACGAACATGACCGAAATCAGCATCAGATAGGCGGCCATGACGGGAATATCGACGAACTGGATCGCGTTTATGAACAACAGGCCGACACCCGGCCACTGGAACACAGTCTCGGTGATGATGGCGAAAGCGATGATCGATCCAAGCTGCAATCCGGTGATGGTAATCACCGGCACCAGAGTGTTCTTCAGCGCATGGCGGAAGTTGATCACCCGGTCCGACAATCCACGGGCACGGGCAAAGCGGACATAGTCAGCGCGCATCACCTCAAGCATTTCAGACCGCACCAACCGCATGATCAGTGTCATCTGATAGAGGCCCAGCGTGATCGCCGGGAGGATCAGCGCCTTGAGCCCCGAGGTCGTCAGAAAACCTGTGGACCACCAGTCTCCAATCATAACGGTCTCGCCCCTCCCGAAGCTGGGCAGAAGGTCAAGTTCAACCGAGAAGATATAGATCAGCAATATACCGATTAGAAACGTGGGCAACGAAACCCCGATCAGACTGACAGTCATGATCACGTTCGCAGCGAGCCCTTGTCGTCGTATCGCCGTAAATACGCCCAGAGCGATGCCCAGCGTGATCGCAAGGAAACCGGACACAAAGGCAAGCTCCAAAGTCGCAGGCGCGCGCTCGGCTATGATCGTCGACACCGGGCGGCCTTGGCGGTATGAAACGCCGAAATTGCCCTGCACGGCACCTTGCAAGAACTTGAAGTATTGAACTGGAAACGGTTGATCCAAACCAAGCTCGGTGCGAAGGCGGTCGATGTCAGCCTGAGTGCGCTCTTGCCCCAGCATGTTGTCGATCGGATCGCCAACAAACCGGAACATTGAAAACGCGACCAGACCCACGACCAGCAACACGATCACGGATTGGAACATCCTTCGGACGATATATGCGAACATTCACTTTCCCCATTGATCTTCGTGTCTACGCACGCCCTGACCGAATGGTCAAGATGTCGCGGGTGACAGCGACCGTCTATCCTGCGGAGCCGTCCAGTCGACCTCTGGCCCCAACGGGACAATACCCAGAGGATTTCTCAGCTCGGATGGTGAGAAATACCCTGCCTTATAGATGTCTGGTTTGACTGTCCGCCCGATCTCGGGTCGTGCATAGAGATCGCGCGCATATCCCCACAGGTTCGGGTAGTCAACCAGTCGCCGCAAATTGCAGCGGAATGCGTAGTGATACGCCACATCAAAGCGCGCAAGCGTCGGAAACAGGCGCAGATCAGCTTCGGTCAGGACGTCACCGCAAAGATAGCGGTTGGTGTCCAGATGCGATTCGATTTCGTCCAGCATGGCGAAGACGTCCTGAAACCCGGCTTCATACGCCTCTTGCGTGCGGGCAAACCCGGCGCGATAGACGCCATTGTTCAGGCGCGGGTAAATCTTTGCGTTCCAGTAGTCGATCTGCTCCAGCTTATCCGGCGGGGCAAGGTTCGGGCCATATCCTTCAAGCGTACCCAGCATCCGCACCAGATCGGCGGATTCATTGGACACAGCGCAGTTTTCGACACGATCCCACAGCAAGGGAACCGTGATACGCCCGGTATAGGCGGGATCAACCCTTGCATAGACCTGATGCAGCGCGGTGACGTTGAACAGGGAATCGGAATACTCACCCTCGAGGTCATAGACCCAACCATCGGACGTTCGACGCGGGCGGGCATAAGCGACCGTGATCACGTCTTCCAGACCCTTGACCGCGCGGGTCAGCAAAACCCGATGCGCCCAAGGGCAGTTCCACGCGGCGTAAAGGTGGAACCGACCCGCTTCAACAGGATCACCCGGCAAAGCGTTGCGGATGGTCGACGCCTGACGGCGGTATGCGCCGTCAAGCTTTGAGTCCGGGGCGGGGTCTTCCAAATGGTAGACCCCGGCGATCATTACACCCATGCGGTCAGTTCACCGTCACCCAGCGTAGGATGAAGAAATTGTCCGGGCGTTGTGTCAGGTCGATATTGCTGCCGGTCCCCCAGACTAGGGGCTGCACGTACATCGGCACGTACACATGGTCGTCCTGATAAATTGCCGTCACCTCATCCAGCATGGCCTGACGTTTTTCGGCGTCCAGCTCCGACTGAATCATCGGCAAAAGCTCATCTACCCGCTCGTTCGAGTAGCCGCCGAAATTCCAACTGCCCAGTTTCTTTTCCTCGTTCGGCGTGGCGACAAGGAAGCGCACGGGATGTTCGGCATCAAAGGTTCCGGGGCTCCAGCCCAGCAGATACATGTCGTAATTGTCTTCACGCAGTTCCGGCCAATAGTTGCGGACAGGCATGGCATCCAGTTCCGCCGTCACTCCGATCTGAGCCAACATGCTGACAATCGCCTGACAGACCGCTTCGTCATTCAGGTAGCGGTCATTCGGGCATTTCAGACCGAACGAGAACCCATCGGCATATCCGGCCTCGGCCAACAGCGCCTTGGCCCCTTCGACATCAAAGGCGGGGCGTTCGGCATTGGCCTCGGAATAACCACTCATGGCTGGGCTGACCAATTGCGAGGCGGCCTCGGCATTGCCACGCATGGTCGTGGCGAGAATGGCATCGACATTCACCGCGTTCGCGATGGCCTGACGGACCCGCACGTCACGGAACGGGTTCGGATTGCCTGCGTCATCGGTGTATTTCAACGCTTCGGCTTCGTGGTCAAAGCCCAGCATGATCACGCGCGCCTCGATCCCCTGAATGACGTCGACATCGCCATTTTCCTTCAGGCGCGCAACGTCCTGAATGGGGACAGGGTTGATCATGTCCACATCGCCCGACAGCAGCGCCGCCACAGCGGTCGCCGGGTTTTGGATCGGGTTGAACTCGGCGCGGGTAATGTTGTGCTCGACCTCACCCCACCAGTCGCCATGCGGCTCTAACACAGTCTTTAACCCCGGTTCTCGCTCTGTCACCTTGAAGGCCCCGGTGCCATTTGCGTTGATCGTGGCGTAGTTGCCAGATTCCTTGTCGGGCACAGCGGCATCATTGGCTTCGGTCCATCCCTGATCCATGATCATCCAGTTGGCGATCGAGGACGGGAACAGCGGGTTGGGTGCTGTGGTCATGATGTCGACGGTGTAATCGTCTACCACAATCACCTCACTGACCGGGGCGAACCAACTGCGGGTATCGGCGGCCTCACCCGAGGCGCGCTGATAGCTGAACAGAACGTCCTGCGCATCAAAACTGCTGCCATCATGAAAGGTCACGCCCTCACGCAGCTTGAATCGCCAGCCGTCGCCCTCTCCGATGGGCTCCCAGCTTACGGCCAGTGCGGGTTCGACCGTCATGTCTTTGCCGCGACGCACCAGCCCTTCGTAGACATTGTTGAGAAAGCCCAGGACCGGGGCCGAGTTGACGGCGTGCGGATCCATGGTCTGCGGATCAGTGGTCGAGGCCCATTTAAACTCGGCCGCCTGAACACTGGTCGCAGCTAAAAGGGCCAGGCCAATGGCGCTGTTTCTGAGGATCATTGTGATGTCTCCCTGTTTTCTGCTGCCGAGTGTTCTTGGTTTCTTGTGCGCACGCAAGGAATTCTCAGGCCGACACAAAAAAACAGGGCGCGAAACTAGCGCCCTGCCTGATACTTGTTGGAACCGATTTAGTTCATGGTAAAGTATTTGACCTTGGGCTGGTCTTCGGCATCCACTTCGATGCCTACACCGTCGGCCATACCCCAGTTCAGGACCTGGTGGTGAATGGGGATGTAAAGTGCTTCATCCTGAACCACGCGCCAGATGTCGGCGATGTCGGCATTCCGTGCGTCAAGATCAGTGTTGGACGCCAGCGACTTGATCTTCGCGTCCAGCGCATCGTCCTGATAGCCGGTACCATTCCACGTGCCGATATCGTCTTCGCGGCCATGGACCAGGAAGTTGAAGATGTATTCCGAGTCATATGTCGGAACACCCCAACCCAGCATGTAGAAGTCGGTCTTGCTGTCGGTGATCAGCGGGAAGTGCTGCGCCTTGGGCTTGGCGTCCAAGTTGACGGTCACGCCAATCTGACCCAGCATCCCAACGGCCGCCTGACAGATCGCCTCATCGTTGATGTAGCGGTCATTCGGGCAGTCCAGCCGCAGCGAGAAACCGTCAGGATAGCCCGCCTCGGCCATAAGTGCCTTGGCTTTTTCCAGATCGGTTGAGGATTCACCGTCCATTTCGGCGGTCCAGCCGTTGACGAATGGCGGTGCGATCATACCCGCAGGCTGCGACTGACCGCGCATCACGACCTGCTTGATCGCATCGCGGTTGATCGCCATCGACATCGCCTGACGCACCCGCACATCGGCCAGAGGATTCTTGCCATCGACGTTATCCGCTTCGATGTCGTCCGAACCCTGGTTCATACCAAAGAAAATGACGCGGTTCTGCGGGGCTTGCTTGACCATCAGGCCATCGGCGCCGTTTACGCGCTCAATATCCTGCACCGGCATGTCCTGCAGGAAGTTCACCTCGCCCGACAGCATCGCCGCCACACGGGTCGCAGCGTTCTGGATGGGGGTATAAACGATCTCGGTCACTTCCATCGGGAACTGGTCGATGCCCCAATAGTCGTCGTTGCGCACCATCACGGTTTTGACGTCAGGCTCGCGGCTTTGCAGTTTATAAGGTCCCGTGCCGTTGGCGTTGGTGGTCGCATAAGTGATCTCGCCACCTTCGAAATCCTGCACATTGACGGTGTTGTTCGCTTCGGCCCAACCCTTGTCCAAAATGAACAGGTTGGTCAGGTTCGACGGCAGGATCGGGTTCGGGCCATCGGTGACAATCTCGACGGTATAGTCATCAACCGCGCGCACTTCGGTGATCGAGCCGATCAGCTCTTTCATGTCCGAGTTCGGCTGCTTGGCGCGCTCAAAGCTGAACACCACGTCTTCGGCGTTGAAGTCAGCGCCGTCATGGAATTTCACACCCTCGCGCAGCTTGAAGACCCAGACATTCGGGTCATCTGCCTTGGGCCCCCACTCGGTCGCAAGCGCGGGTTCAAACGCACCGGTCACATCCCGGATGATCAGCGGCTCGTACATCTGGTGGCGAATGGTGTGTGACGGACCTTCGTTTTGCGAGTGCGGGTCAAGCGTCAGCGCATCGCCAGCACGTGCCCAGCGCAAGGTTTCAGCCGATGCGCCTGCCGCCATCAATGCAGTCGCACTGGCAGCAATCATCAGGTTTCTTAGGATCATTTTAGTCTCCCCGGGTTTTCGTTAATGCCGCCTTTCAACGGCCGACCGTTTTTTCGGTCCTGGTGGCCATGATCATCCAGATCATTTTGACAGTTGCAACACCTGATTGTGACCAAACCGAATTGAAGTCGTTTGAACCTCCGTTTTCCCAAAGAACAAGTCCTCACCCCGACGTCTAGGGTGTTGCTACAGGTACGGTCGAGGAAAGATTTGATACTAACATAGGCTCTAATCAAGGTGAAACAGCTAAGAACACCAGCAGGCTCACCCAGTATGGCCCAAGCGCCGCACTATTGCGCAGTAGGGTTTTCCAGCGGTTGTTTTATTTCCGCAGGCGCACAACTATCGTCCCAATGAAGAAATTTACCAGGTTTTTTGTTTCAGGCTTATTGCTTGTTGCCGTGGTTCTGATCTGTTTCCGTCTGGCAGCGGACGTTCGCGAAACCATCGCAGCCGGTCACGACTTACCAGATGGTGGGCGGCTGATTGATACGTCCGAGGGCGCTATTTTCGTGCTGGAACGCGGACAGCCCCAGAATATTCCTGTTGTTTTTGCGCATGGTACAGCCGCCTGGTCAGGCTTGTGGCAGCCAACTCTCGACGCGGTATCTGAGGCCGGGTTTCGCGCAATCGCCTTTGACATGCCGCCGTTCGGTTGGTCGGAATATCCGCACCCCCCCGAATATGGCCGTGTAAAACAGTCAGAGCGCGTCGTCGCCCTGTTTAAGGCGTTGGATCAGCCGCCTATTGTCGTTGCCCACTCGATCGGCGCAGGTCCGGTGTCCGAGGCCGTCATGCGCCGGCCCGACCTTGCTTCGGGAATGATCATCGTGAACGCGGCCATTGGTCTGGGCACTCATGAATCCGCAACGGAAACACCCGTGTTTCTGATGAATCAGACCCTAAATAGGCACATTGTCGCCGCAACCATATCCAACCCTATGCTGACCCGGACATTCCTCCGCGGGTTTATCCACAACAAGTCCGCGGCAACGCCCGAACGCGTGGCCCTGTTGCAAGCCCCAATGCAGCGTGAAGGCTATACCGCAGCCGTGGCGCAGTGGTTGCCACATCTTTTGGTTCCGCCTCAGGATGCACTCAGCACCCGGCCAGATAACCGGCGGGCGCTCGATCTGCCTGTTGGGATCATTTGGGGTGTCGAGGATACAGTAACACCGCTGGATCAAGCCGCAGACTTACGTGCTTTGATTCCAGACGCCCAATATGATGCCCTCGTGAGGGTCGGGCACATTCCGCAAATCGAAAGCCCTTTGGAATTTCAGGATACATTGATCAAAATGCTGACAAATATTGCCAACTCGCAGGGACATGAGGCCGAGTCATGACGAATTTCACCAGACGGGCCGCCCTGTTTGCCGCAGGGGGCGTTGCAGGATGGGGGCTTTCGCGTTGGTTAGGCTCGGATCTGCCGGTCTATGACGGGACCGACCGAACCTTTGCCCCGACGTCCGATACCATCATGAATGACGCCAGCGGGCTGTCCCCGACACCGATCAACAAGCATCTGGTTCTGACCGAAGACGCAGGGGACAGGCTGATCACAGCGCTTCGCAACGAACTAGCCGAAGCCAGCACTGAAGGCCGCCCTGTCAATGTGGGCGCAGCGCGTCATTCAATGGGCGGGCAGGCCATTCCGCGCAACGGGGCGGCAATAACCTTTGACAATGGCGCATTGCAGATCGACAGCGCAGCCCAAACCTATCGCGCGCATGCGGGTGCGCGCTGGTCACAGGTGATTGCCGCGCTGGACCCGGCGGGGTGGTCGCCCAAGGTAATGCAATCGAACCATGATTTCGGCGTTGCGGCCACTTATTCGGTCAACGCCCATGGTTGGCCCGTGCCGTTTGGACCGATGGGCTCGACGGTTCGGTCGCTGCGGATGCTTCTACCAACCGGAGAGCTGTTGACATGCTCACCCACCGAGAACACCGACCTGTTCAATCTTGGCATGGGTGGGTACGGCCTGATTGGGATCATCGTCGATATGGACGTGGAAATGGTCCCAAACACCCGCCTGTCTCCATCTTTCGAGGTGATGGAGGCACAGGGCTTTGCGGCGGCCTTTCAATCCGCGATCGACGACCCTGCGGTCACGATGGCTTATGGGCGGCTCAACGTGGAACGCGACACGTTTTTCGAAAAAGCGCTGCTGATCACCTATCGCGAGACAGATGACCAGACCGAATTACCGCGAGCCGCAGGATCAGGGTGGATATCGCACGCGGCCAGCCGCCTGTATCGGGCGCAACTGGGAAGCGAAGCATTCAAAAGCTTCCGCTGGTGGAACGAAACAACGCTTGGGCCGGCTCTGGGCGGCGGCGACGCAACCCGCAATTCCCTGATCAACGAACCGGCCGTCACACTGGACGACCGCAACCCGGACCGCACCGATATCCTGCACGAATACTTCGTGGGTTTCGATGCGTTCGACGATTTCCTGACCGCCTGCCGCGAGGTGATCCCCGCCTCGTATCAGGAGTTTCTAAACGTCACCCTGCGCTATGTCGCGCAGGATGATCAGGCGGTTTTGTCCTTCGCGTCCGAGCCCCGGATCGCCGCCGTAATGTCATTCAGCCAGGAAATGACCCAACGCGCCGAGGCGGACATGGCTCGGATGACGCAGGCTCTGATAGACCGGATCGTCGAGATTGGGGGGGCATATTACCTGCCTTATCGCCCGCATGCGCGGCTGGACCAATTGACCTCGGCCTATGCGCGGGCACCGGAATTTGCGCAGGCCAAACGCCAACTGGACCCCCGGCTTGTGCTTCGGAACAACCTTTGGGACAGCTATCTGGGGCAACTATGACCAATCTGCAAAAACTCTGCCTTGTATATTTCGTCGCGCTGATGATCGCGGCATCGCTGAACTATGTCCCCGGCCTGACGGATGAAAACGGGCTGGCGTTCGGGATCTTTGCACTCGATATCTACGACGACGCGCTACACGTCGCCTCGGCAGTCTGGGCGCTGGTGGCCGGGCTGTGGTCACACAGGGCCGCTCGCACTTTTCTGATCTTATTCGGTCTTGCCTATCTGGGGGATGGCGTTTTCGGGTTCTTCACAGGCTATGGCTATCTGGATCTTGGCATCTTCACCAACGCGTCCGCAGGAATTGACCTGTCGATGGGACGTATTTTTGCAAACCTTCCACATCTGGCCTTGGGCGGTATCGCGGCTTGGGCGGGTCTGCGTGATATCAGGAGAACGGCATGAGATTTCTACTGCGCTGGATGCGCCGACTGGTTCTGCTGATTGTGGTCGGCGCGATCTGCCTTGTTGCCCCGATCGTCTATGTCGAGACAAGCTGCAAGGGAACGGCGCAGTTTCAACCCTATGACGCCCTGCTGCCTCCCGAACACCACCGGCCTGAGACCCGGACGCTGATGACCTATCCGGAATGGCACATCGTGCACGCCTATGAGGATTACGCCGAGGTTCTGCGGCAGGGCGATCCGCATGACTATGGTTTCTGGCAGGGAATCACCGGGTTCTGGAGCTCGCTCTGCGCCCTGTCGCAAAGCGCATCGGCCCATGGCGAGGTCGATGCTGCGACCAAGCAGATGGTCTATGTCATCGGCACCAGCTTCACGGCCGAGCTTGCTCTGAAGGCCGCCTATGAAGAGACACTGGGGCGCTTGTTCACAGCTCTGCGTGGGCCGCAACGTGCGCCGCTGGATGACCTGTCGGCGCAGCAGGCCGCAGAATACGCCCAGTTTCTGCAACAGGTGCCTTGGTACAAATGGCCCTTCGCAGAGAATGCGCATGACCTGTTGAGCCAATCCAGCGGGTCATTGCGTGACAGCGAACGCGCAATCGCCTTGGGGTTCGAAAACACGGTCAAAGACGGTTACGCCGGCCTTATCGAACAGGCAGTCGCTCGGGTGGGCGCGGATGAGCTTACCCTACGTATGATCGTCACAGGGCCCGAAACGCTTCCGACTTACCCGGATGTGCAGGTCATCGGCTCCAGACCCGAAGGGATTGAGATTGAAACGCCCCGGTATCGCGTATTGACAAACCTTCTGGTCGAAATGGCGCGTGATGGCGTTGATCTGGTCGAAATCGCGGGGAATGATGACATCATGTTTACGGCCCTGTCCGATCAGCCAACCGAAGAGGGTGCGGTTTTCAGTGCGCCGCGCCAGGGGTTTGGTGATTATCGGCACCTGATCGTGGTCAAGGTCCCGCAGCTTGCCGAACGGCTGCGTCAGTTGGAGGGCTCTGGCCTGACGCTGGAACACATCCATGACTATTAGGTCCGTTCTGATCGCCCTGCCCCTTTTGGTGCTGGGCTGGCTATCGACATTGGTGGTCGTGGCTTTGCTAACGGACGAAGCGCCAGCCTATGTGGTCGTGCTGCCGCAAGACCGGTTGCTGGATAGGTTGCCGGGTGGCACGGCAGTTCTGGCCGCGTCGCGGTTTAGCGTGACGGTGGCGTCAGACGCGCCGGGCTTTGCCAAGGCACTCTATTCCAGCGGTGCGCGGTTGGTTCTGCCTGCGGGCCTGCCGGGATGCCTGCCCTTGCCAAAGGTATGAGGCTTACCCTTCGAACGGCACGCGCGCCTCGTCCAAAGTTCGCTGGGCAGATGGCAGGTTCAGCGCATGTGTCACCGGGGCTGACCGCGAGATCACCCGCCCCTTGCGCACCACGGCCAGACGATGGGCACGCAGGCGGATCGCCTCGATCGGGCCGGCGGCCTGCAACAGCACGAAATTCGCTTCACATCCCTTGGCGACGCCATAGCCCTCAAGCCCCATGATCCGGGCAGAATTCTGCGTCACCGCGTCAAAGCACCATGTCATATCGGCACGGCTGGACAATTGCCCCACATGCAACCCCATGAAGGCCACATCCAGCATGTCGGCCTTGCCCAACGAATACCACGGGTCCATCACACAATCGGACCCAAAGCCCACCGTGATGCCCGCATCGCGCAGCTCGCGCACACGGGTTTGACCCCGGCGCTTTGGATAGGTGTCGTGGCGGCCTTGCAGCATGATGTTGATCAATGGGTTCGGGATCGCATGAACCCCTGCCTCGACCATCAGCGGAATCAGTTTCGAGACATAGTAATTGTCCATCGAATGCATCGAGGTCAGATGTGATCCCGCAACCCGCCCATTTAGACCCAAACGCTGGGTTTCAAAGGCCAGCGTTTCGATATGACGGCTGTGGGGATCGTCGCTTTCGTCGCAATGCATATCGACCATCAAGCCGCGCTCGGCCGCGATTTCGCACAGCAGACGCACGGATTCCGCCCCGTCCGCCATGGTCCGTTCGAAATGCGGGATGCCGCCCACCACGTCCACGCCCATATCCAGCGCACGGATAGTGTTTTGCATCGCGGTCGGGTCACGCAGCACACCGTCCTGCGGGAAGGCCACCAGTTGCAGGTCAAGGTAATCCTTCACCTGTTCACGCACCTGCAACAGCGCCTGCACGCCTTTCAGTTCATCATCGCAGGTATCCACATGGCTGCGGATCGCACCGATCCCCTTGGCCACCGCCAACTCGCAATAGCGCAACGCGCGGGCGACGATGTCATCAACGGATTGCAACGGCTTCAACTCGCCCCACAGCGCGATGCCCTCAAGCAAAGTGCCTGAGACATTCATGCGCGGATTGCCCAGTGATAGGGTCGCATCCATGTGGAAATGCGGGTCGACGAAGGGGGGTGAAACTAACTGACCTTCGGCATCTATGACCTCGGCGGCGTCTGCGGTGATCCCGGCCTCGACCGCTGTGATCCTGCCGTCGGCGCAGGCGATGTCCACTCCGGTCTGACCGTCCGTCAGGGTGGCGTTTTTGATAAGCAGATCGACCATTTCAGCGTTGACCTTTGAACCAAGGGGTAAGCAATGCACGCGGATAATCGGCCGAGCGCGCTGCGATCACAAGGGCGATGATCGACAGAACATAGGGCACCATCAAGAAGACCTGACCGGGGACCAGCGCGCCGACCTCGGTCTGTAATCGTACCTGAAGCGCATCGAACGCGCCAAACAACAGCGCGCCCAGCAACGCCTTGCCCGGACGCCAACTGGCGAAAATGACCAACGCGATACAGACCCAGCCGCGCCCATTGACCATACCGAAGAAAAAAGCGTCAAAGGCGCTCATGGTCAGGAAAGCGCCCCCCAGCGCCATAAGCGCCGACCCGACCACGATAGCCCCGATCCGCAGGCCGTAAACCGACAGACCCTGCGCATCAACGCTGTCAGGGTTGTCCCCAACAGCCTTGATCGCCACGCCCAGCGCTGTGCGGTTCAGCACGTACCAGACCACCGCCACCAGCAGCAGCGCCAGCCAAGTCAGCGCCGTTTGCTGAAACAAAACAGATCCTAAAAAGGGAAAATCTGACAGAACCGGCAGGTCCAGCGGCTGAAATGGCTCGATCCGAGGCGGTGACGACACATTCGGCAGCGCCGTGCGATAGGTGTAATAACTGACCGAGGTTGCAAACAACGTGATCCCCAACCCCGAAACGTGTTGTGACAATCCCAAAGGCACTGTGAGGAACGCATGAAGCAAGCCAAAGAACGCCCCTGCCGTTGCCGCGACCAGCACGCCACCCCACAGACCCGCGCCCAGCCAGACGGCCATCCAGCCGCACATGGCGCCGACGACAAAGATGCCCTCGATCCCAAGATTCAGCACGCCTGCACGTTCGCAGATCAGCGCGCCCAGCACGCCAAAGATCAACGGTGTCGCGATGCGCAGAGAGGCCGCCCAGAAGCTTTCAGAGAGCAGAATATTAAGAATATCCATCATGATGCAGCCCTCGCGGTGCTGGCTCGGACAATGCGATATCGGGCGACAAACCCGCCGACCAGAACGCAAAGCAGCGAAACCGAGACCACCAGATCCGCCAGGAAAGACGACACGCCCATCGCGCGGCTCATGCTGTCAGCCCCCACAAAGACCGAGGCGATGAACAGCGCGGCGATCACCACGCCCACCGGCGACAACCCCGCCAGCATCGCCACGACAATGCCGGTATAGCCAAAGCCGGGCGACAAGTCGGCGGTCAGGTATCCCTTCAGGCCCGCGACCTCGCTCACGCCCGCAAGCCCGGCCAGACCACCCGACAGGATGGCCACGCCGAACAGCGAGCGGTTGACGTTGATCCCCGCATGGCGCGCGGCGGCGGGGTTCTCACCCACAGCGCGTAGCTTGAAGCCCCAGACGGAACGCGCCAGCATGAATTGGGCCAATCCCGCCAGTATTAGAGCCAAAACAAGTCCCGAATGCACCCGCATCCGTTCCATCAGTGGCGGCAGCATTCCTTGATCCAGAACCGGTGCTGATTGTGGCCAGCCCAGCCCCATCGGGTCCTGCAGCGGCCCTTCCAACATCATCTGCACAAAGATCAGGATGATGAAGTTCAACAGTAGCGTCGTCACCACCTCATCCGCGCCAAAGCGGGTTTTCAGATAGGTTGGGGCGACCATCCCCGCCGCCCCTGCAGCAGCACCCATCAGGACAATCAGCGGCAACAGCAAGATGCCTGAGATATTCAGCACCCCCGACCCGATGGCCACCGCAGCCATCGCGCCCAGATACAACTGTCCCTCGGCCCCGATATTCCAAAGCTTTGCGCGAAAGGCCAAAGCGGCGGCCAGCCCGGTGAATATTAGTGGCGTGGCGCGTGTCAACACCTCGGAGAACGCAAAGACCGAACCGAAGACGCCGCGAAACATCTCGGCATAGGCGACGATCGGGTTTGCACCGGCCGCCAACAGCGGGATCGCGGCAAAGCCCAGTGCGATCACGGCCGATAGGATGGGAACGCCCAACGTGAAAGCCCGCGATTGGGTCTGACGTGGTTCAATACGGATCATGCCGGTTCTCCTGCCATCATCAACCCGATCTGTTCACGGTCGCGCCCCGGTGCCTCGTGCAGTTCTCCGTCGCGGATCACCACGATGCGGTCGGCGAGGCTCAGCAATTCGTCGAGGTCCTCGGAAATCAGTACCACACACGCCCCACGCGCCCTTGCATTCAGCAGGCGCTTGCTCACCTCGGCCGCGGCACCCATGTCCAGACCGCGTGTCGGCTGGTTCGCAAGGATGAGGCGGGGCGAAAGATCGAAGACACGTGCCAGAATAAGTTTCTGGATATTGCCCCCGGACAACAGACGCGCAGGCGCATCCACGCCCGGCCCGCGCACGTCATAGGCTTTGGACAAACGCTCGGCATTGTCCTGGATGTCTTCGCGGCGCAACAACCCGTATGATTGAACCTCGGGATCGTTCAACCGTTCGATAACCATGTTTTCCGCCACGGTCATGGCACCGACGATGCCTTCATGGTGGCGATCTTCAGGGATGCGTCCAACCCCCGCACGCACCATCTTGGCCGGGGTGGGTGAGGTAACCTCGACTCCATCAACCTTGATTAGACCCTGTTCTGGGCGCACAAGACCTGCGATGACATTGGCCAACCCACTCTGACCGTTACCAGAAACCCCGGCGATCCCCAGAATTTCATGCGCGTGTACCGTCAGGTCGACCGCCGTCAGCGTGTCGCGTTTGGACCGCCCTGCGACCGATACGCCCGATATGGTCAGGACCGGATCACCGGGCGTCAGGTAAGAGCCGGCAAGCTCGGGTGTCTCAGCGCCAACCATCATCTGCGCGATCGACTTTTCGTCCGCGTCGGATGTGGCCATCTCTCCAACTTTCCGACCATGCCTAAGAACGGCAATGCGATCCGAAAAGGCCAGGACTTCGCGCAGCTTGTGACTGATGAAGATCACCGACAGACCTTCATCGGTCATCAGACGGATGTTTTCGAACAATGTATCCGCTTCTTGCGGGGTCAGAACGGCGGTTGGTTCGTCTAGCACTAGTATGCGGGCATTGCGGTACAGGGCCTTGAGGATTTCCACCCTTTGCCTCTCGCCTACCGACAGTCGGCCAACCGGCGTATCAAGAGGCGCGGACAGACCGCTTTGCGCCATGATGCCTTCGATCCTGCGCCGCGCTGCACGTCGGTTGCGGCGCAGGGAAATCAGGGGTTCCGATCCCAAGGTTATATTGTCGAGGGCCGAAATGTTCTCGGCCAATGTGAAATGCTGGTGCACCATCCCTACGCCCGAGGCCAGCGCCACCTGCGGGTGGCCCAGCGGCAGAGGGCGCAACACCCCGTCTTCATCCGCAACCTCGATTGAGCCGGCATCGGGCAGGTAATGCCCGAACAGCATATTCATCAGCGTGGTCTTGCCCGCGCCGTTTTCGCCCAGCAGCGCCAGAACCTCGCCTTTGTTCAGGGTCAGGCTGACATTGTCATTGGCGATGACCGGGCCGAAATGCTTGCTCAACCCGTTGAGTTTCAGAACTGTGGAATCTGTCATTGGAAAAACGGGCCGGTTTGTGGACCGGCCCGAACAAGATCAGTTGTCGGAAACGGGTCGGTCGTCGTTGACGTTGACGCGGAACAGCCCGTCCATAATCTCGGCCTGTCGCGCGTTGACCGCTTCGACCACATCGGAGGGCACCAGTTCCTCATCCAGAACCATGGAACCGCCGCCATATCCCATAAAGCTGTACTGGCCGTAATCCGCAGCCTCAAACGAGCCGCTGGCTACATTGGCAATAGCCTTGTCGATGGTGGGCTCCATGTGCCATAGGGCCGACGCCATGATCGTACCGGGATAGTCACCCGACGTGTCGATCACGTTTCCAACGGCTTTGACGCCACGCTCTACCGCCGCATCCGACACACCAAAACGCTCGGCATACATGATGTCCGCGCCAGCATCCATCATCGCAATCGCACTTTCCTTGGCCTTGGGCGGGTCATACCAGCTGTCGATGAAGGTCACGAGGAATTTGACATCCGGGTTCACCTCGCGCGCGCCATCCATGAAGGCGTTCATCAGGCGGTTCACCTCGGGGATGGCATATCCACCGACCATACCAATGACATTCGATTCCGTGGCCGCACCAGCAACCATGCCGGTCAGGTAGGACGGCTCGTGAATCCAGTTGTCAAAGACCGAGAAGTTCGGACCGACAGGCCCAAAGGACGATCCCATCAGGAAGGCCGTGTCCGGGTAATCCTTGGCCACCTTGCGCGCGGCGCGCTCCAGCCCGAACACCTCGCCCACGATCAGTTGCGAGCCCTGTTCGGCATATTCACGCATCACGCGCTCATAGTCGGTGTTGGCCACATTCTCGGAAAAGACGTATTCGATGTCGCCCCTCTCAGCCGCCGCGTTAAGCGCCTTGTGGATACGGCTGATCCATTGCTGTTCCACGGGCAGCGTATAGATCGCTGCAACCTTGACCGTTTCGGCCGCAGCCACACCGACAGAGTATATCGTTGACGCCGCCGCAACAGCGGCAAGCAACAGTCTTCTTGTCATGTTATTTTTTGCCATTACACTCTCCTGTTTTCAGGGATGGCAGCATTTTTTTACTGTTCAGTCAAATTTTTTCCGGTCAACAGCGGTGTATGAAACAGCAGGATGAGCAATTTTTAGGCACTGAAATCGGGGCGTTTGTTCCGCGCAAAACCAGCGCGTCCCGGACCTGATCGAGGCTGTTCGGGTGGCCCGATCCAATACATTGGTCAGTTCTCAAAACGAGGCACGGCGGGTTTGGGAATGCGCGCGCCATAGTGCCGAATAACTTCACCCGACAGCTTTTGACCCCACGCGATTGCCGCCGCCTGAGGCTGCCCGCTCAAGCGTGCCGACAGATAACCCGCATTGAACGCATCGCCAGCCCCGGAAGTGTCACGAATTCCTTCGACCTTGGGGGTCTCAGTCGTCGTTGTCTGACCTTCCGCCAACGCTGTCATAGGGGCTGGACCGTTCTTGACGACAACTTCCGAAATGCCCGCTGCCCCAAGCCGTTCAACCGTATGCGCCGGGGACGCATCGCCCCATAGACCTTGTTCATCATCAAAGCTGGGGAATGCGATGTCGGTGATCTGGTTGAATCTGGCGATCGTCTCACGCGTTTCTTCGGCAGACGACCAAAGCCGGGGGCGTATATTCGGATCGAAAGAAACCAAGGCGTTGGCCGAGCGCGCTTCGGCCAGCACATCCCACAAAACCGCGCGGGCTTGGGCCGACAGAATGGCCAGCGTAATCCCGGACAGGTGGATCAGACCCGCACCTTCGACCACCTGCTGCAACCAATCGCGATCCTCCGCAAGCAGACGCGCCGCCGAAGCCTCGCGCCAGTATTGAAAACTGCGTTCGACGCCATCCAGTTCGATCATGTACAAGCCCATGGTACGACCGGTGACCCGGCCTATCCCATCCGTTACCAGACCGTCCTCGTCCAACTGCTTAAGAAACGCGGACGAGACCTTGTCGGTCCCGACCTTCGTGACAAAACCAATCGACGCCTTTTCGCCAAGGATCTGCGCCATATGCCAGGCGGTGTTGAACGTATCCCCGGCAAAGCCGCGCTTGTACGAACCGTCGCCCAAATCGGCCATTTCGATCATGGCTTCACCAATCGCGACGGCCTTGTTTGACGTGAAACTCAGCAAGGCACCGTATCCCCATCGTTTTGATCGTAGATGGCCCCGGTTAACCACGCGGGCCAGTCACGTTCGAAAAAGGTACGGGCATCTTGATCAAACCTGCGGATTTTTCGGTGCGACACAACCATATCCTCGCCGTCCATATGAACGAGAAGTTGTTCGCGCATGTCTGCTTCTCGTTCGGATCGAAACCTAACCTCCGGTATCGGTCCATGCGCCGCTTGGGGCAGAGCATCCCCGTTGGGATCGCAAATTGCGCGGGCCCCGCGGCTGCCGCCGCCCTTGGCGATATAATGATCCAACGCCGCCAATACAGCTTCGGAGGCCAGCGACATCTGCTGCCATTGCAATACGCGCCCGACCTCGCCGCTGCGCTTAAACGAGATCCCGTTGCGCCGGATTTGCGCGTTCAGGTCGCTGGCCGCCTTATGCGCGGCCGATACGTCCTTGGGCGTGCACAGGATGCCGGCGTGATCGCTCATGCGGGCCTGGACTTCGGAACGAATATCGGCAGCGTCGCGGGAGCTGTTGGTATTCAGAGTTGCCTCAATCCGGGTCAACGCGTGTTCTGCCAAGGAGGTGATTTCCAGTTTCGACGCCTCATGCGCCATCCGGCTTGCCGCGATATGTTCCGCGACGCGGGTGCCAAAAACCTGTCCGGCGTTCAAAGCCGATCCACCGGGTCGCGTGACGCCATGGGTGCCCGCGGCTTCTCCAACTGCATAGATCCCGGCGACGTTGGTGCGGCCCCAGATATCCACGGCAATACCGCCATTCATATGCTGGTTATTCACCGCGAATTCCAACGGGTCGATAGTGATGTCCACCTTGTAGCGCTTATACAGCTCAATCGAGAGCGGGTTCATATGGCGCAGCCGGTCGATTGGCAGATCGTGAACGGCCCCGGCATGTCGCAGATAGCTGCGCACATCGTCATCCAAACGGTCCAGACTGAACGGCTGATCACCCGGCACAGGCAGAAGGTTGCGGTTGAAATCCATGAACACCCGCCGACCTTTTTGGTTTTCCCGCACGATTGCCAGATCGACAAGGCTGGACTGAAAGTCCAGCATCCGTGTGGCATGGAACGGCCATTGATAGCCCTTGCGAAAGATGTTCGAGGCCATCTCTTGCGTGCTGCGATAATAGTCAGCCAGAAAGTGATGCTCGGCCCCGCTGTCATCCACCGAATAAATATGCGGGATCACTTGCACATAAGTGCCCGACAGGTTCCACGGAAACCCCTCGCGCCGCGTGCCGATGCCAAACTGACTTTCGGTGATATTGACCAATTCTAGACCGGCCTCAAGCGCAAGCCCCAACGTGCCGAAACAGCCATTGGGGAACACGCTGTCGCGGTACAGCTCTCCGGGCCCTCCGGCCGCGAAGACCAGTGCATTGCAGGTGAACAGCGTCAGCCCATAGGGGTTTGCATCCGAACTGGCCTTGGGGCGGATTGCCAACAGGCCAACCACGCGGTCATCTTCGGTCAGAACGTTTACAGCCGTCGTATGGTTAAAGAAGGGGATGTCCAGCCGGATCGCCTCTTGCGCCAGCACCTGCACCATCAATCGCGAGGTGCGGGGACCGCAGCTTGTAGCACGCCCGACCTCGTCATGATCCGTCTGGTAACGCAATGTGCCGCCCAGCGCATCCTGCGGCAAGGGCAGCCCCAGATATTGCAGGGATGCCATCGCGCGGATCGAGCCGACCGCCTCGATATATGCCGTGTCCTCGTCCATTGCGCCGCCTGCCCCAATTGCCGCTGCCATGTCCTGAAAGTCATCGCCATGATCTTTCGTATTTGCCGTGTGCAGAGTCTGTTTGTCCGAACCGGAACAGGCCGAGGTCCCGCCCCACGCGCTCTGGCTGATGATGGTCACGTCCACGTCGCGCCTTTTCATCTCGACGGCTGCGCGCAACCCGGCGGCTCCGCTGCCGATCACAAGACCTCCGCAGGCATGGACCGGAATGTCATACCCGCCGATCCGGACGGTTCTCGACAATTCCGGTTCCGGTCGCAGGCGCGGCATGGCCACATCGGTCAGTGCATCGAGAATATCCTGAGGGACAGTGGTGCTCATGAAGATCGGTCCTTATGGCGTATCAGTCGATATCGACCCAGCGCTTCAGGCGCGATGATGACATGCAGGCGTCGACGATCTGGCAAATGCGATGGCCCGCATCGAAAGTGGGCCACATCGGTTCGCCTGTGGTGATGGATTTAATGACTTCGGCGGCTTCGATGATTTTGCTTTCGTTATAGCCCAGCCCAAAATTGGGCAGCGGCAGAAACGCGCCATAGGTGTCGTGCTCGGGACCAACATCAATCTCACGATAGCCGCGCCGACCGGTCGGATCATCATTGGTGTAAAATCTCAGACGGCTCAACTCGTCGTAATTGTACGCCAGACTGCCCTTGGTGCCGTAAACCTCATAGCTTTGCATGAATTTTCGGCCCGTTGCGGTGCGGCTAAAATCGACCATCCCGCGGGCTCCGTTGGCGAAATGGCACAGGACATTCGCGCCGTCCGGGTTGGTGATGGGCTTCCATTCTTCATTCCCGGTCAGTTCGGGAACCTCACCAAGGCCGAGACCTTCCACCACCGGGCGTTTGTCGGTCACGACATAAGTGTCCGCGATCAAGGATGTTACCGGCCCGACCAGAAAATCCATGAAGCTGAAGACATGTGATCCCGTGTCCCCAACAATGCCGGTGGGGGCAAGATCCCCGTCGGCGCGCCACATATAGGGCGTCTGCGGATTCCCGTACATGTCGACATGCTGACAGCCCTTGAACAAGGTAATCTCACCAATCTCACCCGCCTCGATAATCTCTTTCGCGCGGTCATGCACCGGGTTGCGGGGAAAGGCGTGGCCAACGCGGGTGATCACGCCCTTTTCCCGCGCGATCTGGGCCAGCTCCAGCGCTTCGGCCGCGGTGTCGGCAAGGGGCTTTTCACAAAACACGTGCTTGCCCGCCAAAAGCGCAGCCTTGGCCACCTCGTAATGTAGATTGTCAGGCAGGCAGATGTCGATCAGGTCGATCTCAGGGTCGGCCACAGCCTCTTGCCAAGTCTTCAGAATCTTGGCGCCAGGGGCGCGAAACGCAAGCTCTTGCTCGGCGTTGGGATTCGAGGAAACCAGCGCCGTGACCCGCGCAGTACCAAAGCTGTTGCCAAAAAAATGCGGAAAGGTCTGGAACGCCATCGTGTGAACGCGGCCCATCCAGCCCGATGCACCCAGAACAGCAACTCTTACCTCAGACATGATCTTCTCCTTTTTCTTCAGCAAGTCTCGCCTGACTAAAGATCGCTTGAGGCGCGCGCGATCAGGCGCACCGGGCTGCGATTCAGGCTGCTGGGTTTCGTTCCGGTCTTGACCCAATTCAGGATCTGTTCCGCCGTAGACTTGGCAAAGTCGGGAATGTCACAGCAAACCGAAGACAAGGGCGGGTGGCTGTCCTTGCTGTCTTCGATATCGTCAAACCCCACCACACGCAGGTCGGTGCCAATCTCGACCCCCAACTGATGCGACGCTGACATAACACCCAAAGCCACCAGATCGTTGAAACAGATCGCGGCATCCACATCCGGATGGTCGCGCCGCAACTGTCCCACAATGGACTTCCCGAAAGAGCGTGTGGCCTCGCCGGTCAAAACCAGTGGCGGCAAACCCTTTTCGTTCAGAATTTCCAGATAGCCGCTCATGCGCTCCTGCGTGACAGGGCGCCCTTCCAAACCACCCAGAAAGGCGACGCGTTTGCACCCTTTCTCCAACAGATGTTCGGTCGCCATACGACTGCCAAGATGATAATCCGGCGCAAAAAACGGCAGGCTTTGCGCCTGCGCATCAAGGGTTCTGAACACTTGCAATGTCGGTGTACCGGACGCGGCGAACAGGGCCAGCGTGTCCTCGACATCGCCATACGCCGGAGAGATCACGAACCCTGAAACCCCATGCTCGGTCAGGGTCGAGATCATGCTTTTTTGCAGTTCTGGATCTTCATCCGTGTTGGCCATGACCGTGGCAAAGCCGTTTCGCGCCAATTCCATCTGAAACAGGGCCGCAAACTCGGTGAAAAAGGGGTTGCGCAGATCATTGATCACCAATCCGATCAAACCGGATGAGGATGACCGAAGCGTTGCGGCAGAACGGTTGTACACATAGCCGATCTCAGCCATCGCCTTGCGGACCGCGTCGCGCGTTTCAGCCTTGACCGAGTCGCTTCCCTGCAAAACAAGGCTGACAGTCGATTTTGAAACGCCTGCGTGCTTTGCCACGTCTAAGATCGTTGGTCTCTGGCCCATATTCTATGTCGCCCTGTTCTGTTTACCCCGAATATTTGCCTACACGTTCAAATCCAGCACCAGAATGCCGTCAATCCCTCCGACCGCATTTTTAACAAGCTGACGGCCCAATGCCTTATGCTCGGAATTGTCGGTGTAATTTTGCAGCGCATCCCAGTTGTCAAAGTCGATGACAAAGCCGTGCATATAGCCGCGCTCAATCTGCTCGGGGCTTTCCGAGCGGCCACCTGTGAAACTCCGCGCACCGGGCAATTTTTCGGTCACGGCGGCCAGCCCGGCATAAATTCTCTGGATAGTGTCTTCCGGTACGTCGGGTTTGAATTTGGTCAGTACGATATGTCGGATCATGTCGCGTATCCGTTGTCCTGTTTGATCATGTCTGCCGCTTTTTCGCCGATCATGATCGACGGCGCGTTTGTGTTGGACGAGTTCACCGTCGGCATCACCGAGGCATCGGCGACCCGTAACCGATCGATCCCGTTGAACCGCAGGCGCGGGTCCAGGACCGCCTGATCGTCGCTCCCCATACGGCAGGTTCCGGCGCAGTGATGCGAGGTTTTGGAGTGGACGCAGATGAAGTTGAAATAATCTTCGTCGGTGCGCACATCCGGCCCCGGCAAACGCTCGGCCAGAACATAGGGTTTCAGCGCGTCCTGCGCCAAAATCTGCTGCACCAGTTTCAAGCCACGAATGGACATCTCACGATCATAGGGGTCCGACAGGTAATTGGGGTCGATCAAGGGCATATCTGCCGGGTTGTCGCTGCGCAGCCGGACCGAACCTCGGGACCGTGGCCGCAGGTGGCACGCGTTCAGCGTCACCCCTCCATTGGGCATCGCCTCGACCCCGGCCTCGATCCCCGTGCCGAGACCCAGATGCATCTGAATATCGGGCGAACGGGCATTTTCGTCCGCGTACCAGAACCCCCCAGTCTCAAATAAGCTCGAGGCGACAGGCCCTTTACGTGTAAGCAGATATTGCAGACCCGCAAGCGCCGATAGGTGCAGCTTGGCATAACGGTCATAGGTGTGCGGGCCCGTGACTTCGCAAATCGCATACAGGTCCAGATGATCCTGAAGGTTCGCGCCTACATTGGGCTGGTCGAACACGACGTCGATCCCCAGCGCCCTTAACCCGTCTGCCGGGCCAATCCCCGACAGTTGCAGCAGGCGCGGCGAACCGATCGCGCCGGAGGACAGGATCACCTCTTGGTCCGCGGTAATCTTGCTGCCATCGGCCATCTCGACCCCTGTGGCCCGACCACCTTCGACGGTGATCCGGCGCACCTGTGCATTGGTCTGGATCGTCAGGTTGGACCGCGACCGCGCGGGCGCAAGAAACGCCATGGCCGAGGATGATCGCCGCGCGTTGCGCTGGGTGAGCTGATAATAGCCTGCACCGTCCTGCTTTTCCCCGTTTACATCGGTGGTTTTCGGAATGCCCACCTGCCCCGCGGCCTCGATAAACGCGTCACAGATCGGCAGCGGCGCGGCGGGCATGGAAACGCCCAACGGACCGCCCTGACCGTGGAATTCCCCGCTATAGGTATCGTTGTCTTCGGACTTCTTGAAATAGGGCAGAACGTCGTCATACCCCCATCCTTCGCAACCCATTTGACGCCATTCATCATAATCCTGCACCGCGCCCCGCGTATAGATCTGCGCATTGATGGCCGAGCCGCCGCCGATCACCTTGGCCTGCGTGTAGGTGAAAACCTTGTCCTGCATCGACCGTTGCGGAACCGTGCTCCATCCCCACGACCCGATGCCTTTGGTCATCTTGGCAAACCCTGCGGGAAGGTGGAACAGGGGGTTGCGGTCGCCACCACCGGCCTCGAGCAGCAAAACGCGCGCGTCGGGGTTTTCCGACAGGCGGGCGGCGATGGCTGATCCGGCGGAACCGCCTCCGATAACAATAAAGTCGTAACCAGCGGTCATGCGGCCCATTCTCTTTCCTGGATGTGGCGTCCGGCGCGAAAGGCCAGCGCCGCGATGGTCAATGCGGGGTTTACAGCCGCCGAGGTCGGCAGGACCGAGGCGTCGACAATGAACAGGTTCGGGTGGTCGTGGCTGCGGCAGAACGTGTCCACCACACTTGCGGTCGGGTCCGCGCCCATCCGTGCGGTGCCGCATTGATGCGACGGGGTGCGGCGGTCAAAGGACCTGGACAAAACAACGGGAAAACCTGCCTTGCGAAGCTTGCGCTTCAGCACGCGCACCAGCTCCAAATGCGCGTCCCAGTTCGAACGCTGCCAGTCCAGCCTAATCTGCCCGTCCTTCAGCGTCACGCGGCTGTCGGGGTTAGGCAGATCCTCGGACATGGCGTAGAAATCGAAACTGCGGTCTGCAATCAACGAAGCAACCCAACTAGGCATTGGCGTCGTTGCCGCGAGGATCGGACCGGTGATCTTGCCCAACATCTGGATATTACCCAGCGGAGCCCCACCCTGACCGTCTGTCAGGTAGAAATCGTTCACCATCAGGGTTTTCTGATAGACCGACCTGTTGCGGCGTAGTGGGTGCAGCGCCAGCACAGCCGAGCAGTTGTGGTTCATGAAGTTCCGTCCCACCTGATCCGACCGATTGGCCAGACCCGAAGGGCGCGCCGCATCCGCAGAAGTCAGAAGCAAAGCCGCAGATTGAACCGCGCCCGCTGCCAGCACCACAATCGGCGCGGTCAGTGTCTCCTGACGGCCGTCCACTTCAACTTCAACACCGCTCACCCGACCATTCGCGTCTGCAACAAGCCGCTGCGCACGCGCGTTGGTCTTGAGTGTCACGTTTTCATGTTTCAGCGCCTCGGCCAGTCCACAGGTTTCGGCATCCATCTTGCCGCCGCAGGTGTTGGGAAAAGCGTCCCACGTGGTATCGCCAGCGGCCAGCCACCTTTCCAGATCCAGCCCAAGCGGGATGGTTGACGGCGACATGCCAACGGACCGGAGCCGTGCAAACAGATCCTGCATGTCCGGCTCATGCGTCACCGGACCAAACGGGTAAGCACCGGAATGCGGTGGCTCGGTCGGGTCTTGGCTGGGATCGCCGCGTACGCAATACAGGTCTTCGGCGGCCTGATAATCGGGTTCCAGATCATCATACGTGACCGGCCAGCCCGGTGTTGTGCCGTCACGGTGCAGCATTGGGGCAAAATCTTCGGCCCGATACCGGATCAGAGCCGCGCCGTAGAATTTCGAATTGCCGCCGACAAAGTAATAGTTTCCGGGATTGAACGGCTGATCATGTCCGTCCAACCACGTTTCATCAGGACGAAACACACCATCGCCAAAGATCGCTTTAGCATCCCGGTCCTGCGCAGACGGTTCCAACCTGACGCCGCGCTCAAGGATCAGGATACGACGACCGGACGGGGCCAACGCTGCCGCAAGGGTAGCGCCGCCCATGCCCGACCCGATTATGAGGATGTCGGGTTGCATTACCCCTGAATGCGGTTCTCGGTCTCAGGATCGAAGGCCACAGCCTTTTCCATGTTCACGGCAAAGGTGAAATCCTGCCCCGGCGAGACCTCGGCATCCGAGCGCATCCGCGCAATCACATCGCGCCCGCCCAATTGCATTGAGACAAACGTGTCTGACCCGGCGGGCTCGGTCACCACGATCCGGTTGGTCATCGTCGCAATGTTCGAGGATTTTCGATCCGCGCCATCCATATCCGTGATGGTCTCGGGCCGAATGCCCAACAGGATGTCACGCCCGTCCCAATGGGACAGGTTGTCCTGACTGAAGGGCAGTTGTGCCATCGACCCGTCAAACAAGGCGACTTCGGCGTGGGGCCGCCCGTTCAACATCACCACCTTTGCAGGCAGCACGTTCATCGCGGGCGAGCCCATGAAGGTCGCCACAAAGATATTGGCGGGGGTGTCATAGATCTCTTGCGGGGTGCCCAGTTGCTGCACGTAGCCGCCATTCATCACGGCGATGCGGCTGGACAGCGTCATAGCCTCAATCTGGTCGTGGGTCACGTAGACGATGGTGGTGCCGAGGTTCTGGTGCAGCTTCTTGATCTCGGTCCGCATGTCGACACGCAGCTTGGCGTCAAGGTTGGACAAGGGTTCGTCGAACAGAAACACATCCGGCTCGCGCACCAGGGCCCGCCCCATGGCCACGCGCTGCCGCTGACCGCCCGAAAGCTGCCCCGGCTTGCGGTCCAGCAACTGTTCGATCTGCAACAGCTTGGCGACCTCGGCCATGGCCTTTTCACGCTCGGGCTTGGGGACACCGTGCATCTCAAGTCCAAAGGTGATGTTCTGGCCCACGGTCATGTTGGGGTACAGCGCGTAGCTTTGGAACACCATGGCGATGTTGCGGTTCGACGGGTGCACCCCGTTCATCACCTGATCCTTGATGCGGATCTCGCCGCTGGTGATCTCTTCCAACCCTGCAATCATGTTCAGCAAGGTGGACTTGCCACAGCCCGAGGGCCCGACCAGAACGAGAAACTCTCCTTCCTGCACCGAGATGTCGACCTTGTGCAGCACTTCAACCGAGCCGTAAGACTTGGTCGCGTTGTCGATATCGAGAAAGCCCATGACGCCTTATCCTTTCACGGAACCCGCCATCAGGCCGCGGACGAAGTAACGACCGGCCACGATATAGACGAGCAGAGTTGGCATGGCGGCCAGAATGGCGCCAGCAAAATGTACGTTGTATTCCTTAACACCCGTCGATGACTGCACCAGATTGTTGAGTGCGACAGTCATCGGCTGGCTATTGGCATCGGCAAAAGACGCGCCGAACAGGAAGTCATTCCAGATGTTGGTGAACTGCCAGATGATCGACACCACCGCAATCGGGCCCGAGCTGGGCAGCAGGATGCGCCAGAAAATCTGAAAGAACCCCGCCCCGTCGATCTGCGCCGCGCGGATCAGCTCGGTCGGGAACACGGCATAGTAGTTGCGGAAATACAGCGTGGTGAACCCGATCCCATAGACCACATGCACCAGCGCCAGACCCCAAGTCGTGCCCGCCAGTCCGATGATGCCCAGCATCCGCGCCATCGGGATCAGCACGATCTGGAACGGGATGAAACAGGCAAACAGCATCAGCCCGAACAGGATGGTGTCGTATTTAAACCGCCACTTGGTCAGCACATAACCGTTCAGCGCGCCAAGGACGGTCGACACGATAACAGCCGGAACCACCATCTTGATCGAGTTCCAAAAGTAAGGCTTCAATCCCGTAGGATCGACCCCGATCTGGGCCGAGGACCACGCCTTGAACCACGGCTCAAGCGTGAACACCTGCGGCAGGTTCATCATGCCGCCACCGGTGATTTCCTCTAGCGGTTTGACCGAGTTCACCAGCATCACGTAAAGCGGCAGCAGGTAGAACAGCGCAAACAGCAGCAGCACCAGATAGATCAGCGTGCGGGCAACGCGGCCCGTGCGGATCGCGGTATCTTGCGAGGCCTGAGACATCAGCGTTTCTCCCGCAATTCAGCGTATAGGTAGGGGATCATGATCGCCGCGATGGTCATCAGCATGATCGTGGCCGAGGCCGCGCCGATCCCCATCTGGTTCCGCGTAAACGTATAGGAATACATGAAGGTTGCGGGCAGTTCGGTGGCCCGTCCAGGTCCGCCGCCAGTCAGCGCGATCACAAGGTCAAAGGTCTTGATCGCAAGGTGGCTGAGGATAACGAAGGCTGACAGAAATGCCGGACGCAGTTGCGGGATGATGATCCGGCGATAGAGGTTCCAGTTCGACGCCCCATCCATTTGCGCCGCGCGCAGGATTTCATTGTCGATGCCGCGCAATCCCGCCAGAAACATCGCCATGACAAACCCGCTGGTTTGCCAGACAGCAGCCAGGACGACCGTGTAGATCGCGTAATCGCGGTTCTTGATCCAGTCGAATTCGAAACTGGTCCACCCCCATGTGTGCATGACGTTTTCCAGCCCGATGCCCGGGTCCAGAAACCATTTCCATGCCGTGCCGGTAACGATGAAACTCAGCGCCATCGGGTACAGGTAGATCGGGCGCAACAGCCCTTCGCCGCGGATTTTCTGATCAAGGAAGATCGCCAGTCCCAGCCCGATACAGGTGCAGATCACGATATAGAGCCCTGCGAAAATCCCCATGTTGATCAGCGAGGTTTCCCAATGGCTCAAACGCCACAGCTTGTCGTAGTTTTCCCATCCGACCCAGCCAAAGGTCGGCAGGATGCGGCTGTCGGTAAACGACAGGTAGACCGAGAACAGGATGAACCCGTACACAAAGACCAGCATCATCGCCAGCGACGGTGACAGGACCAGCTTGGGTATCCAATTCTGAAGGCGAGTCTTGAAATCCGCGTCGGCTGAAGCAGCCATGGCGCGCCCTCCTGCGAGTTGTGTTTTAAGGCGTTGAGCGCCCTCTTTGGACAGGGCGGCTAAACCGCCGCCCCGTCACGAGGATCACTGATCACTTGGCAATCGACACCGCGTCGACCAGTTCGGCCACTGCGGTTTCGCTGTCATATTCGCCGTTGAAATGCGCCGTTACGACGTCATAAACGGCGTTCTTGACCGATGCGGGCGCCGCGTGGCCATGCGCCATCGAGCCGAACAGGTTGCCCGAAGCCGCAGCCGCAGCCAGATCATTCATGCCCTGCTTGCCGCAGTCGTCGAAATCCGCGTCGCTGACATCGGTCCGCGCCGGAACCGAACCTTTGACCACGTTGAACGCCGACTGGAACGAGGGTGACAGGATCGCGCTGGCAAGCGCCGCCTGCTCTGCCGAAACCGATCCACCCTGATCGAACATCATGAACTGGTCGGCGTTGAAGGTCACCTGATCTGCGGTACCGGGGAAGCGGAAGCACAAGAAATCCTGACCCGGCACTTTACCTGCGTTCAGGAACTCGCCCTTGGCCCAATCACCCATCATCTGGAAACCAGCTTCGCCATTGATGACCATCGCCGTCGCCAGGTTCCAGTCGCGACCCGAGAAGTTCTCGTCAACATTGTCGCGGATAAAGGCCATGCGATCGAACGCCTCTTTCATGGCGTCCCCACCCAAAGTGCCTTCGTCCAGATCAATAAAGGCGGCTTTGTACCCGTCCGGGCCAAGCGTGGACATTGCCACGGCGTCGAAAACGGTCGCGTCCTGCCATGCCTGACCACCATGCGCGATGGGTGTCACACCCGCCGCTTTCAGCGCCTCAACAGCGGCCACGAACTCGTCCCAGTTGGTCGGCTGGGCGATACCGTTTGCGTCCAGCACCGACTTGTTCGCCCAAACCCAGTTGGTCGAATGCACGTTGACCGGAGCCGAAACCCACTTGCCGTCAAACTTTGCAAATGCCTTGAGCGCGTCCGGAACCACATCGTCCCAGCCTTCCTTGGCCGCCACGTCGTTCAGATCAGCCAGCGCACCCTGCGCGGCCCAGTCCTGAATATCGAACCCCAGACCCTGAACGGCTGTGGGTGCGTTGCCTGCAGTGACACGCGCGCGCAGAACAGTCATTGCCTGCTCACCGCCGCCGCCGGCAACTGGCATGTCCGTCCAGCCAACGCCCTGACCCGAAAGGTCGTCTTTCAAAACATTCAGCGCCGCGGCTTCACCGCCCGAGGTCCACCAGTGCAGAACCTCAACCTCTTCGGCGTGCGCCAGGCTGGTGGTACACAGCAGCCCTGCCACAATTACCGATTTTGTTTTCAAAAGTTTACGCATTGTTGTTTCCTCCCTAAATGCGATCTTTTTCTGGCGCCTATTGATGTTTGATGCGCCGTTCAGTCTTGCGACACCCATGGCGCACGGCTGTCGCCGATGCGCATAACCACAGATTTCACTTCGAAGAATTCCTCGAACCCATATTGTCCGATTTCCCGCCCCTGCCCGGATTGCTTGACCCCACCGAACGCAACCTCGGGGAATCCGTCCATCCAGGTATTGGTCCAGACCGTTCCCGCTTCTGCGCGGCGGGCGAATTCAAGGCAGGTGTGGACATTGGTACTCCAGACCCCAGCCGACAGACCGTAAACGCTATCATTGGTCAGCGCGACGGCTTCGTCCAGTGTTTTGAATGTCAGGACCGTCAGAACCGGGCCAAACACCTCATCCCGCGCAATCGGCATGTCCGGTTGGACATTGGTGACGATGGTAGGCTGGTAGAACTGATCGCCAAGCCCCTCGACCTGCAGACGGTCACCGCCCATGGCAATCTCGGCACCGGCGGTCTGCGCGTCTTTGACGTAGGCGTCGATATTGGCGTTGTGTTCCGGCGTGACGATGGCACCGACCTGTGTAGTCGGATCCATCGGATCACCGAATTTCACCTTACGGGACAAATCAACCACCCGCTTGGTGAAGGCTTCGGCAATGTCCTCATGCACGATTATGCGACTGCTCGAGTTACAGCATTGGCCGACATTGAAATAGACCCCAAACACGACCGCATCCGCCGATGATTCCAGATCTGCGTCCGGGAAGATCACCTGCGGGTTCTTGCCGCCCAGTTCCAGCGCCACTTTCTTGAGCGTATCCGAGGCCACCGCACTGATTGTCTTGCCGACTGCGGTCGAGCCGGTGAAGCTCACCATGTCTACCGCCTGATGCGTGGACAATACGCTGCCGACCGGTACGCCATGGCCCAGAACAATGTTGCACACGCCTGCCGGCAGCCCGGCCTCGATCAGCAACTCGCCCAGCATCAGGGTGGTGGAGGGGGTCATTTCCGAGGGTTTCACGACAACCGTGCATCCCGCCGCCAATGCAAAGGGCAGTTTCTGGCTTAGAATCCAGAACGGGAAGTTCCAAGGGGTGATGATCGACACCACACCAATAGGCTCTTTCAGAACCACACCCATCATGTCGGCGCCCAGCGTGTTGTGGCTGTCGCCATGGGTGCTGCGCGCCAAGGACGCGGCATATCGCCAGAGGTCGGCCGCTCCACCGACCTCACCTCTGGACTGACTGATCGGCTTGCCGCTTTCCAGCGTTTCGATGACGGCGATCCGATCTACGTTCTGTTCAATCAGGTCAGCGACCTTCAAAAGAACCGTGGCACGCTCTTTGCCCGACGCGCGGCTCCAAGCCCCACTGTCGAACGCTGTGCGGGCGGCTTGAATGGCCGCCTCAGCTTCGGCCTCGCCCCCCAAGGCGGACCGGCTGACGATATGCCCGTGCGAGGGCGAGCGACGCTCGAACGTCTCGCCCGATGCGCTGTCCTGCCAGATCCCGTTGATCATATGCCGACCCTCGAACAGCGGCGGCAGGTCGAACGGGATGGCTGGGTTGATCGTCATATCTTTCATTACGTCACAGGCCCGAATATTGAGGGTTACGTTTTTCCAAAAAGGCATTCACACCTTCGTCACGGTCGGCGGAGGCGGCTATGGCCGCGCTTCCAAGCGCTTCGACGGCCGCGTCCCGGTCTTCGCCTACGGCCGCGTGGATCATGTTCTTGGCGATTTCAGTGGCGCGGGGGGACAGGTCCGCCAGATCAGCAGCCAGTTCCAGCGCGCGGCCCAATACGTCTTCGGCCACTTCAGCCGCAAAACCCAGCGACACCGCGCGGTCTGCCCCGATCCTGCGTCCAAACAGGGCCATTTCCTTGACGGCCCCTTCAGGGATGAGCCGGGTCAGGCGTTGCGTGCCGGACCAGCCGGGAACAATACCGACCCGCGCTTCGGGAAGGGCGAGGGTTGCACGTGGGGCCAGCAGGCGCAGATCACAGCAGCTTGCCAGTTCCAGCCCACCGCCAAAGGCATGCCCGTTCATGGCAGCGATGGTGGGTTTGCCCAACCGCGCCAACCGGTCAAAGATACGATGTCCATCCCGCACCCAATGACGCGCGAACTCGGCGGGGCTGAGTCCACCCCACGCGCCGATATCGGCCCCGCAACAGAACGCCTTTTCGCCAGCTCCGGTCAAGATCAGACAGCGGATTGCTGCATCCCGTTCAACCTCGCGCACGCGGGCCTCCAACGCGTCAAGCATTGGGATCGTCAGGGCGTTCAACTTGGCGACATTGTCCAAAGTGACAATCGCCGCGTGGCCCCGGATATCAAAGGCGATATTGCTCACAACTGCAGTCCCATCGGTCCTTCAAGGAACAGAGAGGCCGGCATCAGCGTTGCGTTTTCTGCCACTGTCACGCGCCCGCCCGAGGCGACAATAATATCGCGCTGCGCGTCGATCCCCGGCATGATTTCAGTCGCAACCAACCCCTCATCCGTCAAGCGAATCACGCAGCGTTCCGTCACATAGATCACCTCTTGCCCGGTTTCCCGTGCACGACGACCCGAGAAGGTGACATGTTCAACCTTGTCCACCATCTTGGTGAACTTGCCCGGCGCGGTAACCCGGATGCCGTCGCTTCCCAGATCAATCTTCGCCCCAGCCTCAAACCAGCCCGAGAACACGATCCGTTTGGCCCGCGCTGTAATATCCACAAAACCGCCGCACCCTGCGGTCAGATAGGGCTTTTTCCCAAGTTTCGACACGTTCACATTGCCGTCCACATCGACCTCAAGGAACGAGAGGAATGACATGTCGAACCCACCCCCTTGAAAATAGATGAACTGCTGCGGCGACGGCACAAAGGCATGAGCGTTCGAGGCACAGCCAAAGGCGAACCCGGTCAAGGGAACGCCGCCAACCGCGCCCTGCTCAATCGCCCAGGTCACGGCTTTGGGGTGTCCTTCCTCCAACAATATCCGGGGGACCATGGCGCTGATACCGAACCCAAGATTTGCGCTCATGCCCGAGCGCAACTCCATGGCCGCGCGGCGTGCGATGACCTTTTCCACACCGTGCTCGGCAAGCGAGAAGCTGTCCCAGGGCCGCATGACCTGACCCGAAATCGCGGGATCATAGGGTGTTTCGGTGGTCTGCTTCTGGTCCGGATCTTCGACGATCAGGTCCACCAGATGCCCCGGTACGCGGACATCGTGGGGACGCAGGCTGCCTTCCGCTGTTACCCGCTGAACCTGAGCAATCACGATCCCTCCGTGATTTCGCACGCAAATCGCCTGCTCCAACCCACCCAGATAAGCGCCCTCATGCTCATAGGTCAGGTTGCCGAATTCATCTGCTGTGGTGGCTCGCAGAATACAGACATTGGGTATGATGTTTGGAAAGTGCAGCCATGTCTGGCCACCAAACTCGACGCGCTCGACAATCGGGTCCGTAGCCCCGCGTGCGTTCATCGCGCAACCTTCTCGGATCGGGTCGACAAAAGTATCCAGACCCACCTGCGTCAGCACGCCGGGTCGATGCGCCGCCGCCTCACGCTGCATGTCGAACATGATACCGGACGGCACGTTATAAGCCGCGACGCGATCTTCGACGATCATTTTCCAGATTTCCGGCATCTCAAGGCTGGATGGCCCCGAAGGATAAGACCCCGCCAATACCCGCGTCAGCAACCCGTCCTGCGCCAGATACTCCATCCCCTTAACACCATACATATCGCCAGCCGCGATAGGGTGAAGCGAAGTGATGTCGCGCGGATGGCCGTCCTGCTGAAACCGGTCGCCGATGGCTTTTAGAACAGCATCAGGACAACCCAAGGCCGACGACGACGAAACCGAGACAACAGCCCCATCAGGGACCACTTCGGCAGCTTGCCGGGCTGATACCAGTTTCTTCATGACGACCTCCCCGATTCCAGCGATTCACGGATTTACTGGAACGATCCAATCGTTACTGGAACGATCCAAAACTTGCAACAGGAAAAACCAACCCAACGCTTGCACCAAGTCCAACACCATCTTCAACAAGGGGAACTGCACTGCAATTTCGCGCAGCGCGAAACCACGAGGTTGCCTACGTGGGCGCCTCAAGTCACCCAGTCGCTTTACGTCAGGTCGACACACTGAACGCAATGAAGCGTGTTGGCTCTCCCCTGACGGCGTGGTATGAAGGGGAACGGCAATGCTCTCCTTATACGTGTAAAATAACGTCGGGTAACCTTCTCATTTTGCGACTATTTCATATCCCTCGCTCAACAAATAAACAGGGGGTTAAAAAATTCACAAAAATATCATTTTTAATCTTAAAGTTTTGACCTTCTAAGTTTAACAGAAGACCCAGTCACTCCTCTTAGCGCTGCATTCACTAGCGCTGACTAAGTTTCAGGGTTTGTTTTTATGCTTGATTTTTCTCACCCGTCCCGTTTCCAAGGCAGCAAAACCCAAGAACCCTCGACGCAAACACCCCCAAACGGGTTTTACGCGGACATTGGCAAACGTGTTTTTGACGTTTCCCTTGCCCTTCTGCTTCTGCCGGCCCTTGCACCCGTAATCTTTATTCTTTGGTGTCTGGTCCGCCGCGACGGTGGGCCGGGTTTTTTTGGTCATACGCGTATCGGAAAAGGGGGTAAACCCTTTAAATGCTGGAAAATCCGCAGCATGGTCGTGAACGCAGAAGACAAGCTTCAGACCTATCTGGAGGCAAATCCCGATGCGGCGGCCGAGTGGGAGCAGGATCACAAACTGATTAACGATCCCCGAATTAACCGGTTGGGTGACATTCTGCGCAAGACCAGTTTGGATGAGCTTCCTCAGATCTGGAACGTCCTGAAGGGTGAGATGAGCTTTGTCGGCCCACGCCCCGTAGTTGCTGTCGAACTGATCAAATACGGCAGCTCGGCATCAGCCTATCTTGCGCAAAAACCCGGCATCACTGGGTTGTGGCAGGTTTCGGGTCGGAACGACATCAGCTATCGCGAGCGGGTTGAAATGGACGTAACATATTTGGCCGCAAGAAGCTTTCTGAAGGACATTATAATCATCTCGCTTACGGCTTCTGCGGTTTTTCTAAGAACAGGCCGCAAGATCAGCCCGTTTGTACGACACCATTTCCCCGGCCAGCAAATAATGCTCACCGACCTCATTCGAGATCTGGAATTCTTCAGTATCGACCGGGGGGAAGATAACGTCCGCATCCCGCCTGTAGTATTTGCCGATACGCTGACGGATAAAGGACGAGTTGGCGATGAACTGATCGACCCGCGCGGCAGTCGACACGTCCCAGACACGCAGCTTATGGGCCATGATAGGCATTGCCAACCGCGCGACACGGCCAGCCTGCGCGCGGTACACATGGTAATGATCCCAGATATATCGCATCGGTGAATGGCAGTAGCTAATATGCGTCGCATCCGGGCGCGGGATAATCCCCTTCGCAGGCCCAGACTCACTGGACAGGATCAGATCAAACTCCTGCATGTCCATCAGTTCCAGCGCCATAGGCATGAACGGAAGGTACTTTTGATAGTGCTTCTTCGCCCCCGGCAATCGGCCGATGAATGTCTCGCGAACTTCGTGCTGCCGTACCTTTGCACTGACTTTTTCGGGGTCGTAGACATGGGTGATGATGACGGCGTCCGGATACATGTCCAAGAACGCCTCAAGCACCTTTTCGCCGCCGCGCATACCGACAAGCCAATAATGAACAATCGCGACTTTCACGAGGGTCAGCCCTTAGCGCCCTGGCCGCGCGCGTATTTGTCCTCGTACCGGACGATGTCGTCCTCGCCGACATACACGCCCGTTTGCACCTCGATCAGGACCATCGGTACCTTGCCCGGGTTTTCCATACGGTGGACAGCACCCAGCGGAATATAGACTGACTGATTTTCAGTCACCAATTGATCAGTGTCGTCGATGATGACACGAGCCGTGCCCTCAACCACGATCCAGTGTTCGGACCGATGAAAATGGCTTTGCAGGCTAAGGGACGCGCCCGGATGCA
The DNA here is from genome assembly GCF_013034565.1 of Ruegeria sp. HKCCA5491. Lineage (NCBI taxonomy): Bacteria > Pseudomonadati > Pseudomonadota > Alphaproteobacteria > Rhodobacterales > Roseobacteraceae > Ruegeria > Ruegeria sp. HKCCA5491. The sequence continues at coordinate 154,344 of NZ_WQGG01000013.1, forward strand.
CACAAATGCGTTTCACCTGAAAACGATCGCCAACAACAAGGCTTTCGAACCATCCCCAGGGACGGTGGTCTTTTGGAAATGCGGTGGCCTGAGGAACGTTTTTCTTCTTCAGCGCAGACACCGCCTGTTTTACGTCCTGAGCCCGCGAAGAATCCGCCACCAAAACCGCATCATTCATCGCAACCGCGATGATATTTTCCAGGCCAATACCAACGACTTCAAGCTGTTCACTATCCGACCGCAACAGCGTGTTGTGACAGTCAATCGCTGTGGCGCCGTCACTTGTGACAACACCCTGTTCGTCGGGGCCACTTTCGCGCCAGACCGCGTCCCAGCCACCCAAATCAGACCACGCCGAGTCAAAAGGGACCACGGATAGGTTGTCAGCTTTTTCCATCACGGCATAGTCGATGGAAATATCTTTGGCCTTTTGCCAATGCTCCGGGTTCAAACGCAAAAAGCCCAGATCGGGCGTTGCGGTTTCAACAGATGCCTGAACGGGTTCTATCAGCTCTAGGGCGTACTGCCGGAATGCCGCTATAATGTCAGCAGAGCGGAACAAGAAAATACCAGCGTTCCATTTGAAATTCCCAGCGGCCAGCATCTCGGTCGCGCGGGCCAAATCCGGTTTTTCGACAAACTGTTTCAGCGGGACCGGTGATCCATCACTGTCCGGCGCCGAGGCAAGTTCCAGATACCCATAGGCTGTTTCCGCGTGCGTCGGAGTAATGCCAAACGTCACCAGCTGACCCCTTGCAACCGCATCCAATCCACGGGCGACTGCGGCCTGAAATGCATCGGAGTCTGGCACCACATGATCGGACGGGGCGACCAAAAGAACCGCATTCTCGTCTTCGTTGAATGTCTGAATCGCAGCGGCCAAAACTGCTGGTGCAGTATTGCGCCCTTCCGGCTCGATCAGAATTTTGCCTGGATCAATACCAATTGATTGCAGTTGCTCGGCAACGATGAATCGAAAGTCCGAATTGGTAAGAACGACTGGTGCCCCAAATTGCAAATCTGCGTTTTTCCCGGACAGACGTCGCGCCGACGCTTGAAACAAAGTTTCCTCGCCAACAAGCGGAACAAATTGTTTTGGATAGCTTTTCCGGGACAGAGGCCACAACCGAGTACCGGAACCACCGCAGAGAAGGACAGGTGTTATCAACATAAAAAGCTCGAAATTTGATTTACTTGGGGTGGTCCTAATAAATGACGCTGGCGCTGACAAGTGTATCAATTGAAGGAGGTTAAATTCACGCGCAATCAGGATGAAACAATAAGCACCGCCCAATCTTTGAGCCTGCGCTGCGTCTTCAGTGCAGTTTTACAATGCGGTAGGTCTATCTATCGCTGAAGTTAGTCAGGAAACTATCGGTTAATCGCGCCAATTGCTCCTGTCATCAATGACCTACGGAAACAAACCTGGGTTCGCTTCCGTCAAGGCATACGGCGCTCAGGGAGCCAGTTGCAAATGCTCCGGTATCAACAGCAATGCGACCACGTTCGGCGCTCGGCTCATCAACTATTGTATGGCCATGCACGACCCAGACCCCATCGCTGCGATCCGACTTCTGAAAAGACGGGTGCCCCCAGATCAGAATTTCCTCTTTTTGCTGATCGACCGGAACATTCGGGTCCGCACCGGCATGAGTCACAAAAACGTTGCCCGAAAAGTCCGATGTCGGGAGTTGTTCAAGCCAGCGGCGCATGTCTTGGCACATGACGTCTTCCAACCTATCGCGGCAGTCCTGTAACTCGGCATCGTTCATTTCTGATCTCACGCCGCGAACGCCGAAAGAGGACAGTGTTTGTAATCCTCCATACCGCAACCACCGTGGTCCATGACAGGTGGGATCGCTCAGAAATTTCAGCAACATCTGCTCGTGATTTCCCATGAGACAGGTAAATTCCGAACGCTCACTGACTAGACGCAGCACCTCGGCGCTGTGCTCTCCCCTGTCTACATAGTCCCCTACAAGTATGACGCGGTGGTCCTGCGGAACTTGGGAGAGCATTTTTTCCAACTGGGCAATGCACCCGTGGACGTCCCCGATTATGCAAATCGGGGCATCCGGATCAGGCGTCGAAAAGGCCGCTGGTTGATTAAATCGTTTGAGCAACGAAGACAGCACTATTGCAGCATTCCCTTTAACCTTTAGTGCACAGACTTGCGAGCTTGGCCGATAGTCGCTCCGGCTTGTGAGTGATAGCCGCCCGCACACCAATGGGCAAGCAAGGACCGTTCAAGCCTCTCTACAAGGGGATATCCCCATTCGAATAAGCTCAGCCCCTTTGACTTTATACACACCACTGATGCGGTTTCGGGCCTTGTTCATGAACCATGACTTCAACGGTTCGGGATAATAGCCCGCCATGACGCGGCTAAAATATTCGAAATCTTCCTTTGGAAGTTTGCGACCACTTCGCGATGGTCCGTGAAAGCCAAACATAGTATCGGGATCGACACAGGCGCCCGGCAACCCAAGAAACATCGTACATGTTGAAAAACAGACCCGGCCACGTATTTCAACCAAGACCCGGTTCCGCTGTAAGTTCTTCAATTCGATCAACCGGTCGTGCAAGTATCCACCCCGATCGTTGCCGACGATATACAAATTTTGGGTATTGGCAGCGGCCTGAAAAGCCGTGCCAGAAAACAAGGCACCAAAGACCAGAAAAACCACCAATATCCTTGCACGAAACCCTCGTAGACTTAAGCGCGGCGAAATACCCAATCCCGACATAACGACATCTCCAATTCCAGTTGCGGTCTGGGTTGAAACTAGAAAGAAGGGTTGCGGAGTACGTGGGCTCGGCGTGTCTTTTTTGTGCTTTAAATCAAAAAGTTAATTCGTTTTTACCTAAACATTGGGTAAATTTTTCGGCAACGACAAATGCGTCATAAACCGTTGCCACGAGCGCGACGGCGTATAGCAAGAACATCAGAAATCGCTTTTACGATCGGCTTTGAGACAATCCGTTGGATAGATATTCGTTTTGGCGATTTGATCGGGTATTGGTTCTGGTGAAATACTTTGCAATTGTGGCGGTCAGTGCAGGATTTCCCACGCGGGGTGATTCCAAAGTGCTTACAGCGGGATAGTTCCAGAACGACAAAAGCCACCTTGCGGCGGCTTGTTCGAGACTCTGTTGGACCCA